>JBGOVO010000088.1:0-11811 GCA_041478145.1 Methylomirabilia bacterium
ATGCCGGCGTGCCGCTCGCTCGACTGCGTGTCCGTCCTGGCGCACACGGTGGAAGACGCCGCGCGGGTCCTCGACGTGGCCCGCGGCCCGGATCCCGCCGACCCCTACTCGCGGGAATCCGGCCCGGCCCCGGCCGCGCTCGGCCCGGGCTTCCGCTTCGGCGTGCCCGCGGCCGCCCAGCTCGAGTTCTTCGGCGACGAGGCGGCCGCGCGGCTCTACGAGCGGGCCCTCGAGCGGCTCGAGGCGCTGGGTGGGCGCCGCGTGACGATCGATTGGGCACCGTTCCGCGCGGCCGCCGATCTGCTCTATGCGGGGCCGTGGGTGGCGGAGCGGCTGGCGGCGCTGGGGCCGTTCTTCGACGCGCATCCGGAGGACATTCACCCGGTGGTGCGGTCCATCGTGGGCCGGGCCACGACGATGACGGCGGTGGACGTCTTCGCCGGCATGTACCGGCTCGAAGACCTGCGCCGCCGGGCGGGGGCCCAGTGGGCGGGCATGGACGTGCTCGTGCGGCCGACCACCGGGACGATGTACCGGCACGCGGCGGTGGAGGGCGACCCGGTCCGGCTCAACGAGAACCTCGGCTACTACACCAACTTCGTGAACCTGCTCGACTGCTGCGCGGTCGCGGTACCCGCGGGTCTTCGGCCGAACGGCCTGCCCTTCGGGATCTCGCTGATCGGGCCCGCGTTCCACGACGAGATGATCTGCGCGCTCGGCACGATCTGGGAGCGCCGCCGGGAGGAGCGATCCCTCGATCCCGGCGGCGCCGTGCCGCGGTCCTCCGGAGACCGCGCGGTCCAGCTGGCCGTGGTCGGGGCGCATCTCTCGGGCCAGCCGCTCAATCGCGCGCTCGCCGATCGGGGCGCCCGGCTCGTGCGGGCCTGTCGCACCGCCCCGGTGTACCGTCTCTACGCGCTCCGGGCCACGGTCCCGCCCAGGCCGGGCCTGGTGCGCGTGGCCGGCGAGCCCGGCGCTGCCGTCGAGGTGGAGGTGTGGGAGCTGGGTGAGGCCGCGTTCGGGAGCTTCGTCGCCGCGATCCCGCCGCCGCTCTCGATCGGGACGGTCACGCTCGAGGACGGGGAGGCGGTGAAGGGATTTCTCTGCGAGGCGCACGCGGTGGCGGGCGCGGATGACATCTCGGCCTGCGGAGGCTGGCGCGCGTATCTGGCCGGCCGGGGAGGGACACGATGACCCAGGTACTCACGCCGGCCGAGCTGGGCGCCTACGTCGACGACGCGGCGAAGCTGATCGGGCTGCCGATCGCCCCGGAGCACCGACCGGGCGTGATCCAGTTCATGGGCGTCGTGATGGGGGCGGCCGCGCTGGTGATGGAGTTCCCGCTGCCGGACGATCTCGAGCCGGCGCCGGTGTTCGAGCCATGAGCCCGGTGGAGTACACGGCGGCTGACGGCGTCGGGCTGGCCGCCGCCGTCCGCGCCGGGCGCGTGAGCGCCCGGGAGGTCACCGACGCCGCGCTGGCCCGGATCGCGACGCGGGGCCCCGCGGTCAATGCCTTCACCACGGTGCTGGCCGCGCAGGCGCGGGCCGACGCGGATCGGGTCGACGCCGCGCTCGCCGCTCGCCGCGATCCCGGTCCGCTCGCGGGGGTGCCGTTCGCGGTCAAGGACCTGTTCGACATCGCGGGGGTGACGACGCTCGCCGGCTCGAAGATCAACGCCGAGCGCCCGCCCGCGACCCGGGACGCCGCCGCGGTCGCGGCGCTCCGGCGGGCCGGCGCGGTGCTGCTCGGCGCGCTCAACATGGACGAGTACGCCTACGGCTTCACGACGGAGAATTCCCACTACGGCCCCACGCGCAATCCGCACGATCCGACGCGCGTCGCGGGCGGCTCCTCGGGCGGCTCGGGCGCCGCGGTCGGGGCGGGGCTGGTGCCGCTCACGCTGGGCTCCGACACGAACGGCTCCGTCCGTGTGCCCGCCGCACTCTGCGGCGTCTTCGGCCTCAAGCCGACCTATGGCCGCGTCTCGCGCGCGGGCAGCACGCTCTTCGCGGGCAGCTTCGATCACGTGGGCGCGATTGGCCGCTCGATCCGGGACGTCACCGCGGCGCTCGACTGCCTGCAGGGGCCGGATCCCGAAGACCCGGTCTGCTCGCCGCGCGCGGCCGAGCCCTGCTCGCCCGTGCTGGGCGAGGGGATCGACGGGCTCCGCATCGCCGTGCTCGACGGCCACTTCGCCCGCGGGGGCGAGCCCGAAGCCTTCGCCGCGGTGGCAGCGGTCGCCGCGGCGCTGGGGGTGTCGCGTCGGGTGACCATTCGAGAGGCGCACCGGGCCCGCGCCGCCGCGATGGTCATCACCGCGTCGGAAGGCGCCGCCGTGCATCTGGAGGACCTGAAGACGCGCGCCCGCGACTTCGACCCGCTGACCCGCGACCGCTTTTTGGCGGGGGCCCTCGTCCCGGGCGTCGTCTACCAGCAGGCCCAGCGCTTCCGCGCCTGGTATCGCGCCCGCGTGGCCGAGGTGTTCCGCGAGGTCGACGTGTTGCTCGCACCCACGACGCCCTGTCCGGCGCCGCGCATCGGCCAGGACCGGATGGTGCTGGCCGGCGTCGAGGTGCTGACGCGCCCCAACCTGGGCGTCTACACCCAGCCGCTCTCCTTCATCGGCCTGCCGGTACTCTCGGTGCCGGTGACGCGGCCGGGGGCGCTGCCGCTCGGCGTCCAGATCATCGCCGCGCCGTTCCGGGAGGCCTACGTCCTCCGGGTGGGCGCGCTCCTCGAGGCCAAGGGCGTGGCGGCCGCGGCGGTGACGGCCTGATGCGGGTCAACGACCCCAAGGTGGTGGCGGAGGTCACGGCCGCCTTCGAGGGTTACGAGACCGCGCTCAACGACAACGACGTGCCGGCCCTGGCTACGTTCTTCTGGAAGAGTCCGCTCACGATCCGGTTCGGGCTCGCCGAGAACCTCTACGGCCACGATGCGATCACCGCGTTTCGCCAGGCGCGGCCCAACGTGGACCTGCGCCGGACACTGGCCAACACCGTCGTCACGACGTACGGGTTGGACTTCGCGACCACCAACACCGAGTTCGACAAGCGGGACTCGGGGCGACGCGGCCGGCAGAGCCAGACCTGGGTGCGGACGGAGGCCGGCTGGCGGGTGGTGAGCGCCCACGTGTCGTTTCTTCCTGCCCAGGATTGAGGCTCCATGCTTATGGCGTGAGCAATCCAGCGCGTGTCGCGCCCGAGGATCCGCGCTAAGCCCTTGATTTGCTATCCGGGCGCTCCCGGGCACAGCCCTTGCTCCGCGGAATCGTATGAGCACCAAATCGGGGACGGATATGTTCGAGGAGCTCGTCACCAGCACGCTGCCGTCCCTCGTGAGCGAAGCGACGGCCGAGGGCGGTCGGCTCTACCGGGGCGTCATGGCCCGGGTGGAGCTGCCGCTCCTGCGGCACGCGCTCGAGCTATGCGGCGGCAACCAGTTGAAGGCGGCGAAGCTCCTGGGCATCAACCGGAACACCCTCCGCAAGCGGCTGCGGCTGCTCGGCCTCTTGCCCGCGGCGGGGACGAACGGAGCAAAGGCGGGGAGCGCCGCGCGCTCGACCTAGGCTGGACGCCCGCCGCGGCGGCGGGGTAGACTTCGGGCCAGAGTGCGTCATCGAGCCGCCGCGCTTGCCCCGCTCCTGATCCTCGTCGTGTGTGCGAGCGCCGGAACGCAGCCCGTGCCGGGCGGGGCCCTGCACCACGTCCAGGGCGGCTTCCGCAACCTCGATCCGGGGTTCTCCCGCCCCTCGGGCTGGACGCGCTGGAGCTTCATCGTCCGGCGTGCGGGGCAGAGCCTGACGTCCCCGCGCACCTTCGACGCTCCCCGCGTGGCCAATGATGGGGCCGCGCTCCGCGTGGTGCCGCCGCCGCCCGCCATCACGTGGATCGGCCACGCCACCCTGCTGGTGCAGGTGGATGGCTTGAGCGTGCTGACCGACCCGCAGTGGAGCGAGCGGGCGGGACCCACCTCGTGGCTCGGGGCCAAGCGCCTCGGGCCGCCGGGCCTGGCCTTCGAGCACCTGCCGCGCATCGACGTGGTGGTGATCTCCCACGATCACTACGACCATCTGGACCTGCCGACGGTCAAGCGCTTGGCCGCCGTCCACGACCCCCTCTTCGTGGTACCGCTCGGGCTCAAGCAATGGTTCGCGGACAACGGCATGGCCCACGTGGAAGAGCTCGACTGGTGGCAGGAGCGCGAGGAGCGCGGGGTGCGCTTCGTCTGCGTGCCCGCCCAGCACTTCTCCCAGCGCTCGCTCTGGGACGGCAACGAGCGCCTCTGGGCCTCCTGGGCCATCCTCGGGCGTGAGAAGCGGCTCTACTTCGGGGGTGACACCGGCTACTTCGGGGGCTTCAAGGAGGCGGGGCGGCGCCTCGGCCCCTTCGACGTGGCGGCGCTGGCCATCGGCGCCTACCTGCCGCCCCAGATCATGAAGTGGGTCCACATGACGCCGGAGGAGGCCGTCCAGGCCTTCGTCGATCTCGAGGCGAACGTGATGCTCGGCGTGCACTGGGGCACCTTCGATCTGGCCGAGGAGCCGATCGACGAGCCGCCGCAGCGCATGCTCGCCGACATCCGTCGCCGCCACATCGATCCCTCCCGCGCCTGGGTGCTGAAGATCGGAGAGAGTCGCGCCTGGTAGGGCGAGGCGCAGCCGCAGGCGAGCCGAGCGGATAGATAATCAGATCGACCGACCAAGCAAAGGAGTCATCGATAGCGCCCCAGCGCGTGCTGATCGTCGAGGACGAGCCCGATATTCGTGAGCTCCTCGTCTTTCACCTGGAGCGCGAGGGCTATCAGGTGATGAAGTGCAAGAGCGGGGCGGAGGGTCTGCGCCTGGCTCGTACCGTCCCGCCCGATCTGATCCTGCTCGATCTCATGCTGCCCGAGATGGACGGCCTCGAGGTGTGCCGGCGCTTGCGGCAGGACCCGGTGACCCGGGCCCTGCCCATCGTGATGCTCACCGCCCGCGGCGACGAGGTCGACCGCGTGCTCGGGCTCGAGCTGGGCGCCGACGACTACGTGGTGAAGCCGTTCTCGCCCCGGGAGCTGATGGCCCGCGTCCGCGCGGTGCTGCGCCGAACCCGTCCGGCCCCCGGCACGGCGCCGCTGACCGTGGGACGGCTCGCGATCGACCCGGCCGCCCACACGGTCACGGTCGGCGGCGCCCCGGTGAGCCTCACGCGGAAGGAGTTCGATCTGCTCCGGGCCCTGGTCGAGGCGCGCGGGCGTGTCCTGTCGCGCGAGTTCCTACTCGATCACGTGTGGGGCTATGCCGCGGCGGGCGAGATCGAGTCCCGCACGGTGGACGTGCACGTGCGCCGGCTGCGGCAGAAGCTCGGATCGGAGGGACCGCGGATCGGCACCGTGACCGGCGTGGGGTACCGGCTGGAAGGCGGCGACTGATGGGCCTGCTTCTCCGGGCGGTGCGCCGGAGCATCGCCCTCAAGCTCACGCTCACCCTGATCGGGTTCGCGGCGGTGAGCAGCCTGGCCGCCGGCTTCTACCTCAACCGGGCCCTGGAGGCCTTCGCGGTGGAGTCGCTGGAAACCCGGCTCGGCGCGGTGGCCGCCGTCGTCCACGACGAAGCCCGCGCCCCGCTCCGCGCGGGCGCGATCGCCGGCCCCGCCCAGGACTTCGTCCTCCGGGTGGCCCGCTCGACCGGAGCGCGCGTCACCCTCATTGCGCCGGACGGTCGCGTGATCGGCGAGTCCGATCGCAGCCTCGCGGAGCTGGCCGGGCTGGAAAATCATGCGGACCGTCGGGAGGTGCGCGCGGCCCTGGACGGGCGCGTGGGCCGTGACCTTCGCCAGAGCGTCACCGTCGACGCCCCGCTCCTGTACGTGGCGGTTCCGGTTCGCGACGGCGGGCGCGTGGTGGGGGTCCTGCGGCTGGCTCTGCCCCTCTCGGCGGTGACCGCCTCCTACGCCACCCTCCACCAGGTGATGCTGGCGGGCGGCGCCCTCACGCTGCTGGTGGCCCTCGGCATCGGCATCTTCGTGGCCGGGCAGGTCACCCGCCCGGTGGTGGAGATGCAGTCGATCGCGCGCCAGATGAGCGAGGGAAGCTTCCTGGTCCGGGCTCCCACGCGGTCCACCGACGAGATCGGCACCCTGGGGCGATCGCTGAACGTGATGGCGGGACGCCTGCGCGAGAAGATCCGGGACCTCGAGCAGGAGCAGGCCAAGGTCACCGCCATCCTGGACGCCATGGTCGAGGGGGTCATCGCGGTGGATGGCCAGGAGCACATCCTCCTGATGAACGAGCAGGCCCGGGTCATGTTCGCCCTCGGGACGGCCCGGGGCGAGGGCAAGCCGTTCCTGGAGGTGATCCGCAACGCCGATCTCCACGAGATCTTCCGCGCCGTGCACGCGGGAGGCGGCCGGGCCGGCGAAGCGAGCGCGATCCGCCGCGAGCTGGTGCTGACGAGCCCGGCGCCGCGCGTCCTCGGGGTCAACGCGGTCCGGCTCGCCCTGGCGGGCGACCGGCCGGGCGTGGTGATGGTCCTCCACGACGTGACCGCCCTGCGCCAGCTCGAGCGGGTCCGCACCGAGTTCGTCGCCAACGTGAGCCACGAGCTGCGCACGCCCTTGACCGCCATCCAGGGCTACCTGGAGACGCTGCTCTCGGGCGCGCTCGAGGACCAGGAGAACGCGCGGCGATTCCTCGAGATCGTCCTGCGCCACAGCGAGCGGCTCGGGCGGCTGCTCAACGACCTCACGGATCTCTCCAATATCGAGCTCGGCAAGGTGACGCTGCGGCGCGAGCCGGTCCGGGTCGACGAGGTGGTGGCCTCCGTGCTCGGTATCATCGGCCCCCGCGCGGCGCGGTCGCGGGTGACCGTGACGGCGCAGGCGGCCCCCGTCCTGTCCGCGGTCTCCGCGGATCGGGACCGCCTCGCCCAGATCCTCATCAACCTGGTCGACAACGCGGTCAAGTACACGCCGGAGGGGGGCGCGGTGACCGTGACCGCGCGGGACGTGGCGGGGGAGATGATCGAGGTCGCGGTGGCCGACACCGGGATCGGGATTCCCGCCGCGGACCTGCCGCGCATCACGGAGCGCTTCTATCGAGTGGACAAGGCGCGCTCGCGGGAGCTGGGGGGCACCGGGCTGGGGCTGGCCATCGTCAAGCACCTGGTCCTGGCCCACGGTGGCGAGCTGCGCATCGAGAGCGAGCCGGAGCGCGGCACCACGGTCCGCTTCACGCTGCCCATCGAGCCGCCGCGGCCCTAGGGCGGCAAGCCCCTCCGCCCGCCGCCGCGGGCGTCACAGAAACTTCACGGCGGAAACGGTATGTGATCAATGCCCGCCGTGCATGCTCGGACGTGATGGACGGGGTCCTCACGCGAGACCGAGCGCGCCGGCGGCCGCTCTGCGGCGGCCGCGCGGATCTGCACGTGCACTCGCTGTACAGCGACGGCGGGCAGGCGCCGGAGGCGATCGTGCGCGCCGCCGCGGGCCGGCTGGACGTCGTCGCCATCACCGATCACGACCAGGTCGCGGGCGCCCTGCGCGCGCGTGACTTCGCCCGCGAGCACCCGGAGCTGGGGGTGGACGTGGTGGTGGGCGAGGAGATCAGCACGCTCAACGGCCACCTGCTCGGCCTCTACCTGAGCGAGCGGGTGCCGCCCGGGCTCTCCGCGCCGGAGAGCATCCGACTCGTCCACGCCCAGGGCGGTCTCGCGGTGGCCGCGCATCCGTTTCACCCGCTGCGAGGCACCGCGCGCGGGCACCGGTCGATCGGACGCCTGATCCCCGAGCTTCCGCTCGATGCCGTCGAGGTGGTCAACAACGCGGGCAGCGACGCTCACGACGTGGGGTACCTGGGCAGCGCGGCCACGCGCTTCCCGGGACGGGACGCGGCGGCGCTGCGCCGAGCGCTCGCGACGGGTCGGACCCACGCCCAGGTCAACTGGTCGTGGACGGCGGCCAAGATGCCGCGACACGTGCACATCCAGTCACGGTCGGTGCTGAGGTTCGTGACCGTGTGCCGGCAGCGGCGGCTCGCCGGGTGAACAGCTCCCGCAGGCAGCCTTCGACAAGGAGGTCACTGTGGACATTCGCAACGAGACGGGGCGTGACGAAACAGCGCGTGACGATCCGGAGTTTCGCTGGCTCGAGCGCGGCGCGGGAGAGCCCATCGTGCTGCTGCATGGCCTCATGGGGCAGATGCACCACTGGGACGCGGTGCTCGAGGCCCTGGACGACGGATACCGTCCGATCGCGCTCACGCTGCCCATCTTTCATCACGACCTGCGCGAGGCGTCCGTCGACGGCCTGGCGCGCCACGTGCTCCGGTTCCTGGACGCGCTGGACATTCATCGCGCGGTGATCGGAGGCAACTCGCTGGGCGGGCACGTGGCCCTGAGGCTCGGGCTGGACCACGGCGAGCGCGTCTCGGGCCTCGTGCTCACCGGATCCTCCGGGCTCTTCGAGCGGGGCTTCACGAGCGGCGTGCCCCACCGTCCGGACCGCGGGTGGGTTCGGCGCAAGATGGAGGAGGTGTTCTTCGATCCGGGGCTGGTCACCGAGGGCTGGGTGGAGGACGTGCATCGGGTGGTCACCACTCCCGCCTCCGCGCTGCGGGTGCTGCGCTTCGCGCGGGACGCCCGGCGCGACAACCTGGAGGACCGCCTCGGGGAGATCCGCGTGCCCACGCTGCTCGTCTGGGGCATGGAGGACCGGATCACCCCGCCCGACGTGGCCGAGCGCTTCCGGGCGTTGATCCCGGACGCCCAGCTCTGGCACCTGTCGCGGTGCGGGCACGCGCCGATGCTGGAGCGGCCGGAGCCGTTCGCGGAGGTGGTGGCCGACTGGCTCGAGGGCACGCGCGCGCGGCGAGCGGTCGGGGCGCCCGCGCTGGGAGGCGTCCGGTGATCGGGCGGCTCGCGGGTGGGCTGATCGACTGGTACGGGAGCCGCCGCCGCCGGCAGCTCGAGCGAATCTGGCGCGATCCCGCCGCGGTCCAGGAGCGCGCGCTGCGCCGGCTCGTCGCGACCGCGCGCGACACCGAGGTCGGCCTCGCCCACGGCTTCCGCTCCATCCGGTCCATCGCCGACTACCAATCGCGGGTGCCGGTGCGCGACTATGCCCAGCATCGGCCGTGGCTCGAGCGCGCGGCCGCCGGGGACGAGGCCGTCACGTGGCCGGGTCGCTGTCGGGACTGGGTGAAGACCTCGGGCACGACCTCGGGCGACAAGCTGATCCCGGTCACGCCGGAAGCGCTCGTGGGGCATCGCCAGGGCGGGTGGGACGCCCTGCTCCGCGCCGCGGAGCTGGTGGGCGGCGAGCCGCTGATGGGGGGGCCCATGCTCTTCCTCGGCGGGAGCACGGTCCTCCGGCCGCTGGGTCCGGGGAGCCGCGTCGGGGATCTCTCCGGTCTCGTCGCGAGCCGCCTGTCGTGGGGTTTCCGCGGGCGCTACTCGCCGGGCGCGGTCCTGGCCGGCATCGCCGACTGGGAGGAGCGGCTCGCGGCCATCGCCGCGTTGGCCGCGACGCAGGATCTCCGCCTCCTGTCGGGCATGCCCTCGTGGCTCGTCATCCTGTTCGAGCGGGTGGCGCGCCACTGCCAGAGCGGGGGCCGCCGGCTCCGGGACCTGGGCCAGCTCTGGCCGAATCTGCGGACCCTGATCCACGGCGGCGTGGCCTTCGCGCCGTACGCCCAGGTGTGCGAGGAGTGGCTGGGCCGCCGCCTCGAGCGGGTGGAGGTGTACCCGGCCTCGGAGGGCTTCGTGGCGGTGCAGACGGAGGCCGCGGGCGGGCTCACCCTGATGCTCGACTACGGCATCTTCTACGAGTTCGTCCCCGTCGAGGATCTGGGCACCGCCACCCCGAGACGCCACCCGGTGGCGGAGGTGGAGCTGGGACGTCCGTACGCGGTCGTGATGAGCACGCCGGCCGGGCTCTGGTCCTACGTACTCGGCGACACGGTGCGGTTCACCGCGCGTGACCCTCTGCGTCTGGCGATCACCGGGCGGACCCGCCACTACGTGAACGCGTTCGGCGAGAACGTGATCGTGGAAGAAGTGGAGCGGGCCCTGGTGCGGGCGTGCCGGCGCACGGAAGCGGAGGCGGTGGAGTTCACGGTGGCGCCCGCGTTCCCGACCGCGGCCGAGCCGCGCGGCGGGCACGAATGGCTGATCGAGTTCCGGGTGCTCCCGGTCGAGCCGGATGACTTCGCGCGCATCCTCGACGAGACCCTGGCGAGCCTCAATACCGACTACCGCACCAAGCGGGCGGGCTCGGTGGGGATGGTTGCGCCGCGCGTGACGGTGCTGCCGCCCTCCACCTTCTATCGCTGGATGCAGCGGGCGGGGCGGCTCGGCGACCAGCACAAGGTTCCCCGCGTGACGAACGATCGGACGATCGCGACCGCGGTCCTGGCCGAGGGCGGGGAGGACGTTCGCCGGCTGCCCGCGGATCATGCGTCGCGCCACGAGGCCGTCGCGAAGATGTGAGCAGGCTGAAGCGCGGCTAGGAGGCGCGAGCCTCCGAGGCGACCAGCGCGTAGAGCCGCTCCTGCGAGCGGATGGGCGGCGTGTCGGACACCGGCACCCGCGTCGAGCCGCCGTCGATGAGAATCTCGCGCGCCTTGACCGTATCGGTGAGCTGCAGCTCGAGGACCTCGCGGATCTGGGCCTGCAACCGCGGATCGAGCACCGGGAACGCCACCTCGACGCGATGGTCCAGGTTGCGCGGCATCCAGTCGGCGGACGCCAGCCAGTATTCCGACTGGCCGCCGTTCTCGAAGTAGAACGCGCGCGCGTGCTCGAGGTAGCGGTCCACGATCGAGATGGCGCGGATGCGGTCGGATAGGCCCGGGATGCCCGGGCGCAGGCAGCAGATCCCGCGCACGATCAGGTCCACCGTGACGCCGGCCTGGCTCGCCGCGTACAGCTCCTCGATCAGGGTCCGGTCCACCAGGCTGTTCATCTTGGCGATGATGCGGGCGGGCCGGCCGCGCCGCGCGTGGTCCGTCTCCCGCCGGATGCGCTCGTCGAAGCCGTCGCGCAGCCCGGTGGGGGCCACCAGCAGGTGGCGGAAGCCGCGCGGGCGCGTGTAGCCGGTGAGCATGTTGAACAGCTCGGTGACGTCCTCGCCGAACGACTCCCGGCAGGTGAAGAGGCCGAAATCGCCGTAGATGCCGCCGGTCCGGACGTTGTAGTTGCCGGTGGCGAGGTGGCAGTAGCGCCGGATCCCATCGGCCTCCTGTCGCACCACCAGGCACGCCTTGCAGTGGGTCTTGTAGCCGGGCAGCCCGTAGACGACGTGGGCCCCCACTTCCTCGAGCGCGCGGGCCCAGCGGATATTGGCCTCCTCGTCGAAGCGGGCCTGCAGCTCGACGAGCACCGCGACCTCCTTGCCGTTCTCGGCGGCCCGGGTGAGGGCCAGCGCGATCGGCGAGGTCGGGCTCACGCGGTAGAGCGTCATCTTGATCGCGAGCACCCGCGGATCGACGGCGGCCTCGCTGACGAACCGGGTGACCGCGTCGAAGGAGTGGTACGGGTGGTGGGCGAGGACGTCGCCGCTCCGGATCGCGCTCCAGATGTCCGCGCCGCCGTCGAAGGCGGCCAGCGGGCGGGGGGGCAGGGGCTGATCCTTGAGCCGCGGCAGGTTGACGGCGGCGTAGAGCTGGAAGAGATCGGAGAACGCGGTGAAGCCGGTGCCCGCGTAGAGGTCGTCGGGCTGAAGCTCGAGCTCGTCGACCAGCATGGCGAGGAGATCGGCCGGGAGATCGGCGTCGTACTGCAAGCGGACCGCGTCGCCCATGCGCCGCTCCCGCACGCCCGCCTCCACGCTC
>JBGOVO010000259.1:0-5810 GCA_041478145.1 Methylomirabilia bacterium
AGCGGCGGGTGATGGTGATCCATTCGTCGCCGGTGCGCCCGACGATGAGCGCGGCCATCGCGAAGGCGAAGGGCACCGTGAAGCCGGTGAAGCCCAGGTAGAGCGCCACCGGGTGGGTGATCATCCCCGAGTCCTCGAGCAGCGGGTTGAGCCCGCGGCCGTCGGCGGGGACGGGGGAGAGGCGCTCGAAGGGCGGCGCCGGAATCGTCATCACGAGGAGGAAGAAGGCGGAGATGCCGAGCATCACCGCCAGCGTCCACGGGTAGAGCTGCGGCTGGGTGCGGCGGTAGCGGCTCACCATGATCAGGGTGTAGAGCGAGAGCATCCACGCCCACAGGATGATCGAGCCCTCGAGCGCGCCCCAGAGCGCGGTGATGCGGTAGTAGAAGGGCGTGCCCAGGTTGGTGTTGTTGGCCACGTACTTCACCGAGAAGTCGAAGGTGAGGAAGGCGTAGACCAGCAGCAGCATGCACGCGGTGATGAGCAGCGAGACGCCGACGGCGGCCCGCTCGGAGGAGGCGCGCAGCTCGGCGCGCCCCTTCACCGCGCTCCACACCGCGGCGCCGGATCCATAGACCGCCAGTACGAGGGCGGCCACCGTCGCGGCGTAGCCCAGCTCGGGCGTCATGGCTTGGTCTCCCCGCCGCGCAGCGTCTTGAGCAATTCCTTGTAGCCCGCCTGGCTCGCGTCGTGCGGGGCTTTGTATTCCTCCGAATGCTTGGCCAGGATGGTCGTGGCCTGGAAGTAACCGTCGTGGCTCCAGGTGCCCTCGACCACGGCGCCGCGGCCCTCGGCGAAGAGATCGGGCGGCGTGCCCCGGTGGCGCACCGGCACCGAGGCCTGGCCGTCGGAGAGGGTGAAGCGCAGGTCGAGCGCCTTCGGCTCCCACTTGAGCGTGCCGGGCTGCACCATGCCGCCCAGCCGGTACGACTTGCCGGCCACCGGCGCGGCCCCCAGCTCGCTCGGGGTGACGAAGTAGACCACCGACTGGCTCACGCCCGCGTAGACCAGGTAGGCGAGCGCGGCCACGATGACGAGGCCGCCCGCGATGAACTTGGTCTTGCGGTTCATGCCACCCGCGCCTTCGCGGCGGGCCGCGCGGCGAGCGCGCGGGCCCGGCGCGCCAGGTGGCGCCAGTAGCCGAGGAGCACGATCGCCGCGATCCCGTAGGCCGCGAACACGTAGGCCCAGTTCGTGGGCATCAGGTCTGCTCCTCGAGGCGGGCGATCTCCATCCGCCGCGACAGGAAGTAGGCGAACAGCAGCGTGAAGGCGACCCAGTTGATGAAGAGCGCCAGGCCGATCGCGGGATCGATGGGTGAAGGCTCCGGCCCGAGAATGGTGGAGGGCTGGTGCAGCGCCCGCCACCACTTCACCGAGAAGTGCACGATCGGGATATTGACCGCGCCCAGGATCCCGACCACCGCCGCGTAGCGGCCCCGCGCGTCGGGATCGTCGATCAGGCTCCGCAGCAGCAGGTAGCCCACGTAGGCGAGGAAGAGCACCGCGGTGGAGGTGAGGCGCGCGTCCCACGTCCACCAGGTGCCCCACGTGGGCTTGCCCCAGATGGAGCCGGAGACGATGGTGAGGCCGGTGAAAAGCACGCCGATCTCGCCCGCGCTGCCCGCGAGCCGGTCCCAGCCCGGGCGGCGGGTCGCGAGGTACGCGATGCTGCCCAGCAGCACCAGCCCGAAGGCGAGATAGGCGGTGAGCACCGAGGGCACGTGCAGGTACATGATGCGCTGCACGTTGCCCTGCACGGCTTCGCGGGGCGCGTAGCCGAAGCCCGCCGCGAGTCCCGCCAGCAGTCCCAGCGCCGCCAGCCAGCCGAGCACGCGCGTCATCGCATACCTCTTCGATCAGCCCTCGAGCACGAACTCGAAGGTGAGCAGCCCGATCGTGACGTAGACGAGATCGGCGCCCGCCAGCAGCTTGAGCCAGTGCGCCACGTCGGCGAGGGGCTGCCCGAGCAAGAGCGCCTGGGTCGCGCTCACCGTCGCCAGGAGCACCGGCACCTGCACGGGCAGGAGCAGCACCGGGAAGAGCAGCTCGCGGGCGCGCACGTGCGTGGTCATGGCCGCGAAGAGCGTGCCGACCGCGGCCAGCCCGACGGTGCCGAGGGCCAGCACCAGGGCGAGCGGGGCCGCCGGCGTCCACAGATCGACGTTGTAGAACACGCCGAAGAGTACCACCAGAACGATCTCGACGGCGGTCATCAGCACGCAGTTGCCGGCGAGCTTGCCCAGATAGATGGCCGACTTGTCGCCCGGGGTGAGGCGGAGCCCCTCCCAGCAGTCGTTCTCGCGCTCGGCGAGGAAGCTGCGGCCGAGGCCGAGCAGCCCGGCCAGGATGAGCCCAAGCCAGAGCAGCCCGGGCAGCGCCGCGGCCAGCCGCTCGCGGTCCGGGCCCAGCGCGAACTGGAACAGGAAGAGCAGCAGCACGCAGAAGAAAAGGAGCGCGTTGGTCTGCTCCTTCGAGCGGCGCTCGATGACCAGGTCCTTGTAGAAGACGATCCAGGCGCGCCGGGCGTAGGTCACGGGGCCGCCTCGACGGACTCGGTGAGGCTCTCGTACAGCCGGTGCAGCTCCGGGCTGGAAAGATCCGCCGCGGGCCGGTCCACCAGCAGCCGGCCTTCCACGAGGATGCCGACGCGGTCCGCCACGCCGAGCCCCCCGCCGAAGCTGTGGGTGGCGACCACCGCGGTGCCGCCGCCGGCCTTGAAGCCCAGCAGGAACTCGCTCACCCACTTCCGCCCGCGCTGGTCGAGCCCGGTGAACGGCTCGTCGAGCAGGAGCACCCGGGCCTGACTCAGCAGCACGCGGGCCAGCCCGAGCCGCCGCTTCATCCCGGCCGAGAACGTGCGCACGCGCTCGTCCGCGACCCCGTCCAGCTCCACCTGGACCAGCGCGGCCGCCAGGCGGGCGGGAGAGGCGTCGCCGCCGCGCATGATCTCCCAGAAGCGCAGGTTCTCCCGCGCGGTGAGGTCCTCGTAGACGTAGGAGCCGTGGGCCACCATGCCGAGGAGCGCCCGGACCGGCTCCGGCTCCCGCAGGGCGTCGACGCCTCCCACGTGGAGCGAGCCCGAGGTCGGTCGCAAGAGGGTTCCGAGGATCCGGAGCAGCGTGGTCTTGCCGGCGCCGTTCGGGCCGAGCAGGGCCAAGCACTGGCCTCCGCCAAGCGCGAACGACACGCCGTCGATCACGATGTTGGACCCGTAGACCTTCCGGAGATCCTGCGCTGCGATCATGTTCGCGAAAAAGGGGAGACGGTCACCCGTCTCCCCCGAAGCGCTCCGACGACGGAGCCGACGATCCGCCTACCTGGCCTGGGACCCGGACATGGCGCGTAGCCGCGCCACCCGCTCGGCGATCGGCGGGTGCGTGGAGAAGAGCGTGGTCCAGCCGCCGCCCGTGAGCGGGTTGACGATGAACAGGTGGGCCGTGGCGGGCGTCGCCTGCATCGGCGCCATCCGGGACGCCACGTCGAGCTTCTCGAGCGCCTTGGCCAGGCCCCACGGCTGTCCCGCCATCTGGGCGCCGCTCGCGTCGGCCTGGAACTCCCGCGAGCGCGAGACGGCGAGCTGGATGAGGGTGGCCGCCAGCGGGGCGAGCACGATCATGAGCAGTCCGCCGATGACTCCGCCGCCCCCCGAGTCCTCATCGCTGTCCCGCCGGCCGCCGCCGAAGATCATCGCCCACTGCGCCATGTGCGCCATATAAGTGATGGTTCCGGCCAGGGTCGCGGCGATGGCCATGATCAGGGTGTCCCGGTTCCGCACGTGGGAGAGCTCGTGGGCGAGCACGCCCTCCAGCTCCTCCTCGCTCATGACCCGCAGGATGCCTTCCGTCACCGCGACCGCGGCGTGCTGCGGGCTGCGGCCCGTGGCGAAGGCGTTGGGGGTCTCCTGAGCGATGATGTAGACGCGCGGCATCGGGATGCCGGCGCGCGTCGCGAGCGTCCGCACGATCCGGTGAAGGGCGGGCGCCTGGGCCTCGTCCACTGGCTGGGCGCCGTACATCGCCAGGACGATGCGGTCGGAGAACCAGTAGCTGCCAAGGTTCATCACCATGGCCAGGACAAAGGCCAGGAGCATCCCGTGCTGGCCGCCGAGCGCGCCGCCGATGAGCACGAGCAGCACCGTCAGCGCCGCCAGCAGCACACCGGTTTTCATGAGGTTGGCCATGCGCGCGTCCTCCCTGTGCCGAATGCTAGCAGCCGGCCCCCGGAGCGTCAAGCAAGGGGGCTTTTAGGTTGACAAGGGGTACCCCCACGCTTATACTGACGCGGCTTTTGGAAAACGCCTTAATTGACATAAAGTTAGACGAGGTTCTTCGCGTGCTCATCCAGGTCGCCGACATTCCCCTCGAAGGTCTGCGCATCGAGGGGACCGCCGAGTTCCCCCGGCCGTTCCAGGACGCCGTGTGGACCCTCGATGACGTCTCGCTGACCGTTGAGAAGGACGGCGAGACGGTCTTCGTCCGGGGGGATCTTTCGGCCCGGGTGCCGCTGGCCTGCGGGCGCTGCCTGGAGCCCTATGCCGTGACCGTCCACCCCACGGTGGATGCCCGCTTCGTGCCCGCTCCCGGGACGCGCGGCGAGGAGCGGGAGCTGGGAGCCGATGACCTGGAGACGGATGTGTATCAGCACGGGGCCCTGGATCTCACGGCCCTGCTGGAGACCGAGACCACTCTGGCCCTGCCCATGAAGCCCCTGTGCCGCGAGAGCTGCCGGGGCCTGTGCCCGATCTGCGGCGGCAACCGCAACGTCACGGCCTGCGCGTGCGAGGCGCCCGCGCCCGATTCACGCTGGGCGGCCCTCAAGGGCTGGGCCGAGCGAACGAGATAGGAGACACCCGATGCCTCTTCCCAAGCGACGGCATTCCAAGACGCGCGGCCGCAAGCGGCGCACGCACTACAAGATGGTCGCGCCGTCCCGCTCGCTCTGCCCCCAGTGCCGCGAGGTCAAGCCCCCCCACCGGATCTGCCCCCACTGCGGCTTCTACAAGGGACGGGAAGTCATCTCGGTCGAGGGAGAATAGCTTCCGGCCGGGCCCGGCCGTGCCATAAGATCGGCGCCAATGAAGATTGCGGTCGACGCCATGGGAGGCGACTTCGGCCCCGCCGTCGTGGTCGAGGGCGCGGTGGCCGCGTGCCGGGAGTTCGGCTTGGCCTCGGTGCTGGTCGGCGACCGGGCCGCCATCGAGCGCGAGATCGCGCGGCTCGGCGCCCAGGACCTGCCGGTCAGCGTGCGGCACGCCTCGCAGGTGGTGGGCATGGCGGAAGCCCCGTCGCAGGCGCTGCGCCGGAAGCGCGACTCGTCGCTGCGCGTGGCCGCCGAGCTGGTGAAGGACGGCGAGTGCGGCGCCATCGTCTCCGCCGGCAACACCGGCGCGGCCATGGCGATCAGCATGTTCGTGATGGGCGTGCTGCCCGGGGTGGATCGCCCCGCCATCGCCGCGCCCCTGCCGAGCCTGTCCGGCTACACCGTGCTGATCGACGCGGGCGCCAACGTGGACCCCAAGCCCCGCCAGCTGTTCCAGTTCGCGGTGATGGGCCACGTCTACTCGCGGCACATCGTGGGCAAGGACAACCCGCGGGTGGGGCTGCTCTCGGTGGGTGAGGAGGAGGGCAAGGGGACCGATCTCACCAAGGAAGCCTTCGAGGACCTGCGCGGCTCGTCGCTCAACTTCATCGGCAATATCGAGGGGCGCGACATCTACAACGGCCGCTGCGACGTGGTGGTGACGGACGGCTTCACCGGCAACGTGTGCCTGAAGGTGTCCGAGAGCCTGGCCGAGATGCTCACCGCCAT
>JBGOVO010000115.1:0-10486 GCA_041478145.1 Methylomirabilia bacterium
CCACGGCAGCGAGTGGGCGGTGGCGGATGGCCTCTGGCAGCACGCCTTCCTCCGCTCCCGGGCCAACTCCATCGAGGGCGGCACCACCGAGATCCAGCGGAACATCATCGGCGAGCGCGTGCTCGGCCTCCCGAAAGGCTAAGCCATGAACTTCGGCTTCAACGACGAGCAGGAGCTCCTGCGGAGCACGGCGCGGAAGTTCCTCGAGAACGAGGTCGGCTCCGACACGGTGCGGCGGCTGATGGAGACGCCCGAGGGGATGAGCCCCGAGCTGTGGACGAAGCTCGCCGAGCAGGGCTGGCTCGGCCTCGTCTTCCCCGACCAGTACGACGGCATGGGCCTGGGCCTGGTGGACCTGGTGGTGCTCATGGAAGAGATGGGCCGCGCGGTGGTGCCGGGCCCGTACTTTTCCGCCGTCCTCCTGGGCGGGCTCGCCATCCTGGAGGCGGGCAGCGACGCGCAGAAGAAGGAGTGGCTGCCGAAGATCGCGGCCGGCGACAAGCGCGTCGCGCTCGCGTGGATGGAGCCGAGCGCCCAGCTCGGCCCCGCCGGCGTGAGCCTCACCGCGGTGGAGAAGGGCGGGCGCTACACCCTCTCCGGCACCAAGCTCTTCGTGCACGACGCCCACACCGCCGACGCACTCGTGGTCGCGGCCCGGACCCGCCCGGGGGCGGGCGCCGACGGCGTCTCGCTGTTCCTGCTGCCGAAGGGCACGAAGGGCGTCGAGGTGACGCTGCTGCCCACCATGGACCAGACGCGCAAGCTCTGCGAGGTGGCGTGCTCCGACGTCACGGTGGGCGCCGACGCGCTGCTCGGCGCGGCCGGCGCGGGCTGGGCCCCGCTCGCCCGCGTGCTCGACCGCGCCACCGTCGCCCTCTGCGCCGAGATGTGCGGCGGAGCCCAGAAGGTCCTCGACATGACGGTGGAGTACGCGAAGATCCGGCAGGCCTTCGGCCGGCCCATCGGCTCCTACCAGGGCGTGAAGCACCGGGCGGCCGACATGCTGGTGGACGTGGAGAACAGCAAATCCATCACCTACTACGCGGCCTGGGCCCTCGACGAGGGCGCGGCGGAAGCGCCGCTGGCCGTGAGCATGGCCAAGGCCTACGTCTCCGACGCCTTCCGTCGCGTGGCCGCGGCCGGCATCCAGCTCCACGGCGGCATCGGGTTCACCTGGGAGCACGATCTCCACCTCTACTTCAAGCGCGCCAAGGGCTCCGAGTTCACCTTCGGTGATGCCACCCATCACCGCGAGCGCGTCGCTCAGCTCGTCAACCTGTAGTTCCGTCCCGACATGATCAAGCGGGTGCGCCAACGCGTGGGCCGGTGGATCCGGCGCGGCCCGCGCGAGGCCCCGCCCGACGACCTGCTCTTCGCGGACCACGAAGAGATCCAGGACATCGCGCGCCAGATCCGCCGCACCAAGGTGGAGATGGACCGCTCGGTGCTCTCCATGCGGAGCTGGGCGCGCGACCTCGGCCGCCGCCTCGCCGAGGCCCCCCGCGGACTCTCCCGCAACGAGGACCTGCGGGTGCTCGGCGAGACGGTCGGCGGCCTCGCCCACAACTTCAACAACTCCCTCGCCGCCATCCTCGCCTACACCGAGCTGATGCTGCGCGAGAGCGAGTCGGAGGCGGCGCGGCGGCGGCTCGTGGTCATCCGCGACGTGGCCCTCGAGGCCTCCGCGACGGTTCGTAAACTGCAGGAGTTTGTTTCGCGCCAGCCCCAGACCGCCTACGGGCCGGTGGGCCTGCCCGCGGTCATCGCGGAAGCGCTCGAGCTGACCGCGCCGCGCTGGCGCGACGAGGCGGAGCGCAAGGGCATCGTGATCGCGGTGAGCCAGGACATGGAGGCGCTGCCGCCGGTGGAGGGCAACGCCTTCGAGCTGCGAGATGCCCTCGTGCGCCTGATCCACAACGCGGTGGACGCCATGCCCAAGGGCGGCGGGCTCGCGATCCGGGCCGCCGCGGAGGCCTCGGGCGGGGTGGTGGTGGAGGTGCGGGACTCCGGCGTGGGCATGTCGCCCGACACGCGCCGGCGCTTGGCCGAGCACGCGCGGAGCCTGCAGCCGGGGCGGTGAGCCGGGCACGGGCTCGCCCAGGTGTACGACATCGGCGAGCGTCACGGCGGCAGCGTGGCCCTCGACAGCGAGATCGGCAAGGGCACCACCGTTAGGCTGCGGTTACACGCCAGCCGCTTCCAGATCATCCCCGCCTCCGAGGGCCCGGCCGAGCGCCAGGTGTCGCCCGAGCAGGCCGCGCGCGTGCTGCTGGTCGACGACGACCCGCGCCTCCTGACCGTGCTCTCCGACGTGCTGCGCAGCGAGGGCCACGCGATCACCACCGCCGCCAACGGGGAGGAAGCCCTCGCGGTGTTCGATCCGGGCGCCCACGACGTCGTCATCACCGACCTGGGCATGCCCAAGATGAACGGCTGGGAGGTCGCCGAGCGCATCAAGACCCGCTCGCCCGCGACCGCCGTGTTCATCCTCACCGGCTGGGGCGAAGGCGTCTCCGCGCACGAGTCCATGCAGTTCGTGGACCGCGTCATCGCCAAGCCGGTGTCGGCGGAGGCGCTGCTCGAGCAGCTCGCCGGGCTCACGCGCTCCCGCGTCCCGCCCGCGTGACCGCCGCCCCGGCTCCGCCCGTCTCACCGCGTCCCGCCGCCTCCGTCCTCCTCGTGCGCGCGGGGGCCGCCTGTCCCGTCGAGGTCTACATGATCCGCCGGCAGAAGAGCATGCGCTTCCTCGGGGGCTTCTACGCCTTCCCGGGCGGCAAGGTCGAATCGGCGGACGGCGGCGAGGACGCGCTCGCCCGCTGTCGCGGCGTCTCGGCCGCCGCGGCGCTCGCCGCCTTCCCGGCCGCCGACGGTTTGCCGCCGCTCGCCTTCTGGGTGACGGCCGCGCGCGAGCTGGTGGAGGAAACGGGACTGCTCGTGGGCTGCGACGCCGACGGCCGGCCGGTGAACACGCGGGATCTGGCGGTGCGCGACCGCGTCGAGCGGATCCGGCACGCGCTGGCCAACGCCGAGGCTCCCTTCCCCGCGCTGCTCGCCCGCGAGGGCTGGCACCTCGACCTGGCCCCGGTCCGTTATCTCTCGCACTTCATCACGCCGCCGTCGAGCCCCATCCGCTTCACCGCGCGGTTCTTCCTGGCCCCCGTGCCCGCCGGGCAGGAGCCGCGGCTCCTGGGCGGCGAGGCCTCGGAGGGCTTCTGGATCGACCCCGCCGAGGGCCAGCGGCGCTTCCTCGCGGGCGAGATGCAGATGGCCGAGCCGGCCGACTGCGGGCTTCGCTACCTGGCCGGCTTCGACGATCTGGAATCGGTATGGGCCGCGCACGTCGACGGGCGCCACAAGTTTCACGGCATCACAGACCGGATCGAGGCGGCGGGCTTCTCGATCCCGCGCGGCCGACGAGCCGGTCAGGCCCCTCACCCTCAGGCCCCTCACCCTAGCCCTCTCCCCGGAGGGGAAAGGGCAGGGTGAGGGGCATGGACAACGCCGCCGCCCTCTTCGTCGACGGGCCCGTCGAGGAAGGTCACGGCGCGCGCGCGGCGCTCGTCACCCCGTCCGGTCCCGTCGACTACGCGCAGCTCCAGCGGCTCACCGATCGCGCCGGCCACGGTCTGCGCGCCCTCGGAGTGGAGCCCGAGCAGCGCGTGGCGATGCTCCTGCCCGACGGCCCGGCCTGGGCCGCCACGTTCTTCGCCGCGCTCAAGCTGGGCGCGGTGGCGGTCCCCCTCAATACCCGGCTTGGCGGCGCCGATCTCCGCATGGTGCTGGCCGACTGCCGTCCGAAGGCCCTGGTGGCCGATCGGTCGCTGCTCGAGGCGGGAACAGATCCGGACACGCTCGGCATCCGCGCCGTCGTCGAGTTCGACACGCTCGTGGCCGGCACGCCGGACAGCCCGCTGGCCCCCGAGCCGGTGGGCGCCGACGCGATGGCCTTCTGGCTCTACACCTCGGGAACCACCGGCTCGCCCAAGGCGGCCGTGCACTGTCACCGAACCTTGCCCGCGTGTCGACACTATCTGGGCGTGCTGGAGGTTACCGCCGCCGATCGGATCTTCTCGACCTCCAAGCTTTTCTTCGCCTACGCGCTCGGCAATGCGCTCCTGATCCCGCTCTTCGCCCGCGCGGCGACCTATCTGCATCCGGGCTGGCCGGACCCGGCGGTCGTCGCCCGGGCGATGCGCGACGTCCGGCCCACGCTCTTCTTCTCGGTGCCGACCGTCTACGCGCGCCTGCTCCACGCGGACCTCCCCGCCGCCACGTTCGCCTCCGCGCGTCTCTGCGTCTCGGCCGGCGAGCGGCTGCCCACCGAGCTCTACGTCGCCTGGCGGGAGCGCTTCGGGGTCGAGATTCTCGACGGCATCGGCTCCACCGAGACCATCTTCATGGTCCTGTCCAATCGCCCGGGCCGGAGCCGCCCCGGATCGTCCGGGGTGCCGGTTCCCGGCACCGAGGCGCGCATTCTGGACCCGCACGGCCAGCCCGTGCCGGACGGCGAGGAGGGCGTGCTGTGGGTCCGGACCCCGTCCCAGGCGGCCGGCTACTGGCAGCGCCTCGATCACTCGCGCCGGACCTTCGTGGGTGACTGGTTCCGGACCGGCGACGTCTATCGCCGAGAGGCGGACGGCGGCCACGTGCACTGCGGGCGCGAGGACGATCTCTTCAAGGTGGCCGGGCAATGGGTGGCGCCGGCCGAGGTAGAATCGGTGCTGCTCCGGCACCCGGGCGTGCTCGACTGCGGCGTGGTGGGCGCCGAGGGGGCCGGCGGGCTCATCAAGCCCTTCGTCTTCGTCGTGCCCCGCGACCCGGCCACGGAGCCGGAGGTGCTGCGGGCGGACGTGCGGCGGTTCCTGGAGGGCGCGCTTCGGCCCCACCAGCGGCCGCGGGAGATCAGGATCGTGAGCGAGCTGCCGCGCACCGCGACCGGAAAGCTCCAGCGCTTCCGGCTGCGCGATCTGGCCCACGCGGGCGCGTGAGAGCCGGGCACATGGTCGCGAGCACGCTCTCGGTGAAGGTGCGCTGGAGCGAGGCCGATCCGGCCGGCATCGTGTTCTACCCGCGCTTCTTCGAGTGGTTCGATCTGGGGACGGAGGCCCTGTTCGAGTCGCTGGGGCTGCCGTGGCCCGAGCTGTTCCCCGCCAACCGCATCGTGGGCGTGCCGATCGTGGAGTCGGGGGCGCGCTTCGCGTCTCCGGTACGCTACGGCGACGAGGTGCGGATCCAGACCACGGTGAGCGAGGTACGCGAGAAGACGTTCCGGGTCGAGCACGAGGTGTCGGTCGGCGGCCGGCGGTGCGCCACCGGCTTCGAGGTGCGCGCCTGGGTGGCCCAGCCCGAGAGCCCCGGCGGCGCCCTGGGCGCCAAGCCCATTCCGGCCGGCGTCGTCGCCCGCCTCAAGGGAGAGTCCCGCTCATGAAGCCCGAGGTCGTTCAAGGGATACTTCCAGGGCGTGCCGTGACGCAGCCCACACCCTCTCCCTCCTCGGGAGGGAGAGGGCAGGGTGAGGGAGGGGCGAAGGCCTCGGCCCCTCACCGCGGCCCTCTCCCCAGAGGGGAGAGGGAGTCAGGGGGAGTGCTATGAGCCCACTCGCCGGCGCGTTTCTCACTGTTCACACGCCCCGTTACTGCACGCTGGAGGCGGCCTACGAGGGCAAGCTCGCGTCGGAAGTCTTTCGCCCCGTGCGGGACGGGCTCGTGGCCCAGGGTGAGGCGGTGGCGCGGGCGAAGCTGGACGTGACCGTGATCAACTCCTGCCACCTCATCACCACGTTCCCCACCGTGGTGGACGGCACGCCGCGACACCAGGGCGTGCTGACGGCCCAAGAGGCGCCCGAGATCATCCACGGCGTGCCCTACGACTACCCGGGCGACTATGATCTGGCCGCCCGCCTCATCGCCCGCGGCAAGGTGGGCGGCCAGCAGTGCGTGCTCGCCAACGATGTGCACTATCCGCTCGACTACGGCACCGTGATGCCCATGGTCTGCTATCTCGATCGGGCCCAGCGGACCCCGATCGTGCCGGTGTCGGTCTGCCTGTCGGCGGATCTGAACGAGGCCTACGAGTGGGGGCGCCACGTGGCGCAGGTGGCGGGCGAGAGCGGCAAGCGCGTGGGCTTCGTGGCCAGCGGCAGCGTCTCCCACAAGCTGGTCCGAGGCCCCGAGAGAATGCCCCTGCCGGCGGACCAGGAGCTGGACCACCGCTTCGCCCGGCTCCTGGGCGACGGGGAGCTCGAGAAGCTCTGGGCCTGGCTGCCCGAGTTCACCCGGACCACCCAGGCCGAGATGGGAGGGCGCCACCTGGCCATGCTGCTGGGGGCCATCATGGAGTCCGGACGGCGCTTCGTCCCGACCGTCCACGCCTACGGCCCCTCCTCGGGCAGCGGCAACTACGTGATCTCGCTACTCGCCCCCTGACCCCGGCCGCCAACGAGTGTCCGCAGAGTGGGGGAGTGCGGGGGCCATGTCGGAGCCCCCGCAGCTGAAGAGCCTGAAGAAGTAAAGGAACGTCCGCCATCTGGGGCCCAACCACCAAAACGGGTTCAGCTGATAAACGCTATAATCTGGCGCTCGACCACCCCTCAGGAGGGAATCACGATGGATAAGGTCACACGGCGGAAGTTCCTCGGCACGGCGTCGCTCGCGGCGGCCGGCACGGCGGTGGGGCCCTGGGTGCTGCGCGCCGGCGCGCAGTCGGGTCCGATCAAGATCGGCGTCGTGCTCCCGTACTCGGGCGTCTACGCGGTGCTCGGCGAGTCCATCACGCAGGGCATGGAGCTGGTCTTCGCGCGCGAGAACTGGACGGTAGCCGGACGCAAGATCGAGATGATCAAGGAAGACGACGAGATGCAGCCGCCGGTGGGCATCCGCAAGACCGAGAAGCTCATCGACTCCGATAAGGTGGACATCCTCACCGGTCCCGTGCACAGCGGCATCTTGATGGGCATGCGGGACAAGGTCCACAACAGCAAGACCATCCTGATCGTGTCCAACGCCGGCGCCGACGCCATCAGCCGCGCTCGCTGCTCGAAATGGATCTTCCGCGCATCGTTCTCCAACTGGCAACCGAATCAGCCGATGGGCGGGTGGGTGGCGAAGAACGTCTCCAAAGACGTGTTCCTGACGGCTCCCAACTACCAGGCGGGCAAGGACATGATGGAGGCCTTCAAGGAGACGTTCCTCCCGGCGGGCGGCAAGATCGTCGGCGAGGACTACCCGAAGCTGGGAGAGACGGACTACGCGCCGTATCTCACCAAGATCCGCCAGTCGGGGGCCAAGGCCGTCTACTGCTTCTTCTCGGGCTCGGACGCGGTGAACTTCGTGAAGCAGTTCGATCAATTCGGCCTCAAGCAGACCATCAAGCTGACCGGCGCGGGCTTCCTCACCGAGCCCGACGTGCTGCCGGCCCAGGGCAAGTCGGCCCTCGGCGTCATCACCGGCCACTTCTACACTCCGCTCCTCGACAACCCGACCAACCAGAAGTTCGTGAAGGACTTCCGCGAGAAGTACGCGGGCAAGATGCCGGACGGCTTCGCCTGCCAGGGCTACGACACCGCGGAGGTCATCGTGCGCGCGCTGAAGGCGGTCAACGGTAATACGCAGGACAAGATGAAGCTGGTGGACGTCATCGAGAAGAGCGAGTTCGACAGCCCGCGGGGCCGCTTCCGCTTCGATCAGAAGACGCACAACGTGATCCAGCCCTTCATCTACGTCCGCGAGGTGAAGGAAGTCGCGGGCGGCCTGAACAACGTCCCGATCGACAAGGTGGCCAACGTGGCCGATCCCGGCACCGGCTGCACTCTTCCCGCTTAGCCCTGCTGGGCCGGGGGCGAGGGTGGGCAGGGGCGCCGGGGGTGGTGGGTGGGTCTCTGACCACGGTGCGCTTTTCTCCGGCCGGCCCCCCTCCCGCTGCGTCCCCGCCGGCGGCGTGTAGCCGATGCCGGCTGATCTGTTTGCGCAGGCGCTGAACGGGCTGGCATACGGGGTGCTGCTGTTCCTGCTGTCGGTCGGGCTCACGCTGATCTTCGGCATGCTCGACGTCGTCAACCTCGCCCACGGCTCTTTTTACTTGCTGGGGGCCTACGCGGGTCTCAGCCTGATCGCGGCCACCGGGAGTTTCTGGCTGGCCCTCCTGGGCGCGCCGCTCGCGGTGGGGCTGATCGGGGCGTTGATCGAGCGATCCTGCCTTCGGCCGCTCTATCGGCGGTCGCCGCTCGACCAGGTCCTGCTCACCTTCGGCTTCATCTACCTGTTCGAGGATCTGGTGAAGTGGATCTGGGGCGGGCGCATCCGTTCCATCCCGCCGCCCGATCTGTTCTCGGGCTCGACCACCTTGTTCGGCGCGATCATCCCGTCCTACCGGCTCTTCGTCATCGGGTTCGGGCTCGTGATGGCGGTGCTGCTCTGGCTCCTCATCGAGCGCACGCGCCTCGGCGCGGTGATCCGCGCCGGCGTCTTCGACGCCGAGATGACGGGCGGTCTCGGCATCAATATTCAACTTGTTTTCACGAGCGTCTTCGCCTTTGGGGCGGCATTGGGCGGCCTCTCCGGGGTCATCGCGGGGCCGATCCAGTCCGCCTACCCGTCCATGGGCGTGACCATCCTGGTCCCCGCGCTGATCGTGGTGGTGGTGGGTGGCCTCGGCAGTCTCAAGGGCTCGCTGGTCGGTAGCCTCGTCATCGGCCAGGCCGAGACCTTCGGGAAGGCGTGGCTGCCCGACTCGTCCATGCTCATCATCTACGTGGTGATGGCCGGCGTCATGCTGGTCCGGCCCCAGGGGCTCTTCGGCCGCCCCCTCAAGTGAGGCTCCGGCTGCTCGGCTTCGCTCTGTTGGTGGTGGGGCTGGCGTCGTTCCCGCTCGCCGCCGGCAACTATCCGGTGAAGCTGCTCCAGGAGATCCTGATCTGGGGCATCTTCGCCATGAGCCTGGATCTCCTGATGGGCTACGCGGGCATGGTGTCCTTCGGCCACTCCGCCTTCTTCGGCATCGGCGGCTACGTGGCCGCGCTCGCCCTCGCGAAGAGCCCGGGGCTGACCTCGGCCCTGGTGCTGCCCGCGCTGGCCGCCGGCCTCGCCGCGCTCGTCATCGGCTTCTTCTCCATCCGGGTGAGCGGGGTCTACTTCATCATGCTCACGCTCGCCTTCTCGCAGATGTTCCACGCCTACACGTTCCAGGTCTCCTGGCTCGGCGCCGAGGACGGTTTGGTCGGCATCCCGCGGCCCGTCGTGCCGGGCTGGGACGTGTCGAGCCTCCGCGGCTTCCACGGCTACCTGCTCAGCCTGGTGGTCTTCAGCGCGCTCGTGCTGTGGCGCATCGTCCGCTCGCCCTTCGGCCACGTGCTGCACGGCATCCACGAGAACGAGGCGCGGATGGAGGCGCTGGGCTACGCGGTGGATCGCTACAAGCTGCTGGCCTTCGTCATCGCGGGCGTCTTCGCGGGGGTGGCCGGCTCGCTCTACGCCCAGTTCAACGGCTCCATCACGCCCGACGCCTTCTTCTGGAAGACCTCGGGCGAGGCGCTGCTCATGGTCATCATCGGCGGCACCGGCACCCTGGGCGGCGCGGTGCTGGGCGCGGCCGCCTTCATCCTCCTGCAGAGCCTGGTCAGCACCTATACCGAGCGCTGGATGCTCATCCTCGGCGTGACCTTCATCCTCTTCGTGCTCTTCGCGCCGGGCGGCATCGTGGGCGCGTTGCGCGGCCGCATCGGTCTGCGCGCATGACGCCGCCGCTCTTGGCGATCCAGGCGCTGAGGCGCGCCTTCGGCGCGCTGGTTGCGCTCAACCGCGTGTCCTTCGAGATCGCCCCCCGCGAGCGCCGGGCCATCATCGGCCCCAACGGCGCGGGCAAGACCACGCTCTTCAACGTCATCACCGGCCAGCTCGTCCCGACGTCGGGCCGCATCCTCCTCGAAGGCGAGCCGATCGGCGGACTGGCCCCGCACGCGGTGGCCCGGCGCGGCATCTCGCGCTCGTTCCAGCGCAACAACCTCTTCCCGAAGCTGCCCGTGCAAGAGAACCTGCGGCTGGCCGCGGCGGTGGCCGCGCCCGGTACCTGGGATCTCCTGGGCAGCATCGCGCGCCGCCGCGGGCCGCTCGACCGGGCGCGCGAGGTGGCCGAGGTCGTCGGCCTGTCCGATCGCCTGGCCGAGCCGGCCGGGCGCCTGTCCTACGGCGAGCAGCGCCAGCTCGAGGTCGGAGTGGCGCTGGCCACCTCCCCGCGGCTCCTGCTGCTGGACGAGCCCACCGCGGGCATGTCGCCGGAGGAGACGCTGCGCATGACGCGCATGCTCGAAGCCTTGCCGCGCGAGGTGACGCTGCTGATCATCGAGCACGACATGGACGTGGTGGGCTCGCTCGCCGATCGCGTCACGGTGTTGCACTACGGCGAGGTGCTCACCGAGGGCACCTTCGCCCAGGTGAAGGCCGATCCGCGCGTCTACGAAGTCTACCTGGGGAGCGCCTGAGCCGTGCTCGAG
>JBGOVO010000117.1:0-10347 GCA_041478145.1 Methylomirabilia bacterium
GGGGCGGGCGGGGCAGCGGGGCGGGGGCTCCCTCGCCGGGACACGCTGACTCGCGGGCCCGCCGCGCCGTCTCGGTCGGGCCACGAGAGAGGCGGGTTTCGGCTTCGATGATCCGCAGAAGACACGGTCCCGGCGAGGGAGCCCCCGCCCCGCTGCCCCGCCCGCCCCCCCGGTGCGGTGGACCAGGAGGCATCGGCCGCCGCACTTTTCTTCTAGTGGGTGAGGGCGGCGATGAGGTTGCGGGCGGTGGGGTGGGTGGCCAGGAGGTCGGCGCGGCGGGCGGTCTCGTGGTCCGTGTAGTCGAAGCCGGGGGCCAGAGCTGGAGCATCTCCGCCCGCGGCCCGCGCGCCCGCGTAGCGTGAGGGGAGCGCGTCGGCGGCGACCTGCTCGGCGCTCCGATAGGTCTCCACGAAGTAGCCGCCCTCGACGGGATGGGGCGTGAGCTCGAGCAGCGCGCGGAGTGCCTCGACGGTGAGCATGCGGCATTGTAAGATACGGCCATGCCCCGACTCCGGCGGATCCTGCACGCGACCGACTTCTCCCGCGCGTCGACGCCCGCGCTCAAGTGGGCGCTCGAGCTGGCCAAGGCCAATCGCGGCCAGCTCCTCGTGCTGCACGTGATGACGCCGCCGGCCCTCGCGCTACCCGACCAGGGGTATGTCTCGCCCGGGCTCTACGAGAATCTCGAGGCCTCGGCGCGTCGCCAGGCGCAGAAGGGGCTCGACGCCGTCGTGGCCAAGGCGCGCCGGGCGGGCGTGCGCGCCACCGGGATCTTGCTGGAAGGCGTGCCCCATGAGCTGATCGCCCGCGCGGCCCGCTCCCGGAAGGCCGATCTGGTGGTGATCGGCACGCACGGGCGCAGCGGGCTGGCCAAGCTCTTCCTGGGCAGCGTGGCGGGCCGGGTGGTGGCGACCTCCCCCCGTCCCGTCCTGACCGTACGGGGGCGGTAGGGCGCTCGTGGACATGCCGGCCACGGCCCCGATCACGACCGAGTCGAAGATCAACGACGTGCTCGCGCGGCATCCCGGCACCGCTCCCGTCTTCACCCAGGGGCGCCGGCTCTACGTGGACCAGCCGCACGAGCTGTACGCGCGCTTCCCCGGCCTCACCGTCGGTGAATTCGCGCGCCAGAACTCCATGGACGTGGGGCCCCTGCTGGGCCAGCTCAACGCCCTCGCCGAGTCCGAGGAGGCGGCCCGGCCGCCCGCCACGCGCGCGCAGTCTCGCGCCGAGTCCCGCCCCGGGCAGTTCTCGCTGACCCTCGGCTACACGGCCAGCCATCGCCCGGGGGAAGATTCCGCGCCCGACAGCGTCTCCGTCGTCGCCGTCCAGTCGTCGCGCGGCCCCGAGTAGCGCGCCTGACGAGCGAGAGCCGCCCGGGCCCCGCCTCGATGCCGGCCGCGCCGCCGGCGTCCGACCGCTCCCAGTGGGGCAAGCAGACCGCCGCTCCGGAGGAGATCCGCTTCCTCCAGGGCCCGCAGGCGCGCTCCCTCGAGCTGGCGCGGGCGGTCCGGATCTTCCTCGAGTTCATGCGGGGCTTCCGCGCGCTGCACTTCGTCGGCCCCTGCGTCACCGTGTTCGGGTCCGCCCGCTTCAAGGCCGATCATCCCTACTACGAGCTGGGCCGGGAGCTGGGCTCGCGCCTGGCCCGCGTGGGCTTCGCGGTGATGACGGGGGGCGGGCCCGGCATCATGGAGGCGGTCAACCGGGGGGCGAAGGAGGCGGGGGGCCACTCCATCGGCTGCAACATCGAGCTGCCGCACGAGCAGCGGCCGAACGAGTACCTCGACCGCTGGATCACCTTCCGTCACTTCTTCGTCCGCAAGGTGATGCTGGTGAAGTATTCCTACGCCTTCATCGCGCTGCCCGGCGGCTTCGGCACCCTCGACGAGATGTTCGAGATCGCCACCCTGGTGCAGACCGGCAAGGTGAAGGAGTACCCGCTCGTGCTCATGGGGCGCGACTACTGGCGCCCGCTCATCGAGTTCGTGCGCAACCGCCTCCTCGTGGAGGGCACCATCGATCCGGGCGACGAGCAGCGCCTGCCGGTGACGGACTCGCCCGCGGAGGCGGTGGAGTGGATCACCGGCGTGGCCATGCGTCGCTTCGGCCTCACCTACGGGCCGCTGGCCCGCCGCCGCTGGTATCTCGGGGAATAGGCCGGTCGCGCTTGACCCCTCGACGGCCGCTTGCTAGCGTAGCCCCGCGTCCACAAACAGATACGGGCGACCGATACGGGAGAACAGTCATGCGCTTGTGGCTCATCCGGCTCTCCGTGGCCTTCGTCTCGACCCTCGTCGCCGCCGGCGCCCCGACGGCCGCGCTCGCCCAGGCGCCCATCAAGATCGGGCTGGTGCAGGGCTTCACCGGGCCGCTCGAGGTCTACGCCAAGCAGGTGAAGCGGGGCTTCGAGCTGGGCCTCGACTACGCGACCGCCGGCAAGAAGGAGCTGCTGGGCCGCAAGATCGAGATCATCGAGGAGGACGACCAGCTCAAGCCGGACGTGGCCAAGCAGAAGGTCACCAAGCTCTACGCCGACGACAAGGTGGACCTCGTGGTGGGCACGACGTCGAGCGCGGCGGCCCTCGCGGTGCTGCCGGTGGCCGCCGAGTTCAAGAAGGTCCTGATCGTGGAGCCGGCGGTGGCCGACAGCATCACCGGGGAGCACTGGAACCGCTACGTCTTCCGGACCGGCCGCAACTCCACCCAGGACGCCATCGCGAATGCGCTCGCGGTGGCCAAGCCCGGCGTCTCCATCGCCACCATCGCCCAGGACTACGCCTTCGGGCGCGACGGGGTGGCCGCCTACAAGGCCGCGGTCGAGAAGGCGGGCGCCCAGGTGGTGCACGAGGAGTACACGCCCACCACCGCCACCGACTTCACCGCGCCGATCCAGAAGATCATCGGGGCGCTCAAGGACAGGCCGGGGGCCAAGTACGTGTTCGTGATCTGGGCGGGCAAGGGTGGGCCGTTCCCCCAGCTCGTGGACAACCGGCTCGACAAGTACGGCATCACGCTGACCGGCGGCAGCAACGTGCTCGACGTGCTGAAGGCGATGAAGGGCATGAAGCTCGACGGCATGGTGGGCGGGGCCTACTACTACTACGAGATCCCCAAGAACCCGGTGAACGACTGGCTGGTGCGCGAGCACCAGAAGCGCTTCAACGAGCCGCCCGACTTCTTCACCTGCGGCGGCTTCGCGGCGGCGATGGCGGTGGTGGCGGGCATCCAGAAGGCGGGGGGGACGGACCCCGAGAAGCTCATCGCGGCGATGGAGGGCCTCGAGTTCCAGACGCCCAAGGGCAAGATGATCTTCCGCAAGGAGTACCACCAGGCGCTCCAGAGCATGTACGCCTTCAAGATGGTGTCGAAGCCCGACGTGGCGTGGCTCGTGCCCACCCTCATCCGCGAGCTGTCGCCGACGGAGACGGCGCCCGCGATCACGAACAAGCGCTGAGCCGCATGGCCCGCGTCGCGGTCAACTCGGTCTCGCTCGCGGTCCGGGAGTGGCCGGGGCCCGCCAAGGGGCCGGCGGTCGTCTGCATCCACGGCCTCACCGCGAATCACACCTGCTGGGCGAGCGTGGCCGACGTGCTCTCGCCCGCCTATCGCCTGATCGCCTACGACCTGCGCGGGCGGGGGGAGAGCGACAAGCCGGACAAGGGCTACAGCCTCGCGCTCCACAACGAGGACCTGGCCGGGCTGCTCGACCACTTCGGCTTGAAGAAGGCGGTGCTGATCGGCCATTCGCTCGGCGCCCACATCGCGCTGCGGTTCGCGGCCATGCACCCGGAGCGCGTGGCCAAGCTCGTGCTCGTGGACGGCGGGCTCGACGTGCGGGCGGAGGTGCTGGACTCGCTGCGGCCCGCGATCAATCGCCTCGGCGTCGAGTTCCCGTCGCTCGACATGTTTCTCGGATTCGTGCGGGCGCTGCCCATGTTCGACGGGCGCTGGAACGACTACCTCGAGCGCTACTTCCGCTACGACGTGGAGGTGCTGCCCGCGGGGACGGTGCGCTCGAAGGCGGCCCGGCACGCCATCGAGGAGGAGATCGCCAATCTCGAGCGGGAGCGGCTCTGGGTCTGGCACCATCGCGTGAAGGCGCCCACCCTGATCTTCCGGGCGCCCGACGGGCTGCTCACGCCCACCGACTGCCTCATGACCCAGGAGGAGGCGGAGGCGATCGCGCACGCCATTCCGCGCTCCAAGCTGGTGGTGGTGCCGGGCACGAACCACTACACGGTGCTGCTCGGCCAGAACCGGAAGGTCAAGACCGCCCTCCGCGCGTTCCTCAAGGGGACATAGCGACGGCGTCGGCCCCGGTCGTCTCCACGCGCGACCTCACCATCCGCTTCGGCGGCCACGTCGCGGTGGACCACGTCACGATCGACGTGGCGCCGCACTCGCTCAAGTCGATCATCGGCCCCAACGGGGCGGGCAAGACCACCTTCTTCAATCTGCTGAGCGGCCAGTATCGGCCGAGCGAGGGGCGCATCCTGTTCAGGGGCCGGGACATCACCGGCCGCGGCGCGGCGGCGCGCACGCGGCTCGGCATCGGCCGGTCCTTCCAGCTCACCAATATCTTCCCGACCCTCACCGTGCTCGAGAACGTCCGGCTCGCGGTGCAGGCGCGGCGCGGGCTCGGCTTCATCGCGTGGCGCCACTACCGTCGCTTCCCCGATCTCGAGGACGCGGCGTACGGATTGCTCGAGCGGGTGCTGCTCGAGACCAAGTGGGCCGCCGCCGCGGGGACCCTGGCCCACGGGGAGAAGCGCAAGCTGGAGCTGGGCATCCTGCTCGCGCTCGAGCCCGAGGTGCTGCTGCTCGACGAGCCGACCGCGGGCATGTCGCTCGAGGAAGTGCCGACCATCATCGGGCTCATCGAGGACATCCGCGCGCGGCGGGACCGGACCATCCTGCTCGTCGAGCACAAGATCGACATGGTGATGGCGCTGTCGGACTCGATCGCGGTGCTGAAGGACGGCCGGCTCATCGCGGACGGGCCGCCCGCCGAGGTGAGCGCGAGCGCGGAGGTGCAGGCCGCCTACTTCGGGACCGCGCATGGCTGACGTGCTCGAGCTGGAGGGGGTGCACACCGATATCGGGCAGCACCACATCCTGCAGGGCGTCTCCCTGCGGGTGCGTCCCGACGCGGTCACCGTGCTGCTCGGCCGCAACGGCGCGGGCAAGACCACGACCATGCGCACCATCATGGGGGTGCTGCGGCCGCGCCGGGGCACGGTGCGGTTCGATGGGCGTCCCATCCACGCGTTGCCGCCGCACGCCATCGCGCGGCTCGGCATCGGGTACGTCCCGGAGGGGCAGGGGATCTTCGCCGGCCTCACGGTGGAGGAGAACCTGCGCGTGGCCATGCTGGCCGAGACCGCGGAGAGCCGCGACCGGATGCGCCGCGTCTTCGCGCTCTTCCCCGACCTCGCGCGCTTCCGCCACGCGCGGGCGGGCACGCTCTCCGGCGGCCAGAAGCAGATGCTGGCCATCGGGCGCGCCTTCGTGAACCCGACCCGGCTCCTCCTGATCGACGAGCCCTCCAAGGGCCTCGCCCCCATCATCGTCGAGCACCTCATCGAGGCGCTGCAGACCATGAAGCGGCACGCCACCGTCGTGCTGGTGGAGCAGAACTTCGCGATGGCGAGCCGCCTCGGCGACGACTGCTACGTGATGGACGACGGGCGCACCGTCCACGCGGGGCCGATGGCGGCGCTGGCCACCGACCCGGCCCTCAAGCGGAAGTACCTCGGGATATGACGCGCGCGACCCCGCTGCTGGCCGGCGCGGCCCTGCTCCTGCTGCTGCCGCTCCTGGCCATCGAGCCGCGGGCCTGGCTCACCCTCACGGTGGCGGGCCTCGCCATGGGCATGCTGATCTTCCTGGTCGCCTCGGGCCTCACCCTGATCTTCGGCCTCATGGACGTGCTCAACTTCGCCCACGGGGCTCTCTTCTCGTGGGGCGCCTACGCGGGGTTCAGCGTGGCGGTGCTCGCCGACGGGCGCTGGGGCTGGGCCGAGTCCCCCTCCGTCCTCGCGAACACGGCGCTGCTCCTGGTCGCGGTGCTGGCCGCGGTCGCGGTGGCCTTCCTGCTCGGCGTCGCGGTGGAGCGCGTGATCGTGCGCCCGGTCTACGGCCAGCACCTCTTCCAGATCCTGATCACGCTCGGCGCCACCATCGTGCTCGAGGAGCTGATCCGCATCGCGTGGGGGCCCAACGATCAGGTGATGCCGGTGCCGCTCACCTTCCGGGGCTCCTGGGACGTGGCCGACATCGTGGTCCTCCGCTTCCCGGTCGTCGCCATCGGGCTGGGCGTGCTCGTCTACACCGGCCTGTGGTGGCTGCTCAACCGCACGCGCGTGGGCCTCATCGTGCGGGCGGGCGTCGAGAACAACGAGATGGTGCAGGTGATGGGGCACGACATCCACCGCTATTTCACCGCCGTCTTCGCGGCCGGCTCCGCGCTGGCGGGGGTGGGCGGGCTCATGTGGGGGATGTTCAGCCAGTCCATCCGGCCCTCCATGGGCGGCGAGCAGCTCATCTTCGCGTTCATCGTGGTGATCATCGGCGGCCTCGGCAGTGTCACCGGCTCGCTCGTGGGGGCGCTGCTGGTCGGCCTCTCCTACAACTACGTGGCGTATCTCGTGCCCAAGGCCGCCATCGGCGTGACCATCGGCCTCATGGTGCTGGTCCTGCTCGTGCGGCCCACCGGACTCTACGGAGCGGGCAAGTGAGCGCCCCTCCGCCCACCCCGGTGCAGGCCGCGCGCGCGGCGGCCCGGCGCCGCCGCGGGCGGGCCCCCACGCTCTACCTGCGCCTGGCCGTGCTGCTGGCCTGGGTGCTCCTGCCCGCGGTGCTGCCGTCCTTCCAGATGCTCGACCTCGCGCTCAAGATCGCGCTCTTCGCCACGCTGGCCGCCAGCTACGACGTCGTCCTCGGCTACACCGGCATCGTCTCCTTCGGCCACGCGATGTTCTTCGGCTTCGGCGCCTACGCGGTGGCCCTGGCGGTGGGCAAGCTCGGCGCGCCCACCTACGGCCACCTCCTCCTGGGCTTCCTGGTCGGCATCGCGATCTCCGGAGTGCTCGCGGTCGTGATCGGGGTCTTCTCGCTGCGGGTCAAGGCGCTGTTCTTCGCCATGATCACCCTCGCCTTCGCGGAATTCGCCCTGATCCTGGCCGTGCAGTGGGGCCAGCTCTCCGGCGGAGAGGACGGGCTCTCCCCGAAGCTGCCCGGGGTCTTCGCGGCCGGCGCGCCCGGGGTGCTGGGACTGAGCGGACGACTCGTCACGTACTACACGCTGCTCGCGGTCTGCCTCGGGCTCTTCCTGCTCATGAGCCGCTTCGTGCACTCGCCGCTCGGCCGCACGCTCCAGGCCATCCGCGACAACGAGCTGCGCGCGGAGGCGCTCGGCTACCGCACCTTCGTCTTCCAGCTCGTGGCCACGTCCTTCGGTAGCGTGGTGGCCACGGTGCTGGGCGGCGGTTACGCGATGTGGGTGCGCTACGTGAACCCGGAGTCGGCGCTCGGCATCCCGATCATGCTGGACGTGCTGCTCATGGTGATCATCGGCGGCATCGGGACGCTGTACGGCGGCGTCGTGGGCGCCGCCTTCCTCCTCGGCGCGCGCACGCTCCTGCCCAACCTCCGCGGTCTCGGCGCCGCCGCGTTCGCCGGCTCGGACATCCTGCTGCGGCTCTCGGAGCGCTGGCTCCTCTACTTCGGCATCCTCTTCGTGCTCGTCGTCTTCTTCTTCCCCCGCGGCGTGCTCGGGACGCTGCGCGAGCTGGCGGCTCGGCGGCGAGCGGCGGCTCCCGAGGCTTGACCTCTTTTCCCGCGGGCTTTCGGGTATGCTGTGCGTGAGAATGCCCGTCCGGGACTATGACGCCATCGTGGTGGGGGCCAGCTTCGGCGGCCTCGCCGTCGCCCGCCAGCTGCGGGGAGAGGTGCTCCTGCTGGATCGCAACGAGGTCGGCGCCGTCCAGACCTCGGCCTGCGGCACTCCGCTCTGGGTACCCGAGAGTCTGGGAGTCTCGGCCAGCGTGCTCCAGGTGCACGACCGGCTCGTGATCCGCACGCCCACCCGCACCGTCCGCTACGATCTCTCGACCGTGCCCTTCTGCACGTTCGATTACCGGGCCTTCTGCGAGGGATTGCTGGCCCAGTGCCGTGTGCGGTTCTTGCGTACCTCGGTGTCGGGCATTCAGGACGGGGCGGTGGTGACCGGGGACGGCCGCTTCACCGCGCCGGTGATCGTGGACTGCTCGGGCTGGCGGCGGGCGCTCACGGGAGGCGCGGATGCCGAGCCCGCGCGGCGCCACCACTCCTTCGGCCTCGAGACCCGCACGTCGCTGCAGGACGAAGGCTTGACGTTCCTGCTCGACCGCCGGCTGATCCCGCAGGGACTCGGGTGGATCTTCCCGGTGGGCACGGGTAGCCTGGTCGGCCTCGGCTCCTACGCCGGCCGGTCCAAGCTCAAGCCGGCGCTCGAGCGCTTACTGCGTGACCACGGCATCTCGGCCGGCTCCTACCACGGCACCTACTTCCCCAACCGGCTGTTGCGTCCCACCGTCGGCGGGGTGTTCGCGGTCGGCGACGCGGCGGGCCAGTGCTTACCGCTCACCGCCGAGGGGATCCGCCCCGCGCTCTATTTCGGCGGCGAGTGCGGCCGCATCGTGCAGCGGGTCCTCGACGGGGCCCTGTCGCGCGAGGCGGGGCTCGAGAGCTACCGGCGGCTGGTCGCGCGCTATCGCCGGCCCTACCGCGTGCTCCAGCTCGCCCAGTGGATGGCCGCCCACACCCCGACCCGCTGGTTCGCGATGGTGACCCAGCTCGCGGCCACCCGACCGTTCCTGCCGCGCTGGTGGCCCCGCTACGGCTGGTTCGGGCGTCCCGATCCGTCGGGTGTGCCCGCGGCCACCTGATCGGGACGGCCCGGGACTCGATGGCCACGGGGTCAACGGCGATGCCACGGAGCCAGGCGCGATGGGGCGGCTGAACCCCCGCGCGTGGTGGGCCATCGGAGTCGGCGTCTGCGTCCTGCTCCTCGGCTACGGCGTGTGGCTCTGGTGGACGGATGCTCCCGCCTACCAGTTCCTCGTTCGCCTCTACGTCGACAAGCACTTCCTCAAGCGGACGCTGCGGGAGTGGGGCGTGCTCGCTCCCGTCATCTTCATCGTGCTCCAGGCGCTCCAGGTGGTCATCGCGCCGATCCCGGGTGAGGCCACCGGCATTCTCGGCGGCTACCTCTTCGGCCAGTGGCTGGGCCTGTTCTACTCGACCATCGGACTCACGGTGGGCTCCGTCGCCGCCTTCGGCATCGGCCGGTGGCTGGGCGCTCACTACGTGAAGAACCTGGTGAGCCCCGAGACCTGGAATCGCCTCGGCTTCATCGTGGAGGCCGAGGGGGCGGTGCTCTGCTTCATCATCTACTTGATCCCCGGCCTGCCGAAGGACATCGTCTGCTATCTCTTCGGGATCAGCCCGATGCCGCTCTGGGTGTTCGCCCTGGTCTCGGGGCTCGGGCGCATCCCGGGCACCTGGGTGCTCTCGGCCCAGGGCGCGCACACTGCGGCGGGCGACTACATGCAGGTGATGCTGATCTCCGCGGTCGCGGTGGCGGTGGCTCTGCCGCTGTACTACTACCGGCACCGGATCGTGGCCTGGTGCCAGGGCCGGAGCGCCACCCGCAACGGGGACGCGAACGGAGGGCTTGACAGGGACAAGCCGGACCCGTAGACTCGCCGCACTTGTGCTGGTCCACTCTGAGGTCGGAGGATTCGAGCCGGTGAGCACGACGGGAGCGGGAATGACGGTCAGCCACCACGGCGCGTGGCGGTCGTATTTTTACTTTCCCTCCGTCCGCCTCTTGGCTCCCATGAGCTGAACGCGAGGAGCCACGGGCGGACGAACCGGCCCGTGGCGCCAGAGAACGATAGACGCCGCGGGCAACCGGCCCGCGGCGTTTTTATTTTTCCAACCAGGAGGCTACCGTGATCATCGTCTTGAAGCCGGGATCGAGCGAGGCCGACATCGAGGATGTCTCACGCCGGGTGCGGGACTTCGGGTTCAAGACCCACCTCTCCCGCGGCGAGGTGCGCACCATCATCGGCGTGGTCGGCGACGACCGCGCCAAGGAGCAGCTGCTCGCGCTGCAGTCGCTCGACTGCGTGGAAAACGTGGTGCGCATCCTGCAGCCCTTCAAGCTCGCCAGCCGCGAGGCCCATCCCGACAACACCCAGTTCAAGGTTCACGGGGTCCCCGTCGGGGGCAGCCAGATCGTGGTCATGGCCGGGCCGTGCTCCGTCGAGTCCCAGCCCCAGCTCACCGCGGTGGCCGAGA
>JBGOVO010000152.1:0-8339 GCA_041478145.1 Methylomirabilia bacterium
GGCGAGCCGCGCCGCTTGCCCGCGGGCAGCATCGCCACCCCGAACTCGAACTTGGCGTTGTTCCGCACGTTGGTGAGGTTCCCGGTGGTGGTCCACATCATGGCGGTCTTGCGCTCGAAGAAGTCCTTCGGCGTCGTGCCCCACTCGATGATGCCGGTGGGCATGACCTTGTGCTTGCCGCTCAGGTCCACCCAGTACTGGAGCGCCTCCACCACCGCCGGCTTGTCGTAGTAGGTCTCGTTGCCGGCCGGGTTCATCAGCAGCACGTCATTCTGGGTGGTGAAGCCCTGGAAGAGCCAGTAGGGGAAGCCGGAGGACGGCACCTCGAGGCCCCACTGGGTCGCGTTGCCGCTGCCGTCGCGCTTGGTGAGCTTGCGCGCGTACTCGACCTGCTCGGCCCAGGTGGCGGGGGGCCGGTTCGGGTCGAGGCCGGCCTCCTTGAACGCTTCCTTGTTCCAGTACAGCACGATGGTGGACCGCTGGAACGGGATGCCCCACGTCTTGCCGCCGGTCTGGCTATTGAGCATGAAGGCGGGGAAGAAGCTCTTGAGCCACGCCTTGTCCTCCGCGCTCGCGGCCATGTCGTCGAAGGGCACGATCGCGTCCTCGTCGATCAGCGTGAACATGTCGGTGGAGAGCAGCACCGACATCTGTGGCGGCTCGCCGCTCTTGAGTGCGGTGAGCACCTTGACGATCGTCTCCTGGTAGGTGCCCGCGTAGATCGGCTTGACGTGGATGCCCGCGTTCTCCTTCTGGAAGTCGGTGGCCAGGCCGTCGATGATCCGGGTCACCGGCCCGCCCACCGCCACCGGGTAGTAGAAGCTCAGCTCCACCGGAGCCTGGGCCGCGACCGGGGTCGCGGCGCCCACGAGCGTGGCCAGCAGAAGGCCTGCAAGCAGTCTTGCCATCATGGATGGTCTCCTTCTCCTCATCGAGAGATGGGTGACACGGCCGCGACGTCGTCGCGCCGCCGGCCGCTTTCGGCGTCGAACACGTGGGCGGCCTCCTTGCTCCACGCGAGATGCACGCGCGCGCCCGGCGCCAGATCGAGGCGTCCGGGGGCCCGCACCGCCAGCGCTTGGCTGCCGACCGAGCAGAGCAGGATCGAATCCGCACCGAGGTACTCGATGCTCGTCACGCGGGCCTCGAGATCGCCACGCTCGGGGCCCGGGACGATGCGGATCTCTTCCGGCCTCACGCCCAGCAGCCGCCGCGGGTCGGCCAGGGTCAGGATGTTCATGGGCGGGGTGCCGATGAAGCGCGCGGCGAAGGCGGTGGCCGGCCGCGCGTAGAGCTCGGCCGGCGGGGCGTCCTGCTCGATGCGGCCCTCGCGGAGCAGGATGACCTGGTCGGCCATGCTCATGGCCTCGGTCTGGTCATGCGTGACGTAGACCATGGTGATGCCGAGGCTCTGCTGGAGGCCGCGGATCTCGCGGCGCATGTCGAGACGGAGCTGGGCGTCCAGGTTGGAGAGCGGCTCGTCCATCAGGCAGACCGGCGTCTCCGCGATGAGGGCCCGGCCGAGGGCCACCCGCTGCTGCTGCCCGCCCGAGAGCTGCGAGGGCTTCCGCTCCAGCAGCGCGCCCAGCCCGAGCAGCTCCGCCACGCCCGTGAGCCGCGCCGCGCGCTCCGCCGTCCCGACCCGTCGAACGCGCAGGCCGAAGACGATGTTCTCGGCCACCGAGAGATGCGGGAAGAGGGCGTAGGACTGGAAGACCATCGAGAGCCGCCGCGCAGCGGGCGGCAGGTGCGTGACGTCGATGCCGCCGATGCGGATGCGCCCGCTCGTGGCCGCCTCGAGGCCCGCGATCAGGCGCAGGGTGGTGGACTTGCCGCAGCCCGACGGCCCCAGCAGCACCAGCATCTTCCCGGCCACGGCCTCGAAGCTCACGTCGTCCACCGCGCGAGTCGGGCCCCACCATCGGCTCAGGTGCTGGACGGAGATCTCGGAAGAGCTCACCATGCGGCGGCCAGGGCCGAGCGAAGCCCGCTCACCCACTCGAGGAGCGGGGCCGGTGAGGCCGGGACACGGGTGAACCATCCGTGCAGCCCCTCGAGCCCCATCCGCTCGATGAGTGCCTTCTCGTTGAGCACCCACCGACGGCGGCGGCACGCCAGCGCGGGCGCCGTCTCGATGACCGCCTTGGCGGCCTGGCCGACCGCCCCGGCCACGTCGCCGCGCTCGGCCCGCATCCGGGCGTGGGTCAGGCTGAAGTCGGCGTGCATGCGCCAGCGGCGATCCCCGGCCTCCGCGAGCGCGTCCGGATAGGGGCCGACCGCCGGCAGCGCGCCGACGACGGCTTGGTTCAGCGCGAGCTCCGCCGCGAGGCTACAGGTCGGCACCCCCGCCACGTAGCCGAGCAGCGCGTCGACTTCATATCGCCCCTGGCGGGCCTGCCCGGTCCAGTACGACGCGACGCCGAGGTCACGGAGCATGACGTCGACCTTGAGCCCGTCGAGGGTGAGCCAGGCGCCCCCGTTCATGATCCGGCCCCACGAGCCGACCTCGACACCCGCCTGCGCCCCGAGCGCCGCGCACAGATCGGCCACGGGCCGGGGCAGCGCGATCACGTCCGCGCCGGGACCGGGCGCGGTACGAGCCGCTCGGGGCTCAGCGGGGGCAGAGAAAATCCCAGAGCGATCCGGCGCGCGCGACCACCGCGTCCACGTCCTCCTCGAGGAGGTGCCGCGCGGCGACCATGGTCTCCGCGTCGCGGCGCACGCGGGCCAGATACGCCTCGCGGCTCGCGTACCGCTCCTCGATCGACGGACGCGCATCGCCGGTCGTCGCCCGCTCGGCCGCGGTCCGCGCGAACGGCAGCGTCGAGCCCATCATGGCCATGAGGTCGCCGGGGGCGCCCTGGTCGGGATGCCGCGGGTTCCACCCCGTGAACGTGGCGAGCGGCACGCGGAGCTCCGGTGGCCGGATGCCCGCCCGGTCGTTGCCGTCGGCGTCCAGCGCGGACACGAAGGTGACGAACGGCGCGCCGATCTTGGGCGGCAGCGCGGAGACGATCCCGCGCTCGACCTGCGGGCCGAAGTCCAGGCGCACCGGCCGCGGGAGATGATCCGGGAAGCGCGCGCCGGGAATCGTCGCGAACACGCCCCGCGTCGTCTCGGCGGCGACCGCGGTGAAATCGGCCAGGCGGGGTACCGCGCTCGGCGGCGGCTCGACGCCGTCGCTCACCCACCGATCGAGGTTCACCAGGGCCGCCCGCAGGAGCGGCGAGTAGTCCACCACGCTGAACGGATGGCGCCCGCGCCCGCCCGTGTTGGGATCGGCGGGCGGCGGCGGGATCGTACCCGGGGTGTGCTGGGTCCCCGCGAAGAGGTACTGGCGCACGTAGGGCGGCGGCGTCACGTCGCGCCGGCCCGCCACGTCGGTGTGCACGAGCGAGCCGTCGCCGCGCCAGTACTCGGCGGCGGTGTTGATCGTGAAGATCCGCGGCGGCCGGGCGCGAGAGGCGAGACGGTGCAGCAGCGCGCCGCGCTGTCCGGTGACCGGATCCTCCTGCTCGCCGTCGGTGAACGGGAACAGGCTGCCCACCGCGTGGAGCGCGTTGAGCGAGGGCTGACCGAAGCGGCAGTTGAACTCGCCGCGCCGGGCTCCCGCCACGTGCGGCACCACCGCGTCCCAGACGAAGCGCCCGGCCTCGTCCTCGTCGAGGCCCAGGTAGAGGAGATGGCGGAGGAAGCGCCCGCTCTGCGACACCCCGAACACGTAGGAGCGGTCCAGTCCGCCCGCGCACGGATTGCCCTCGCCCGCGGTCCCCCAGCGCAGGAACCCCGCGGTGTCGCGGACGGCGGTGAAGCCGAGCCCGACCAGCGGCGGGTTCTCCGCCTGGTAGTAGCACTCGTAGATCCGGCCGGGCAGGAAGCCCCCGTCGAGCGCCACCGAGCTCGCGTCCGGGAACCGCCACGCCGACCGGTCCACGGTGACCGCCGGCGCCTCCGCGTGCTCCCGGACGTGCAGCTCCGCATCCGCATCGTCCGGCCGGGCCACCGGATGCGGGATGTGGTACCGGTCGGCCAGGGGCAGCGCGTCTGCGCGCGCGTTGGGCCGGAACTCGCAGCGCACGCGCTCGGAGAGGCCCGGCACCCGGGGCACCGACAGCGCCATCATCCCGTCGCGCCGCGGCACGTCGGGCTGCCAGCCGACCCACGCCACCGTGTAGCCGTGGCGCATCAGGAATTGATTGCCGAAATCTTCCCGGGAAGTCGGGTCGTTCGAGCGCGGCGTGCTGTTGAACATGCCCAGCGCGATCTTGCGCCCGCGGTTGGGCACGTCCAGGAGCAGCCGCCGGCGGCCGCCGCCGAGCGGCCGCAGGAGATAGAAATCGGCCGACGACTCGACGAGGCCGCGCCCGTTGCGCGGCGCCCGCGCGACGTCCGCGATCGGCTCGTGCACCGGCCGGGACGGGTCCACCGCGAAGTGGAGCACGCCCTCGAGCTTCTCGTACGCCCCCGCCGCGCCGCATGGCGCGCCGCCCAGCACGGGCTCGCGCCGCGTCACCTCGAGTCTCACGACCGCCATCGCGCGCCTCCGATCAGAAGCCGAGGAAGGGCTTGAGCGCGGCGAGGACCGCGTCCGGATTGTCCTCGTGGAGGGTGTGGACCGCGCGCGGAATCTCGACGAAGGCGCCGTGCGGCAATTCCTTGGCCATGCGCTGGGCCACCTCGCGGTCGAGGATCGGGCTCTCCTCCCCGCGCAGCACCAGCGTGGGCACCGGGATGGTCCGCAGCAGCCCCCACCAGTCGACGTCGACCGTCGACCGCAGCGTCTTCACGCTCGGATGCCACGCCCACACGATCCGGCCGTCCGGCCGCTGGCGCAGGCTCTGGGCGGCCACCCAGCGGTAGTAGTGGATGCCCGGATACGGATTGCCGCGGAAGAGATGCTGGGCGGCCTGCTCGATGCTGTCCCAGAATTCGGGCTCGGGCGGGCCGGCCGGCGCCTGGGCGGCGCGCGCGCTGATCTCGGGCCCGATGTCGACGATCACCAGCTTCTGTACCGCCTCCGGACGCTTCGCGGTGAAGTACATCGCGTTCCGGCCGCCCATGGAGAGGCCCACCATGATGACCGGGGCCAGCCCGAGCTGATCCACCACGCCGCTCAGATCGTCGAAGGCGGCGATGGGGCCGTACACGGTGGCGGGATCGCTGTCGCCGTGGCCGCGCTGGTCGAGCGCGTAGACGTGGAAGTGCGGCTGGAGCGCGATGCTGAGGGTGTCCCAGGCGTGGGCGTGTCCCGTGAAGCCGTGGAGCAGGAGCAGCGGCGGGCGGCCGTCCCCGCCCCAGTCGAGCACGTGGAAGCGAAGCCCGTTGACGGAGACGTACCGGTCGACCGGACGCAGCAGGTTCATCGCCGCGCGCTCAGAGCTGGATCCGGCCGGGGCCCCGCGCGCCACCGCGGCCGCCGATGTCGGGCGGCATGCGATCGGGGATCACGATGTTCGAGGACTGCTCGCGGCGCAGCTCCTGCAGCTCGCGGATCGCCCGCTCGACCGCGACCTTGGCGCCGGCCGCGAACTTCTCCGCCGCGTCCCCGAGCGAGGTCGCCTCGATCTCGAACGTGATCGGCAGGGCACCCACCGGAGAGAGGAGCTGCGCCTCGCCCGCGTAGAGGATCTTGCGGCCGAGGTCGATCGCGCCGTCCGTCTTCACCGGCGTCATCACGCGAATGACCCCGATGCGGCGGTCGGTGAAGGTCTCCTCCCGGTAGAGGGCGCCGGGGTCCATCCTGAGCTCAGCGGCCTGCTCATCGGCCATCGTGGCGGATCCTTTCTGTCGTCGGGTGACGCGTCAGGCGAGCTCGGCCCGGGCGCTCATGGCCACCGTGCCCTCCGGGGTCACGGCCCATAGCTCCAGGCTCCGACCGTCGGGGGCGGGGCGACCGCGCAGCTCGAACGCAGCGGAGTCGAAGAGCGGGGCGCGGGCCTGGGTCTCGTAGGTGAGGAACGCTCGCCCCTCGGCGTGGTCGCGGGCGAAGTCGATCAGGAGTGTGGACGTGAGCGGGCCGTGGACGACCAGAGCGGGGTATCCCTCCCGTTCCGTCGCCCAGGGCCGGTCGTAGTGGATGCGATGGCTGTTGAACGTCAGGGCCGAGAAGCGGAAGAGCAGCACCGGATCGGGCGCGATGCGCCGGCGCCACGGGGTATCGTCGGGCGCGGTCTCCCGGCGCGGCACCTGGTTCCGCTCCCCCGCCTTCACGTCCTCGCGGAACACGGTGCGCCGCTCTTCCTCGATGGCGAGGCCCTCGGGGGTGAAGATGCGCTGCGCCACGGTGGCGAAGGCGAGGGTGCCGGTGCCGCCCGTCTTCACCGTGATGTCCACCAGCTCCGTCTCCCGGCGCACGGTGTCGCCGATGCGGATCGGCCGGTGGAAGCGAAAGCGCTCGCCCGCGAACATGCGCCGGGGCAGCGGCATCGGCGGGATCACCCCGGTGTCGCGCGGGCTGCCGTCGGGCCGGAGCGCGTCGAGCCTGAAGCGCGGCAGGAAGTAGAGGCACTGCCAGCCCGGCGGGAGCGGGTCGCCCGGCTGGAGCTCGGGCTCGTCGCGGCCGAGGGTCAGACGCAGCAGGTTCGCGGGCGCGGCGGTCACGGTGTCGGTAGCGGTCTCGCGGCGCCCGACGTGCGCCTTCAGGTCGTCGAGGGAGACCGCGGTGGTCATGCGCGCACCGGCGGCCGGCGCCGGTGCCAGTCCGTCGCCCGCTGATAGGCGTGGCCGGCGCGCAGCACGGTGGCCTCGTCGAACGGCCGGCCCGAGATCTGCATCGACAGCGGCAGGCCGGAGGACGAGAACCCGGTTGGCACCGCCAGCGTGGGCAGCCCGGTCATGTTGAACGGGCCCATGTTGGACTTGGCGAACGGGAAATTGGGATCGAGCACCACCTTGAACGCGGGGGCCGGGCCGAGCGCGGTGGGGGTGACGAGCAGGTCCACCGACTCGAGCGCGCGCGCGGTGTCCTCGCGCATCCGGGCGCGCAGCCGCTGGGCCTGCACGTACTCGTCCGCGCGGAAGAGGCCGCCCGCCATCAGCTTTTCCCGCACCACTTCCCCGTAGAGCTCCGCGCGCTCGCGCAGGTCACGCTCGTGATACGCGAAGGCCTCGGTGAGCATGATCACCATGAAGGCGGGCGTGGCGTGGATGCTCGGGATCGTCACGTCGCGGACCGCCGCGCCGAGCCGCCCCAGCTCCCCGAGCGCGCGCTCGAAGGCGGCCACCGTCTCCGGCTCCACGCCCTCGAAGAAGTAGTCGCGCACCACCCCGACCTTGAGGCCCTTGACGCCGCCCTCGAGGCCCGCCAGGTAGTCCGCCACCGGCTCGCGGGCGGAGGCCGGGTCGGCCGGATCGTGGCCGGCCAGCGCCTGCAGCATGAACGCGCAGTCCTCCGCGGAGCGCGCCATGGGGCCGGTGTGATCGAGCGTCCACGACAAGGTCACCACGCCGGCGCGGCTCACCCGCCCGTAGGTCGGCTTGAGCCCGGCGATGCCGCAGAAGGCGGCCGGGCCCCGGATGGAGCCGCCGGTGTCCGAGCCGAGCGAGCCCACCGTGAGGCCGGCGGCCAGCGCCGCCCCCGACCCGCTGCTCGAGCCACCCGGGATGTGCTCGAGGTTCCACGGGTTGCGCGCGGGCGGGAAGCGATGGCCCGGAAACTGGATGCCGAAGGCGAACTCGTGGGTGATCACCTTGCCGAGCATGACCATGCCGGCCTGCTGCAGGCGCGCCACGCAGGTGCAGTCGAAATCCGGGACCCAGTCGGCCAGCAGCGCGGAGCCCGCGGTGGTGCGGATGCCCTTCGTGGCGTAGAGGTCCTTGTACGCGATGGGAATGCCGGCCAGCGGCCCCGCGTCCCCCCGCCGGAGCGCGGCTTCCGCGGCGCGGGCGTCGCCGAGCGCGCGCTCCGCGGTGACCGTCACGTACGCGTTGAGGCTCTTGTCGAGGCGCTCGATGCGGTGGAGCAGATCGGTGGCGTAGTCCACCGGCGAGAGCTCACGGCGCCGGAAGAGACCGCCCAGCTCCCGGATGCCGGCGTAGCAAAGCTCGTCGGCGCTCATGAGCCCGCCTCCGGCCCGCCCTTGGCGTCGAACGTCACCGCCGGCTCCACCGTCCGGATCGTCCGGCTGTCGAGGGCGTGGATCGGGCGGAGCGCGTTGACCAGGAAGCTGCGCACCAGGCCGAGGCGCGCCTCCGGAATGGGGAGGCCGGCGAGGCGGGCGCGCTCCTTCACTTCGTCCAGCGTGACGTCGGGGGGCATCTCGGGCATAGTGGTCTCCTCGTTGGCGACGCGCCATAGAGTAGACGTGTCCGCGGCCGAGAGCAAGACGGCGGCCGCCCAC
>JBGOVO010000147.1:0-8652 GCA_041478145.1 Methylomirabilia bacterium
CGTCTACGAGTTCAAGCTGCGCCGCGGCCTCAAGTTTCACAACGGCGACGCCCTCACCACCGACGACGTCAAGTGGAGCTTCGAGCGCTACCAGGGCGCGGGGGCGCGGGAGCTCCGGGCGCGCGTTCGCCAGGTGGAGGTCGTCGACCCGACCGTCGTTCGCTTTCATCTCAAAGAGCCGTGGCCCGACTTCATGACCTTCTACGGGACCACCGCCACCGCGTCCGGGCTCGTGCTGCCCAGGAAATATTTCGAGCAGGTCGGGGCCGACGGGTTCCGGCAGCGCCCGATGGGCGCCGGGCCGTACCAGTTCGTCAGCCAGCGGCCGGGCGTCGATGTGACCCTGGAGGCCTTCCCGGGGTACTGGCGGCACGCGCCTTACATCAAGCGTCTCACCATGAAGAGCGTGCCGGACAGCACCACGCGTCTCGCCATGCTGAAGAGCAGCGAGACGGACTTCGCGTACTTTCTGGACGGCCTCGAGGCGGAGGCGGTGACGCGCGACCCCCGGTACCAGCTCGTGGCCACCCGGCACGCGTCGATCTTCTGGATCGAGTTTCCCGATCAGTGGGATCCCAAGTCGCCCTGGAGCGACAAGCGCCTGCGCCTGGCGGTCAACTACGCGCTGGACCGCAAGGGTACCAGCGAGGCGGCGTGTCTCAGCTACTGCCCGCCCGCCGGCGTCATCGTCCCGCGCGTGATGGACTTCGCGCTGCAGGTCTCGCCGCCGCCCTACGACCCGCAGAAGTCGAAGGCGCTACTCGCCGAGGCCGGGTATCCGAAGGGCCTCGACGCCGGCGAGTTCGTGGCCATCCCCGGCTTCTCCACGGTGGGCGACGCCGTGCTGAACAACCTCAACGCGGTCGGGATCCGGATGAGGATGCGGCCGATGGAGCGCGCCGCCTTCTACGCGGCCTGGCAGGAGAAGAAGCTCCGCGGGCTGTTCCTGGTCGCGGTGGGGAACTCGGGGAATGCGGCCAGCCGGGTGGAGTCGTTCATCTACTCCAAGGGCAACGCGGCCTACGGCGGCTATCCCGACCTCGACGAGCTGTTCCTGCAGCAGGCGCGCGAGCGGGATCCCGCCAAGCGCGAAGCGGTACTCCATCGCATCCAGCAGGCCACGATCGACCGGGTGATGTTCGCCCCGCTCATGGACCTGCGCGGGCTGATCGGAGTGGGCCCACGGGTGGCCGACCACACCATCAATTCGATCCCGATGTACCCCTTCCCGTCCCACGAGGACATGCGGCTCAAGAGCCAGTAGCGAGGAGGCCACTCATGAAGAGATCCGTCACGGTCGTCACCCTGCTGGTCTCGGTCTTCACGGCGTCGCTGGCCTGGGCCCAGGCCCTGCCCACCGCCACACCGGAGGAGGTCGGGCTGTCGTCGCAGAAGCTGGCGCGGGTGACCGAGATCGTCAAGGGCGAGATCGCCAAGGGGCGGTATCCGGGCGCGGTGGCCCTCGTGGCTCGCCGCGGGAAGGTCGCCTACTTCGAAGCCCTCGGCCAGCGCGACCCCCAGGCCGGCACGCCGATGACGAAGGATTCGATCTTCCGCCTGTACTCGATGACCAAGCCCTTCGTCTCCGTCGCGGCGATGATGCTAGTCGAGGACGGGCGGCTCCTCCTGAACGATCCGGTCTCGAAGTACATCCCGAAGCTCAAGGGCCTCCCGGTGAGCGTTCCGCGGGTCGACGCCCAGACCGGCAAGGTGACCTACGCCCTCGTGCCGGCGGAGCGCGAGATGACGATCCAGGACCTGCTCCGGCACACCTCGGGGCTGGTCTACGGCGGCTTCACCAGCCACACCGGGGTGAAGGAGGCCTACGCCAAGGAAGGCGTCGACTGGAACGGCGTCACGCCTGCCGAGCAGATCGAGCGGCTCGCGAAGGTGCCGCTCGCGCATCAGCCGGGGGCGGCCTGGGAGTACAGCCTCTCGACCGACGTGCTGGGCCGCGTGATCGAGACCATCACGGCGACTTCCCTCGGGCGATTCCTCCAGGAGCGGATCTTCGCCCCGATCAAGATGACGGACACCGGCTTCCTGGTACCGAATGGCAAGGTCGCGCGCCTCGCGCAGCCGTTCACGAAGGATCCGGTCAGCGGCGGCACGGTGGCGCTGCTGGACGTCACCGTGCCACAGAAGAACGACGCGGGCGGGGCCGGCTCGGCGGGAACGACGCTGGACTACGCGCGCTTCTCGCAGATGCTGCTCAACGGCGGGCAGCTCGACCGCGTGCGCTTGCTGGGGCGGGCCACCGTGGCGCAGATGTCCTCCGATCACCTCGGCAGCGATATCCGGGTCGCCTCACCGATCCTGCCCCGGGGCTACGGCTTCGGGCTCGGCTTCGCCGTCCGCAAGGAGACGGGCCTCAACTGGGTGACCGGCTCGGCGGGCGAGTACCGCTGGGGCGGGGCGGGCGGCACCGCGTTCTGGGTCGACCCGAAGGAGCAGATGGTCGTGGTGTGGATGACCCAGGGCCAGCCCGGCCCGCGGCGCGGGGAGGACCGCGACCTCTTCCGCCAGCTCGTCCAGGCCGCGATCGTCGACTGACGCGTGCCCGGAGGCCATCGCGCCGTCTCCGTCCTCTACCAGGCGCTGCTGACCGGGGTGGTCCTCACCCTGGTCACGCGCCGGGGCGAGGAGGAGGCGGCGCAGTTCGTCCTCCGGCTGTTCCGCCGCCAGCATCTCGAGAAGTTCCGGCCCGGCCTCGCCAAGCTCGGACTCGACCGGCTGCCGCACGCCGTCGCCTGCGCGCAGTATCACTACCTCTCCAACCAGCTCGGGGGCGTGAAGACGGAGTACGTCCACGAGTCGGATCGGAAAGCCTGGGTGCGCTACCCGCCGCCGCGCTGGATCTGGGACGGCTCGGCGATCTGCGGGATCCCCAGCCGGGTGAACGCGGCCATGTTGCACGGCTGGCATGGCCACAACGGCGTGACCCTCGCCAATCCCCGACTGGGCTTCGTCTGCACGGGGCAGACGGTGGACGGCCACCCCGGGCTCGAAGGCTACTACCTCGAGCACGACCGGGAGCTGGCCCCGGACGAGCGCGTCCGCTTCGCCCCCGGCGAAGCCATGCCGGACTTCGATCCGGCGCGCGCCCCGCGGCTCGACCCGGCGGCGTGGACGCCCGAGCGCCTCGACACGGTGGTCTCGCGCTACGCGATGGAGTACATCCGCACCATGCTGCCCGTCCTGCTCGATCTCCTGGGGCCCGGCGACACGCGGCGGCTTCTCGGCCACGCGGCGCGGCTGATCCGCATGCAGTACTACGACGAGACCGCGCGCCTGCTCGGCATCACCGGCTCGAGCCCGCCGGACTTCGCCCGCTACCTCGCCGCGCTCGCCCGCGCCCAGGGCGAGGACGTCGAGGTCGACGCCGCCGGCGGCCACGCCAGGGTGCGCCAGAACGGCTGGCGCCTGGTGCGCGACCTGCCTCCGCTCGAGCCCGCCGCCTTCGAGGCCTGGTGCGAGCTGTGGCGGGGCGCGCTGGCCGCCCACGACCGCCGCCTCGCGCTCGAGGTCACGGGCGGGCCCGGCGCGGCGAGCGCCGTCATCGAGTTCGTCATCTCGTGACGTCCTGCCGCTTCGGCATCGAGAAGACGAAAGGGGGATGACGTGGAGCGAGAGGGGTCGAGCCTGCGATTCCGCGAGGACACCTCGGACGTGACCGTGACGGTACTGACCCCGCGGATCGTGCGGGTGACGCTCGGGCCCGGCGGCCGGGGAGCGACGCCGTCCTACGTCGCCGATCGCGAGTGGGCGCCCGCGCCCTTCGACCTCGCGCCGGGCGAGCCGCTCCGCGTCGTGACGAGCGACCTCCGGGTCGAGATCGCCACCAGCCCGCTTCGCCTCGCCTTCCTCGATCCGCGCGGTGAGTCGCTGCTCCGAGAGCCCGTCGACGGGGGCATGTCCACCGAGGTCGTCGACGGTTCCGGCCGGCGGCGGCTCCGGGCCTGCCTGGCCTTCTCCGGCGAGCAGCACTTCTACGGGCTGGGGCAAGGTGGCGGCGACCTCGACCGGCTCGGGGTGACGCGCCAGCTCTGGAACACGCAGCTCGGACACGGCCCGGGCTCGGACCTGGGCGTCCCGCTCCTCGTCTCGAACCGAGGCTACGGGCTCTTCTGGGACAATCCCGGCGACGCGGTCGTCGCGGTCGGGCGCTCGGACAACGGGGTGCGCATCGTCTATACCGCGGAGACGGGCACGCTCGTCTGGTATTTCCTGATGGGCGGCGACGTGCGCGGCGTCATGCGCGAGGTGGCGGAGCTCCTTGGACGCGCGGCGCTGCCGCCGCGCTGGGCCCTCGGCTTTCTGCAGTCGACGCGGCACTTCCAGGACACCGCCGAGCTGCGGCAGCTCCCTCGGACCATTCGAGCGCGGCGGATTCCCTGCGATGCGCTGATCTTCCTCTCGAGCTACGGCGAGGCGCTCGGCTGGAACCGGGGCGTGGGTCATCTCGAGTTCCAGCCCGCCCTGTTCGGGGATCCGGCCGCGCTCCTGAAGGACGTGCGCTCCCAGCATTTCGAGGTCATCACCCACGAGTACCCGGTGCTCCACCCCGACTCGCCGCTGTTCGACGAGGCGGCGGCGCGTGGCTATCTCCTGGACGCGGGCTACGAGCGCGCGGCGACGGCGGGCGCCAACTATCGCCAGGGGCAGCGCTACATCGACTTCTCCGACCCGGCCGCGGGCGCCTGGTGGTGGTCGGCTCACCGCGAGCTCGTGCGCGCCGGGGTGGCCGGCTGGTGGCTGGACGGCGGCGAGGGACCGCCCGCGGCCGCGACCCTCCGCGGCGGCGAGGGACGGCTGCTCCACAACCTCTACGACCGGCTCCGCCACGAGGCCTTCGCGGCGGGCGAGGCGACGGACCGGCCCGATCAGCGCGTCTTCCTGCTCTGCCGCTCGGGCGCCGCGGGCATGCAGCGCTTCGGCGCGACCACCTGGACGGGTGACGTCAACAACGACTTCCGGACGCTCGAGGCCCAGATCCCGCTCGGCCTGAACACCGGGCTGTCCGGGGTGCCGTACTGGGGCAGCGACGTGGGCGGCTTCTTCCATGCCGTCCCGGAGACCGGGGAGCTCTACGCCCGCTGGTTCCAGCTCGGCGCGTTCAGCCCGATCTTCCGCTCGCACGGCTGGGTGTGGCGGGAGCACGTGCCCTGGGCGCACGGCCCGCGCGTGGAGACGATCTGCCGCGAGTACGCGGAGCTGCGCTACCGCCTGCTCCCCTACACGTACACCCTGGCCTGGCAGGCGCATACGCAGGGCCTGCCCCTGATGCGACCGCTGGTGCTGAACTATCCCGAGGACCCGCGCGTGTGGGCGATGGGACACCAGTTCCTCTGGGGCGACGACCTGCTCGTCGCGCCGGTCACCCGCGAGGGGGCCACCGCGTGGCCGGTCTACCTGCCGGCCGGCGTCTGGTACGACTTCTGGACGGGCGCGCGACACGAAGGCCCGCGCGGCATCACGGTGGACGCGCCGCTCGAGCGCCTCCCGCTCCTGGTGCGGGACGGAGCCATCGTCCCGATGGGCCCGGTGGTGCAGCACACCGGGGAGCGGCCGCTCGACGAGATCACGCTCCGGCTCCATCCCCCAATCCATCCCGAAGCCGCGTCGCGCTTCGAGCTGTACGAGGACGACGGGCGGTCGCTCGGCTACCGTCGGGGGCGCTACGCGCTGACCGTCTTCGAGTGCGCGACCGGCCCCGGGGGCGTGACGGTGCGGATCGGCGAGCCCACCGGCGACCGGTCGGTGGTGCCGGGGAGGCGCCGCTACCTGCTGGAGCTGTGGAGTGGCCCGCGGCCGAGCGCGGTGAGCGTGGCCGGCCACGGCGAGCTGCCGCGGCGGGCGGGCCCGGACGCGGACGGGCCGGGCTGGTGGGTCGACGCGCGCGGGTTCACCGCGGTGCGCCTTCCCGCCCGGCCCGGCCCGGTCGCCGTCTCGATCAGGACTTGAAGAACCAGGTCTCGGTGTGGGCGACGTGGGGATTGTCGCTCACCGCGCTGTTCCAGAGCCGCTCCGGGATATTGCCCATGTTGGTCTTGATCACCCGCACGCCCTGGGAGGCGGGCGAGTTCGAGACGACCGGGATCATCCACATCTCGTCCAGCGCGATCTTCCAGACCTCCTTGGCCAGCCGGATCCGCTCCGCGTCCTTCACGCTGAACGACTTCCGGTACTTGTCCATCAGCTCGCGCATCCGCGGGGGCGGCGTCTTGCCCCGGGCCCCCGCGCTCGAGTACCAGGTGCCGTAGAGCGGCCCCAGCGGGATCCCGCCGTCGGCGGGGAAGATCCAGGGGGTGTGGCCGTAGATATTGTCGGCGCCCCACTGGGTCTCGAAGTAGATCTGGTGCTCGTTGGCGCGCAGGCGCGCGGTGGCGAGCCCGCGCTCCATCTCCTGGACCTCGCCGCGGATGCCGATCTTCTTCCAGTGCTCGACGATCATCTCGGCGATGCGGGTGAACGGCAGGAAGCCCAGGTAGGTGGTCAGGGCCAGGCGCAACCGGCCGCCGCCGTCGGCCCGCAGGCGATACCCCTCGCGGTCCCTCTTGCCGAGCCCGAGCTTGTCGAGCATCGCGTTGGCCTTCTTGACGTCGTAGCCCGCGTGCAGGGTCTTGTACTCCGGGCCGGGGAAGTAGAGGGTCCGCTCACCCGGCGCGGCCGAGCCGGTCTGGCCGAGACCCAGCACGAAGGTCTCGTTGATCTGCGCGCGGTCGATGCCGTGGGAGAGCGCGATCCGGAACTCCCGGGTGCTGAGCCACCTGGCGATCTCCGCGTCCTTCTCGTAGGTCTGGTTGCAGAAGAGGCCGACGTCGGCGCCCTGGTCGGAGGGATCGAGGTACACGCGATAGCCGCCCTTCTGCTGGTTCTCGAGGAACACGGGCAGCTTGCTGATGTCGATGTGCCGGGCCTGCGAGTCGTACTCGCCCGCGATCGCCCGCAGGTTGATCACCTCCAGGTTCTCGCCGAGCGTCATCCGGATCCGGTCGATGTACGGGAGCTGGTTGCCGTCCGCATCGACCCACACGCTGTAGGGGTTCCGCTCGAGGACCCAGGTCGGCGTGGTGAGCGGGGACGTGGTCTTCCAGGGGGTCACCACTGGCAGGTCGACGTTCCGGCAGGCGTCGTTGCGGTTCTTGAACATGGTGACCCAGGTGTCGAACTTGAGCTCGGCGAGCTTCTTGGCCAGCTCGTCCGCGGAGGCGTACTTCGGGTGGAACTGCTTCATGTAGTGGGCGGGCGCGAAGCCGCCCAGCGCGTCGCGCCCGAATCGGGCGTGGTGCCCGATCCCCCATACCGAGGCGAGCACGACCGGGAGGGCGTAGTACGGCTCCGGCGAGACGAAGCGGATCGTGCTCGCGTCCACCTTCTCGATGGCGACCGGCTTGCCGTTGATGGTCATCACGGTCAGGGGGACGGGCACCAGCTCCTTGTTCAGGTAGACGTCCTGATACCAGAAGACGAAGTCGTCGGCGGTGAACGGCTGCCCGTCGCTCCACCTCATCCCGCGGCGCAGCAGCACCGTGGTGACCTTGCCGTCCGGGCTCACCTCCCAGCCCCGCGCGATGTTGGGGACAACCTTGGTGCCGGTGTAGTCGTAGTAGAGGAGCTTGTCGTTCTGGGCCACCCGATGCCCGTTGGAGGTGTCGAAGGGCCCGGTGAAGCCGCGGCGCCAGGTGCCGCCGTACTTCCCGATCTCGCGCAGGGGCTTCACGACGAGCGGGTCCTGGCCGATGCGCTCCTGGACGGGCGGGAGCTTGCCCGCCTTCACCAGCTCGGCCAGGGCGGGAGCCTCCTTGAAGGTCTTCGGGAACTGCGCCGGATCGGTGATGAGCTCCGGCCCCTCGAGCTTGCCGATGAGGTTGGCGCCGAGCTTCATCGTCTGCGCCGACGCCCCCGGCGGGAAGACCGCCGGCCCGTGCGCCGCCGCGGCCGCCGTCAGCAGGCCGAGGCGCAGCAGGGCCCGTCGGGACAGGTCGAGGCTGGCTTCCGTGGGAACTCGCTCCACTTCGTCGTGGTCGCTCATGAGGTCTCCCCTTCTTCGATCTCCCGGTTCCCGTCACGCTCCGCAACCCGGCGAGCCGGGCCGCATGCTAGCACACCGCGCGCGTCATGTGCCGCCGAGATAGGCCTTCTGGATGAGCGGGTTCTCGAGCAGCTCCTGCGCCGAGCCGGTCAGGACCACCTCCCCCATCTGGAGCACGTAGCCGCGATCGGCGATCGAGAGCGCCATGTTCACGTTCTGCTCGATCACGAAGATGGTGGTCCCCTGCTCGTTGATGGCCCGGATGATGTCGAAGACCTCCTCCACCAGGCGCGGCGCGAGGCCCATCGACGGCTCGTCCATGCAGAGCAGCGCCGGGCGCGTCATCAGGGCGCGGCCGATGGCGAGCATCTGCTGCTCGCCGCCCGACATGGTGCCGGCGAGCTGGTGGTGCCGCTCCTTGAGCACCGGGAAGAGACCGAACACCCGATCGAGCTCCTCCTCCCAGCCGGGCTCGGTGCGTCGGGTGAAGCGGCCCATCTCGAGGTTCTCGAGGATGGTCATGCGGGGGAACACGCGCCGCCCCTCGGGCACCGGGGCGATCCCGCGCTTGACGATCTCGCTCGTGCGCATGGCGTGGATCGGCTCGCCGCGGAAGC
>JBGOVO010000039.1:0-16288 GCA_041478145.1 Methylomirabilia bacterium
CGACCACGACCGCGCTCCGTCTCGCCGACATGGACCGCGACGGGGTGGACGCCACCGTGATGTACGGGCCGATCGTGCCCCTCCTGGTGAAGGATCCCGAGCTGCGGCGGGTGTGCTACCGCGCCTACAACGAGTGGCTGGCCGAGTTCTGCGCCACCGCGCCCGAGCGCCTGGTCGGGGCCGGGCTGATCCCCATCGACGATCCGAAGGTGGCCGCCGACGAGGTGCGCTCGCTCGCGCAGCTCGGCCTGCGGACGGGCATGTTCCTGGCCGCGCGCGTCGAGCTGCCGCTCTGGGACGAGGCGTGGGAGCCGCTGTGGGAAGCCGCGGCGGAGACCGGGCTACCGCTCGGCTTCCACCTGGGCGGGGGGCTGCGCACCGTCACCTTCAGCGGGCCCAAGGCGGCCGATCCCGGCAACATGGGCGTGCGGGTGGCGTGCTCGACGCTGCAGATGGACGAGCCGCTGGCCGCGGTGATCTTCTCGGGCGCGCTCGAGCGCCATCGCGGGCTCCGCATCGTGCTCGCCGAGACCGGGATCGGGTGGCTGCCGTACATGCTGGAGCGGATGGACGATACCTATCAGCGATTCCTGGACGCGGCCGACTACTGGCAGAGCCACGGCGGGCTCCGGCTCACGATGGCCCCGCGCGCGTATTTCAAGCGCCAGGTCTGGGCCACCTTCCAGATCGATGCGGTCGGGCTCCGGCTGGTGGACGTGCTCGGGGAGGATCGGGTGATGTGGGCCTCCGACTACCCGCACGCCGATAGCACGTGGCCCGATTCGCGGCAGGCCATCGCGGAGAACTTCCGGGGCGTGGCCCCCGCGGCCCGGCAGCGCATCCTCTGTGACAATGCCCGGGAGCTCTACCGGCTCTGAGCCGCTGGCCCGGGTGGGCGGGGCCCTCGGCTTCACGCCGCGCGAGCTGCGCGCGCTGCGGGCGTTGAAGAGTCCGATCGGCATCCAGCGCGCCCTCGACGCCATGCCGTACCACCTGGCCTCCACCGCCTGGTCGCCCCGGCGGGTGCTGCGCGAGCGCACCGCGCACTGCCTCGAGGGCGCGGTGTTCGCGGCGGCGGCCCTGCGGGTGCTGGGCTTCCCGCCGCTGCTGCTGGATCTGGAGGCGGTGCAGGATACCGACCACGTGGTCGCGGTGTTCCGGGTCCGCGACCACTGGGGCGCCATCGCCAAGTCCAACTTCTCGGGGCTGCGTTATCGCGAGCCGGTGCACCGGAGCCTGCGCGAGCTGGTCATGAGCTACTTCGAGGGTTACATCAACCTGCGGGGCGACCGCACCCTGCGCGCCTACTCGCGCCCGGTCGACCTCGCGCGGTTCGATCGTCGGCGGCCGGGCTGGATGACGGCCGAGGACGATCTTTGGTGGATCGCCGAGCACCTGCTGGAGATCCCGCACACGCGGCTGCTGCGGCCCCCCATGGTCCGCGCGCTCTCCCGCGCGGACCGGCGCTCGCTGGCCGCGGGGATGGTGGGCTACCGTGAGCGCTGACGCGATGACCGTGCAGGAGAACCTGGACGGCAGCCGCACCGAGTATTTCGGCGTCGCGTGCACCGAGGCGCGGCTCCTCGCCCTGCTCCGCGAGGTGTTCGAGGAGCACTGGCAGCACGTGATCTTCGGGCCCTGCATCGAGGGCGCGGTCTTCGAGGGCCGGTTCGCCCAGCGGCCGAGGCTCTCCCTGCTGGACGGGTACGTCACGGTGCAGGTCGAAGAGAGCGAGTCCTGGCACTTCCACCTCTGCATCGGCCCGCACCGGGGCTCGCCCGGCCTGCCCACGCCGCCCGCGCTGGCGGAATGGCGCCGCTGCGCCCGCGCCGCGTTCTTTCAGAACCGCGACCGGGCCGGGCGGCCCAGTGCCTGGGGCGTCCGCCTGTGGAACGGGCGCGACGAGCAGATGCTGACCGTGTTCTTCCCGAACCCGTGGATCGACCCCGCCCGGGGCCGCTACGTCGAGACCGCCGACTGGTCCCGTCTCGAGCCGTGGATGCAGCTGCGGTCGCGGCACGCGGGCGTGCCCGTCGAGCCCCCGCCCGCGGACGCCACCCCCCCGCGCACCCATTGAGTTAGAATCGCGGGCATATGGACGGGGTGCACGATCTGGGCGGCATGCAGGGCTTCGGGCCGGTCGAGCGCGAGGAGAACGAGCCCGCCTTCCACGCGGCCTGGGAGGCCGCGGTGCTGGCCATGATGCGCGCGGGCGGCTCGCGCGGCCTCTTCAACATCGACGAGTTCCGGCACGGCATCGAGCGCATGGCCCCCGCCCACTACCTGCGCGCGACCTACTACGAGAAGTGGCTCGACGGCGTCACGCGCATCCTCGTCGAGAAGGGCGTGGTTGGGGCCGAGGAGCTGGCCGCGCGCCTCGACTTCTTCGAGCAGAAGCCCGACGCGCCGGCGACGGCGCCGTTGCCGGGGCCGCTCCCCGCGCGCGGGGCGTCGAATCCGGGCTGGGTGCAGGACGCCATCCGCGAGACCGGGGCTACCCCCCGCTTCGCGCCGGGCGACCCGGTGCGCACGCGCGAGATGCACCCGCACGGGCACACCCGGCTGCCCCGCTACGCGCGCGGCAAGCGCGGGGTCATTCACTGCTGTCACGGCATCCACGTCTTCCCCGATACCAATGCCCACGGCCGGGGCGAGCAGCCGCAGCCGCTCTACAGCGTGCGCTTCGAGGCCCGGGAGCTCTGGGGCGAGTCGGCCGAGCCGAACCAGGCGGTGCACATCGATCTCTGGGAGAGCTACCTCCTCCCCGGGAGGTGAATTCGGATGGGCAAGAACCACCCCAACGTCGATCCCTACGTCGTCTCCCGCGTGCGGGCGCTCGAGTCGCTGCTGCTCGAGAAGGGCATCCTCGCCCCCGACGCGGTCGACCGGGTGATCCAGCGCTACGAGGCCGACACCGGCCCGATGGTGGGCGCCCGCGCGGTCGCGAAGGCGTGGACGGATCCCGGCTACAAGCGCCTGCTGCTCGACGACCCCAAGACCGCGCTCGTGCGCTTCGACCTCGACTACGCGATGCTGATGGTGGTCGAGAACACCGACGCGGTCCACAACCTGGTGGTGTGCACGCTCTGCTCCTGCTACCCGTGGCCGGTGCTGGGTCTGCCGCCCACCTGGTACAAGATGCCCGCCTACCGCTCGCGCGCGGTGAGCGAGCCGCGCACCGTGCTGCGCGAGATGGGGCTCGACGTGCCGGAGCGGCGCGAGATCCGCGTGTGGGACTCGAGCGCGGAGATGCGCTACATGGTGCTGCCGCAACGTCCGCCCGGCACCGAGGCGCTCGGCGAGGCGGAGCTGGTGCCCCTGATCACCCGCGACGCCCTCATCGGCGTGGCCGACGTCCGGCCTTCCGCGCCCGCCGCCCGCTGAGCGAGGCGGCCATGTACGAGCGGCGGCGCAACATCGTCGGCCGCCGCGACGGGCGGCGCGTGAACGTGGCGCGCTTCCGCGGCCAGCTCTTCGTGTGCGCCACCGGCTGCTGCTGCGGGCGCACCGAGGACGGCTTCGCCGCGGTGCCCACCGAGACCTTCCATCGCGAGTGGGAGCGGCGCCGGCTCCGCAACGTCATCCACCTCACGATCGGCGGCTGCCTCGGGCCCTGCGCGCTCGCCAACGTGGCGCTGCTGCTCTTCGACGGGCAGGCGCAGTGGTTCCACTCGATCGACTCCGACGCCCTCGCGGTGGCCCTCTACGACCACGTGGAGGCCATGCTGGAAGCCGACGCCTGCCTGCCGCCGCCGGCGGCGCTCGCGCCCTATCACTTCACCGCGTCGGCCTGGCAGCCGCGGCCCGACGGCCAGCCGGTCGACGACGCGCGCCGGTGGCGCGGGCGTCCGCCGCACGCCTGCGAGTCCATGCCCTCCGGCGTGACCGCGGAGGGCGAGGCGCTGACGGTGGACCGCGTCGTCGCGGTGATGGAGGGCCGCGCCGCCTTGCCCCGCAAGAACGGCGAGCTCGTCTTCGAAGAGCCCTGGCAGGGCCGGGTCTTCGGCATGGCGGTCGCCCTCCACGAGCGCGGCCTCTACGACTGGGAAGAATTCCGCCGGGCCCTCATCGCCCACGTCGCCAGGGCCGAGACCCGCGGGGGCCCGTTCATCTACTACGAGATCTGGCTCCAGACCTTCGAAGACCTGCTCACCCGCAAAGGCCTCGTCACCAGCACCGAGCTGGACGAAACCACCTACCAATTCGAATTCGGCGAACGCGACGACGTCTTCTGAGCCCCTGAGGCCGTGACGCAGAGGGCGGGGGCCGGGGGGCGCGCTCCCGGGAACCGTGTCTTCTGCGCGCCAACGAAGCGGACCGTCCCCATCTCGTGGCCCGTCACGAGAGCCCACGCGGGGAGCGAGTCAGCGTGTTCCCGGGAGCGCGCCCCCCGGCCCCCGCCCGACCGTAGGGAGCGCGCTCAGCGAGACGTGGCGAGCGTCGCGGTCTGCGGAATGGTCAGCTTCTCGAGCGTCGGCATGAGCAGCCCGACGATCCGCACCGGCAGCGCGCTCGTGAAGTGGAAGCGCGCCGCCGCGGGACCGGGCACGTAGGCGGTGACGGTGCCGAAGTACCGCTCGTCGAGCATGAAGACGAAGGTCGCGGCCCGGCTGACCACGCGCGACTCGACCACCGAGCCGTTCTTGGCGTAGACGAAGTAGCGATGGTCGCCGGTGCCGGTCTTGCCGCCCACCGCGTGGGTGCTGCCCGGCCGCGCGAGCGCGGGCCGCAGGCCGCGCGCGGTGCCCACCTCCACGACCTGCGCGAGCGCCCCGCGCACCACCGCCGCCACCTCCGGCGCGAGCACCTGGCTCGGCGGGGGCTCGGCGCGGCCCATGCGGGTCTCGTAGGGCGTGCGGGCGGCGAAGTCGAGGCCGTCGACCAGCACGGTGGGCTGGCGCACGCCGTCGTTGAGGATGATGCCCATCAGCTCGGCGAGCGCGGCGGGCCGGTCACCGGAGCTGCCGATGGCGGTGGCGAGGGAGGGGGTCAGCGACGCGAACGGGTAGCCCAGCCGCTCCCAGCTCCGGTGGAGGTCGAGGAAGGCCTCCAGCTCGAGCAGGCTCGCGATGCGATGGTCCTGCGCGTTCCGGTGGCGGGTCAGGAAGAGCCAGCTGTAGACCGACTGGCGCTCGGCGCTGCTCGCGCGCACCACCTGGCCCATGCCCGCGCCGGGATGCCGCCGCAGGTAGCCCGCCACCCACAGCTCGAGCGGATGCACGCCCGCCACGTAGCCGCGGTCGGCGAGCGGCCGCGCCTCGGGCGCGGCCTGCTCGTACAGCTCCTCGACCGCCTTGTCGGACAGCGCGCGGCCGGGCAGGCGCGTCGCGAGCAGATCGCGGAAGACCTCGGGGCTCGCCTCCGGATAGACGGAGCGCAGCGCGGTGGCCAGCCCCGCCGGGGTGGGACGGGCACCGCTCAGGAGCAGCTCGAGCGCCTCCCCGGGGGGCAGGCCCTGGTACTTGCGGTAGAAGCGCCGGACGAACTCGCTGCCCTCCCGGTCCGCGAAGCGGCTCAGATAGCGATCGCGGCGCGGGTCGCCGGGATTCTCCAGCACGAGCGCGAGCGAGCCGGAGGAACCGTAGAGATGATGCGTGACCATGTCGCGGATGAGGCGGATGAAGACGAGGTTCACCGAATTCTGGAAGGCCTCCCGGATCGAGAGCACCCGCGCGTCGTCCTCGCGGTCGAAGTTGCCGAAGGTGTGAAGCCCTCCGCCCGTGAAGAAGGCCTCGGCGGGGCTGGCCGAGTAGCGGCGCTCCAGCGAGGCCTCCAGCATGGCGAGGAGGCTCCGATCGGTGCCGCGCGCGCCCCGAAGGTACTCGACGGCCCAGGCGCCGAGCCGGTCGTGCGGGTGGATCTTGATCGCGGCCAGCGCGGCGGGCTCGAGCCGGCCGTAGCGATCGTGGAGCGCGGCGATCGCCTCGAGGTACGAGATGAGCGTGCGCAGCTTCGCGGTGGAGCCGAGGTCGATCCGCGCGCCGCCGTTGATGTCGAGCGGCTGGTCGAGGTTGTCGGTCTGGATGCGCACGCGATTGACGCCCGGGCCCCGCTCGTAGATCGTCACGCTGTAGAGCACGCGCCCCGGATCGCCCCCGCCCAGGAGCTTGTCGCCCACGAGGCCCAGGCGCTCGATCGTCGCGGGCTCGCGCAGGGAGCGCAGGAGCCGCGCCACCGCGTCCTGGCCCGCCGCGTCCAGCGTGCTGCGCGCGGTGAGGTCGAGCCGGTCCAGGTCGTAGAGGGCGGGCACGCCCAGCAGGGTGGTGAGCCGGGCGCGCACCAGGTTGGCGCCCTTGCGCTCCACGAACGCCATCGGGGGCACCGCGCTGCCGCGCTGGATGCCGAGACGCTCCGCGAGCGCCGCGTCGCGCAGCCGCGCGTCGATCACCCCCGCGCGCGCCATGACCCGCAGGTAGCTGTCCGTGAACTCCTCGAGCGCGCGCGGGTTCTCGACGAGGTAGTAGTAGGGCCGCCGCGCGGCCAGGATCAGGCTCAACGAGCGCTTGAACACGCGGGCGCGCGCGGCGTCCGCGACGGCGGGGGTGGCCGCGAGCAGCTGGTTGGCCTCCGCGAAATCGACGCCGTACCAGATGCGCAGGCCGTCGCCCAGGCCGTGCACCTCGCCGTAGCCGGCCGCGGCGGCCAGGGGCAGCGCGTCGAGGTAGTCCACCACGATCTGCCGTCGGGTGGCGCGCGTGGCCGCGCCGCCCTGGTAGGCCCGCAGGCTCGCGGAGATCATCTGCCGTAGCTTATCGCCCGCCGCGCGGGTCCGGCCCTCCGGCGAGTGCCGGAGCTTCTCGAGCTGGGTGGGCAGGGTGCTGGCCCCGATGGAGTGCCGCTCGCGGCTCAGCCGCCCGATCGTCTCGACCCCGAGCGCCTTGGCGAGGCGGCGCCAGTCGACCGCCGGGTTGTGGAAGGGCTGCCGCGCGTCGAGCAGCTCCCGGTTCTCGATGAAGAGCAGGGTGTTGACCAGGAGCGTGGGCACCGCCTCGAAGCGCTCGTAGACCTGCTCGGGATACCGCGTGGCGTAGAGGGGACGGCCGGCGCGGTCCAGCACCTCGAGGCCCGCGCGCGCCTTCTCGCGATACGGAGGATAGAAGCCCCACGCGGTCAGGTGCTCGAGGCCGGGCGAGAGCCGGGCCTGCCCCTCCACGCGGTAGCCGGCCGCTTCGAGCCGCTCGACGAAGCCGGGCACGCGCGTGTAGCCGAGCCGCTCGTCGTAGGGCCCCGAGCGCGGGAACTGGACGGTCGGGCTCGCCCCCGCTTCCACGCGATACGTGAGCGCGCCCGCCACGTGCGAGAGCACGAGGGCCTGCACGCCGGACGTGCGGATCTCCACGAGGGCGGCCACGAGGAGGATCAGCCCGATGACCGGGAACAGGACGCTCCGGCGCAGCAGCAGCTCGCGCACGCGCGCGGGCCACGGCAGGCGGCGGGTCTGATCCGCGATGACGTCGCCCCCGATCACTCCGGTGGCGAGCGCGGGCCGGGTGGGGGCCAGGGCGGTCTGCGACGCAGACCGAGGCGATGGGAGCCAGCGCCTCAGCGAGAATCGGCCGCTTGAATCCGCCACTGCCTCTTCAACCGTCCGGCCAGGCCGGACGTTCCTCCGTGCAAAGCCTGCATCGTGGGCACCCCGACGAGATCGCCATCACCCTGACGGCGAGAGGGCAAAGTCTACCACGCGCTCGCACCACGCGGCCACCGCGAGCAGCGCCGCGTCGTGGCCGGCCGCCGCGACGAGCTGCACCGCGTGCGGCAGCCCGCGCGGCGAGACGCCGATGGGCAGCGAGAGCGCGGGCACGCCCGCGAAGCTCCACGGCGCGCAGAACCACGGATCGCCGGTGGCGGCGAGGCCTTCGGGCGCGGGCGACGGCGCGGTCGGGGACAGCAGGGCGTCGTACGCCGCGAGCAGCGGCATCACGTCACCGCGAAAGGCGAGGCGCGCGCGCTGCGCGCGCACGTAGGCCACCGCGGGGCGGGTGAGCCCGCCCGCGATCAGCTCGCGGGTGCCGGGTCGGTACTGCGCGGCGTGCGCCTGGTAGAGGTCTTCGTGGTACGCGGCCGCTTCCACCTCGAGCACGGCGCGGCCCGCCACGTGTACCCCCGCGAACGACGCGGGCAGCGTCACCTCGCGCACCGTCGCGCCCGCGCGGGTCAAGCGCTCCGCGGTCGCGCGCACCGCCGCGGCCACCTCGGGCGTCGCGCGCTCGAGCAGCGCCGGGGCGAGGGCCAGGCGCGGCGCGGGCGGCGCGGCGGCGGCCTCCAGAGGGCGCCCGGCGAGCACGCCCACCGCGAGGGCCACGTCCGCGACGGCGCGCGCGAAGACGCCCACGTGATCGAAGCTCCACGCCAGCGGCACGACGCCGTCGGTCGGGATCAGGCCGTACGTGCCCTTGAAGCCCACCACGCCGCAGTAGGCCGCCGGCCGCAGCACGGAGCCCACCGTCTGGGTGCCGAGCGCCAGCGGCGTCATGCGCGCGGCCACCGCCGCCGCCGAGCCCGAGGAGGAGCCGCCGGGGGTGTGGGCGACATTCCACGGATTGCGGGTGGGCCCGGGCTCGAAATAGGCGAACTCCGTCGTGTGCGCCTTGCCGAGGATGACCGCGCCCGCCGCGCGCAGCCGCGCCACCGACGCGGCGTCCTCCGCGGGCTGCGTGTGAAACGCGGGCGCGGCGCCGCACGTCGTGGTCATGCCCGCCACGTGGAAGATGTCCTTGATGCCGACCGGCACGCCGTGCAGCGGGCCGCGCAGGCGTCCCGCGCGCGCCTCGGTCAGGCGCTCGCGCGCGCTCGCCCGCGCGCCGGCCTCGTCCACGTACGCCCACGCGCGCACGCCACCGTCGGCCGCGGCGATTCGCGCCAGGCACGCCTCGAGCAGCGTCTCGGGCGAGAGCGCACCCCGGGCGATGAGCGCGGCGGCGCGCGTGGCGGTGAACGACGCGGGGTGCTCGGAGTCCACCTGACAAGGATCAGGCGAGCGCGCGAGGAGTGTCAAGACGTCTTCGAGTCCGCAGAAAATGCGGTGGGCACGTCTCCCGCTTCAATAGGGAATTTCGTTGCCCAGCCACGGCACGGCGCTGGAAGGCGCGTGCGGGGCGCGAGAGCAAGCGGTTGATTCTACGATCGATCCGCATTGGTACAGGATTTGCCCCCGGTAGTGCGGTACGGATCAGGCAGGTCGAGAGGCCGAGGAGCGGGACGGGGTTTCGGTCCCTTCTCCACCGACGCGTCGACCCGCGACCTCGGCCATCTCGGCCTGCCTGGTCACAGAGACGTGAGGCGCCGTGAGTGTCCCACAGGAGGATCGGATGAAGCTCGAGAGAGACCCGTTTCGCATGGATTTGCGCTACGCGAAGCTCTGCATGGAGCTCGATTGCAATACCGTCTTCGACGCGAGCACGTACCGGCACTGCCCGACGTGCGGGAGCATCGAATTCTACCCGCTCGAGAGCTGGCTGAACCGCGATCGCTCGCAGAAGGCGCCGGGCGCCGAGACCGCGAGCCTTCCGTCCAGTCGGCGCGTGCGTTGGCTGTGGCGCCTGCGCGGCGCGCGCGTCGAGAGCGAGGCTCGCGCCGCCGCGGCGCCGGTGAAGCTTCGCGCCCGCGCGGTTCAGCGGCGGCGCGCCGGCTGATCCCCCGACCGCCGTGCGAACGATTCTCGTCGTCGACGATGACGCCTGGGTGCGCGTGCTCGCCCGCGACGTGCTGGCGGGCGAGGGCTACCGCGTGCTCGAGGCCTCGGACGGTCAGGACGCGATCCGCGTTGCCGCCGAGCACCCGGGGCCGATCCACCTGCTGCTGACGGACGTGGTGATGCCCGGCATGAACGGCTGCGAGCTGGCCGCCGGGCTCAGCGGGCTGCTGCCCGGCCTGAAGGTGATGTTCATGTCCGCCTACGATCGCGATTTCCTCGTGGCCCGCGGGCTCAATCCGGGCGGGCCGGTCATCACCAAGCCGTTCACGATCGAGTACCTGGCTCGGCGCGTCCAGATGGTCCTGGGCGACCGCGCCCGCGTCGCGTCCGCGGCGGTCGCCCCGCGCGTCCGCTAGCCGGCGCGCCGCGGGTTGACGCGCGGCCCGGCTCGTTGTAAGAGCCGGACCATGGCTTCCCGGCGGACTCTCGCGCGGCTCTCCGCTCTTGCGCTCGTCGGCGTCGCGCTGGGCCCGCCGCCCGCCGCGGCCTCCGGGTGCGGACCCTCCGCGCGTCCCCCCGATGCGCCGATGGCGCTCGTGCTCTCGGGCGGCGGGGCCAAGGGCGCCTACGAGGCGGGCGTGGCCGCCGTCTTCGTGGAGCGCGGGCTGCCGATCCGGCTCGTGGCTGGCTCGTCGGCCGGCGCCCTGAACGCGGCCATGATCGCGGACGGCCGCATCGAGCGGCTGGAAGCCCTCTGGCGCGGTCTCACGCGGGACCGGGTCTACTCGCTGCGGGCGGGCGTGTTCTTCGCCGGCCTGCTGCCGGGCTGGCTCACCCTGCTCACTCTCGATCGCGCCGGCTCCCTCTTCGATCCCGCGCCCCTGCGCGAGCTGATCGACGCCTCGCTCGACCTCGATCGCATCCGCGCCTCGCCGGTGCGGCTGCTCGTGGTCACGACCGACCTGGCTCGGCGCGAGCAGCGGCTGTTCGACAACCAGACCGTGACGCGCGAGGCCCTGATGGCGGCGGCGGCGGTGCCGGGCGCGTTTCCCGCGGTGAAGGTCGATGGGGCCCTGCTCGTGGACGGCGGCCTCGCCGGGCGCGCGCCGGTGTTAGAAGCCCTGGCGGCGGGGGCGGGCGTGGAGCGCGCGGTGGTGGTGATGAGCTACGCGCCGGACGAGCGCGGGGTGCCGCCCACCACGCTGCGGCGAGCGGTCGAGGAGGCCTTCGAGATGGGGATGATCCACCAGATCCGGCGGGACGTGGAGCTGGCCCGGCTCAAGTTCCCCGCGGTGGAGCTCCACCTGCTGACGCCGTCGGCGCCGCTCTGGCTGCGGCCGCTCGATTTCGATCCGCCCGCGATCGCCCGCGCGCTCGAGCGCGGGCGGGCGGACGCGCTGGCCTGTCTCAGCGGCTGGGCGACGCGCTGACCTGGAGGGGACCGCTCTCGCGGACCAGGAAGTGCACGCGACGGTTCCGGCCCTGGCAGGCCGTCGTCTTGTCGGCGCAGAGGACGCCGTCTTCCCCGCGCGAGACGACCGTGATACGGCTCGCCGGCACGCCCTTCCCGACCAGGTAGTCCATCACCCACTTCGCGCGGCGCTGGGCCAGGGCCAGGTTGGCCGCCCGGGGTCCGGCGATGTCGGTATAGCCCTCGAGGATGACGAGCTGGTCCGGGTTGGCCTTGAGCCAGGCCGCCGCCGCGTCGAGCGCCCTGAGATCGGCGTGCTGCGCGTGGATCTGGCCCGAGGCGAAGTGGACGTCCTTGAGCTCCCCGCGCGACGCGAACTCGGCCATGCGCTCGGGCATGGGCACGGGCCCCGCCGCGTCCGGCGCGGGCGCGCCGGGCACGGGCGCCGCGTCAGGCCAGGTGGGCGCGGCGGGTGGCGTGGGCGCGGCGGTGACGGCCGTGACGCTGGCCGCGCGCGGAGGATCGGCGTGCTTGGCGCATCCGAGCGGCAGCAGCGCGGCGGCCAGCGCCCCGAGCGTGCAGGTGACTCGGCGGATCGTCGTCATCGGTGGGCCTCGGCTCAGGCGAGCTCGTGACGCTCGGTGAGGCGGTCGTGGAGCATGCCCAGGCCGAACTCCAGCTCCGTGGCCAGTGACTGGAGCTGATCGAGCCGATTGCCCTCCGGACGCAGGCAGCCGTCCTCGAGCAGCCGCCCGTGCCCCAGTACCGCCAGGCTCATGAGGCTCGCCTTCGCGAACAGCCGCTCCACGTACTCGGCCAGCACGTCTTCGGTATCAGGCATTTGCGCTGCTCCTTTTCTGATCGGCTCGGGCCCGGATCGTTCCGGCCGGCGATTGGGTCCCTTCTCGGCATAGGCCATGCCATGGCAGAGAAGCCAGAAGTGCTTGGAATTGCGGGGCATTCTCGCGGCCTGTCCGCGTCGCGGTCGTCAGCGCGGCAACAGGCCCGTCAGAGGCTGGACATGACGCGGGACCGACTATGCAACCATGTTGCTAGATGGATCGCCCTCCGAGGAGGGCCACGCCATGACGGGAGAAGCGCGCATCGTACGGGCCGAGCGCGGCCTGGATCTCCTGGCCCTCGCGCCGCCCTATGGTGGCGGCGCCCGACCCGCGTTCCGGTGAGGTGCGGCTCTGCCTCGAGTCCACGCTGGGCCTCGGCGCGGTGGCGGCGGGGCTCGGGTGGCGCTTCTGGAGCGCGGGACCGCCGGTCGATCTGGCTCTGGGCGGTCTGGTGCTGGCGCTGGCCGCCGTCGCCACGTTCGGCCCTGAGTCGCGGACGGTTCAGGGTGAGCGGAGGTAGTCGCGGAGCGCCCGGCGGATCGAGGCAAAGCCGATCCGCCGCCACGGGATGGAGCGCCGCGGGAACCACCGCACCTCGCTGACGTCGCTCCGAGCGCTGATGCGCCCGGACAGCCGCACCTCGTACACGAGGCCCAGCACCGGAAACCCGTCCCGGCCGTAGTGATCCAGCACGAAGGCGCGGAAGCGCGCGCACCGGACGCGCGCGCCGAGCTCTTCGCGCAGCTCGCGGCGCAGTCCCTGCTCCGGCGACTCGCCGGCCTCGAGGAAGCCGCCGGCCGCATCCCAGTACCCGCGGAAGGGCTCGGCCGCCCGCCGGCACAGGAGAAGGCCGCGCGGGCCGACCACGACGGCCACCGTCGCGGGCACCGGATTGCCGTAGAAGATCCACCCGCACCGCGGGCAGCGCCACCGCCTGAATCCGTGCTCGCGCCCCGCCCGCAACCGGGCGCCACACGCGAGGCAATGCCGCGGCCGCGGCTTCACGTCGAGCCCTCCACGCGCGGGCGAATGCGCTACACGGCGCCCAGCAGGGTGGCGGCCTTGGCGTAGTCGCGCCCGGCGACCCAGAGGATCGCGCCGTAGCGCCCGCCGCCCGCGCACACCGCGTCGATCGCGGTGACGTTGATCTTGGCCGCGGCCAGCTTGGTGTGCATCTCCGCGATGACGCCGACGCGGTCCTCACCCCCGAGCAGGAACGCCCGCTTCGGCCCCGTGATCGTCCACTTCGAGCGCTTGGCGAAGCCGCGGAACGCGGCCGAGTCGCCGGGCACGAAGTCGAGCTGGGAGCCGCGGCCTTCCGGGAAGCCCGAGAACGCGAGCAGGTTGATGCCGGCCTGACCGAGGGCGGAGAGATAGCGCGCGCCCTCGCCCGCCTTGTTCGGGACCTGGACGTAGAAATACTCGACGCGCTGCACGGTGTCAGCCATGACGGGCCTCCTCGAACTCGAGCTCGGTGCCGAGCGCTTCGTTGAAGCGGTTGGTGAAGTTGGCGGCCGCGATGCCGAGGGTGAGCTGCACCAGCGCCTCCGGGGTGAGGTGCTTCCGGAGCGCCTCGACCAGCGCCTCCTCCACCTGCACGCGGGTGGTCATCTCCTCGGCGTACTGGATCGCGAGCCGCTCGAGATCGGAGAAGAGGGGGCTCGTCCCATACTCGGCGAGCGCGTCGAACTGCTCCTTCGTCACACCGGCCCGGCGCCCGCCCGCCGAGTTGTGGGTGACGCAGTAACGGCAGCGGTTGAGCTGGGAGGCCCGGACGTAGGCGAGGTAGCGCAGCTTGAGGTCGAGCGGGCCCTCGCGCAGCCGCGGATACCAGCCGAGGAACGGGGGGAGCGACCGCGCGTGATGGGCCATGAGCCGGTAGATGTTCAGGACGCGGCCGGACGCCTTCTGGAGCGTGTCGTACACCGACTGGAGCTCGGGCTCCACCTGCGCCCGCTCGAGGTAGGGCAGTCTCGCCGCCATGGCCGCGCCTCCTGGCCGCGCCGGGGAAAGCGGCGGGGCCGGTCCCGCGCGCGGCTCGGCGTGTGGCCGCATCATACGCGGGCCCGCCCGAGCGTCAAGCCACCCGAGCGTCAATCCGGTGATCACAGAATCGCGACGTGGATCGCCTGGCCCTCGAAGAGCAGCGCCGCGCCGCGCCGGCCGTCCAGCGCGAACTCGAAGAGCGAGCCGGCGCCCGCGTTCTCGCGCCGGCCGCCCCCGACCCGGGCCGCCCCGCGCAGCAGGCCATCCACGCGGGCGCGGGCCGCGGCCTCGTCCCAGCCGCCCGCCGCACCCCCGTAGGCGTCGAGCGCGTACGCCCGCAGCAGCTTGGGCCACTCGCGCGCGAAGAGGGCCGCGGCGTGGAAGCAATCCACGCCGCCGAGGCTCGCGCCCACGAAGACGGCGGCCCCGACCGCACTCGGCGCGATCCGGGCGTCCAGGGTGCGCGTCGCGCGCTCGAGGTGCGCCTTCACCTCGGGCTTGTCGTAGACCGCCTGGTAGCTGCCGGTGGGCGAGGCGGCCCGCAGCTCCCGCGCGGCCTCCGCGACGCCAGACCAGATGCGCGACTGCTCGGCTCTCCCGAGCACCTGCGAGCGCACGCTGGGCTGCACCACGCTGCCGCGGCTCTCGAAGTCCTTGCGACCGTCGTTCCAGCGCCCCTGCTCCACGCAGTAGACCGCGATGTTCCGCGGGCCGCTCCAGGGCGGGAGCAGCAGGTCCTCGCGCAGCACGCGGTTCTGCTTGCCGCCGATCAGGATCTCGCCGGCCAGCAGCAGCACGTAGGCGTTCCCGCGGTTCTCGGCGATCAGCTCGGGCACGCTGGCCTGCCCGCGCTCGAGGATGGTCAGGCCGCCCCGGGCGCGGGCCTCATCGAGGGTCGCGATCTCGAGCGGGGGCGCGCCCGCGGGCTCCTTGGCGTGGAGCCACAGGACGGAGAGGCCGCCCTGGGTGGCCGCCGCCCCGAGCGTGAGGCCGGCGAGGGCCCGCTGGAGACCCGGGCTGGGCTGGCCCCCGAGCCACGGTGGGGTGGCGCCGCCCCCGTCCGGCAGGATGCGGATCCGGTCCGCGAAGGCCAGCGCCGGGTGGGAGACGGCCGCAGCGCCGGCAACGCCGAAGAGCCTGAGACACGCGCGTCGCATCGAGTCCATGATGTCCTCCGGGCCCGCATCGAGCGGGCTATTTGCCCGCTTAGACCGGGGCGCGGGAGGAAAGTTCCGCGTATACTGGCCACGGACGATCCAACGATCTCCGCCTACACGTACCCGCTGAATGGGGAGGGCTGACGCGATGAAGCGGACGATGGCGATGGCGGTTCTGGTGGCATTGGCGCTGTCTCCGCTGCTGGTCGCGACCGAGGCGTGGGCTCGCGCGGGCGGGGGAAGCTCGGGCGGCAGTCGCGGCTCGCGTAGCTATTCGTCGCCCGCCAAACCGCCGTCCAGCCCCGTGTCCCCGAGCCAGCCGGCCTCGCCGCCGGCCTCGCCCGCGCCACAGCGGCCGGGGTGGGGGGGCATGCTGGGCGGGATGCTGGGGGGGCTCGTCCTGGGCGGTCTGCTCGGCGGGCTGCTCTTCGGGGGCGGCTTCGGCGGCGGCATCGGCCTCCTCGAGATCCTGATCATCGGCGGGCTCGCCTGGTTCGCGCTGTCCTACATGCGGCGCCGGCAGATGGCGGCGCCGTCCGGGTACGCGATGCCCGGTGGCGGCACCTACACCGGCCCGCCCTCGGCTCGCTACGACGCCTCCCAATCCTCGGGCGGCACCGCCACGATCGAGCCGCCGGCGGGACCGTCGGATCTCGAGCGCGGCCTCGGTTACATCCGCCAGATGGATCCGGGCTTCGATCCGCGCGCCTTCGCGGAGACTGCCGAGGACATCTTCTTCAAGGTCCAGGCGGCGTGGATGGCGCGCGACATGGGCGCCGTGTCGTCGCGGCTGACCGCGGAGATGCAAGGGGTGCTCCAGCGCGACTGCGACCGGCTACGGGCCGACCGCAAGATCAACCGGCTCGAGAACATCGCGGTGCGGTCCGCCGAGGTCACGGAGGCCTGGCAAGAGAGCGGGCAGGACTACGTCACGCTCCACATCCTGGCGAGCCTGCTCGACTACACCACGGACGAGAGCGGCGCCCAGGTGCTCGAGGGCAGCCGCACCGAGCCGGTGAAGTTCGAGGAGTACTGGACGTTCGTGCGCCCCGTCGGCCCCGGCGCCTTCCGGCTCAGCGCGATCCAGCAGGCCTAGCCGGGCTCAGAACGCCGCCGACATCCCGCCGTCGAAGTTGATGGCGGTGCCCGTGATGTAGGCCGCCCGCGCGGAGGCGAGGAACGCCACGAGGTCGGCGAACTCCTCGGCCTCGCCCATGCGGCCCACCGGCACCCGCTTGGCCGCCTCGCGGTAGTA
>JBGOVO010000401.1:0-3459 GCA_041478145.1 Methylomirabilia bacterium
CCGGGCCCAGCCCGGCAGCTCGGCGATCTTCTCGTCCACGCTGCGGTTGGTGTTCTTGCGCGTGAAGGTGTCGGTGGCCGCCACCCCGAACATCGGGCGGAGGGCGAGCTGCTCCCGCAGCCGTGCCGCGCGCTCGAGCCCCGCCTCGTTAAGCCAGATCGCCTCGTAGGCGACGCCGGGCACCCGCTTGATGCCCGCCACCATCTGCTCGGCGTCGGCCATCTGGGGCACCCACTTGGGGCTGACGAAGGACGTGAACTCGATGGTGGAGACGCCGGTGTCGGAGAGCGCGTCCACGAGAGAGATCTTGGCGGCGAGGCTGATGTCGCCCTTCTCGAACTGGAAGCCCTCGCGCGGGCCCACTTCCTTGATCGTGACGTGGCTCGGCATGTCGCTCATGCGATGACCCTCCGTGACGCCAGCGCGTCGATCTCGTCCTTCTCGAGTCCCAGCTCTCCCAGCACCTCGCGGGTGTGCTCGCCCAAAGTGGGCGCCGGGCGCTGAAGCCCCATGTCGAAGGCGCTGCTGCGCACCGGCAGCTTGGGCAGCCTCGCGATCCCGCCGCCGGGGAGCGGCGTGTCCAGGAGCTGCCCGGACGCGATTAGGTGCGCGTCATCCAAGAGTTGATCAGGGCGTCTCAAGGGCGCGAACGGCACGCGGGCCCGCTCGAGGCGCTCGGACAGCTCCGCGCTCGGGTAGCGGAGCATCTCCTCCGCGATGCGCGCGGGCAGCCAGTCGCGCGCGGCCACGCGCTTGGCATTGTCGTCGAGGCGCTCGTCGGCGAGCAGACCCTTGAGCCCGAACTCGTCGCAGAAGCGCTCCCAGTGGCCGTTGGACGTGATGCCGATGAAGATCTGCTCGCCGTCGGCGGCGGTGAAGAGCTGGTACACGCCCCAGCCCATGCGCGTGCCCTGGCGGATCTCCGGCATCGGCACCGACGGCTGGCCGGTGGCCGCGTGCTGGGCCAGCCACTGGCCCACCCAGAAGACGACGGTCTCGAAGAGACCCGAGGTGATCTTCTGCCCCCGGCCGGTCTGGGCGCGCTGGTGGAGCGCGGCCAGGACCGCGATCACCCCGTAGGCCGCGGCGCCCACGTCCACGATCGACGCACCCGCGCGCAGGGGCTGGCCGCGCGGTCCGGTCATGAAGGCGAGGCCGGCCGACATCTGGGCCAGCTCGTCGAGGAAGGGCCGGGCTTCCGAGGGGCCGGGGAGGAAGCCCTTGAGCGCGAGGTAGATGATGCCCGGTTGCACGCGGGCCAGCATCTCGTAGCCCAGGCCGAGGCCCTCGACGGCGCCGTAGGCGAAGTTGTCGATCACCACGTCGGAGCCGACGACCAGGCGCAGGAAGAGCGCGCGGCCTTCGGCTGCGCCTTTGAGATCGATCGCGATCGAGCGCTTGTTGCGGTTGAGAAAGTGAAAATTGGCCGAGGTGCCGACCGGCATGTTCCGCGACTGGTCGCCATCGCCCGGCCGCTCCACCTTGATGACGTCGGCGCCCAGGTCGGCCAGCAGCAGCCCGGCCGAGGGCCCCGCGACGATGTGGCCGAGCTCGAGGACGCGCACGCCCTCGAGCGGAAGCGGGGTGGTCATGACGCGGAGATTGTATCGTAAACGCGGGGTGTCCGGGTTGCGCGGCCGGGACCGGTCTGATACCGTCGGTTGCGCCGCGAGCATCACTCTACGAGAGGAGCAACGCGATGCCCAACGAAGCCCGGCGCTGGCTCTGGATTTTCCTGCTGACCGCGGCGAGCGTCTTCGTGACCCGGGAATCTTTCGGAGCGCGCGAGACTGTTACCGCCGGCTGACGCCGTGAGCGCCACCGGCAAGCTGGACCGGCCGGGCGGGTCGCTGTACTTCGAGGTGATCGACGCGACCGCCCCGTGGGCGGGCGAGGCTCCGCTGATCGTCTTCCACCACGGGATCGGCGCCACCGCCGAGGTCTGGGCGGAGTGGCTCCCCGCGCTGCTGGACCGCTACCGCGTCGCCCGCTTCGACACGCTGGGCTTCGGCCGTTCCGGGGTGCCCGGGCCCGGCTTCCCCTGGTCGCTCGAGGGGCTGATGGCCGACGCGCTCGAGGTCGCGCGGGCCGCGGGGGCCGAGCGCTTCCACTTCGTCGGCGAGTCGGTGGGCGGTACCGTCGGCCTCCTGCTCGCGAGCCGGCACGCGGACTCGCTGCGTAGCCTGACCGTGTCGAACGCCTCGCACCGCGGCGGCTCGATCCAGCGGGCGCGGGAGTGGCGCGAGTTCATCCGCGCCAACGGGATGGGCAAGTGGGGGGAGATGATGACGCCGCTGCGTCTCGACCGCGACCGGGTCTCGGAGGCCCAGTACCGCTGGTTCGAGCGGGCCCAGGCGCAGGCCTCCGCGGACTCCGTGCTCGATCTGGCCGACGTGCTCATCGGGACCGATCTCTCCCCCGAGCTGGGCCGCATCCGCGTGCCGACTCTCCTGCTGGCCCCCGGCCGGAGCCCGTTCGTGCCGCTCGCGGTCATGGAGGAGATGCACGCGAGGATCGCGGCCTCGGAGCTCCAGATCTTCCCGGACGCGCGCCACGGCTTGCCCTGCTCGCACGGCGCCGCGTGCGGCCGGGCGCTGCGGGCCTTCCTCGACCGGCGCACCGCGTAGCGCGATGCCGGTCTCCCCGGCCGTCGCGGAGACGACCGACGCGCTGCTCGCGCCATTGCTCGGCGCGCTGGAGCGCGTGGAGTGGGCGCAGCGGCACCTCTTCCCGCCGCGGGCGCTCGAGCTGGCCGAGCGCCTCGCCCCGCACGCCGAGCGCTTGGCGGGACCGCTCCGCGCGCTCGAGGCGGCCGCGTGGCCCGAGGACCTGCGCCTGCTTCGCGAGCGGCTCGGCCAGGTCACCCGCCAGGCCATCGAGCTGATCGAGGCCTTCGCGGTCGCCGCCCGATCCGGTGAGCCCATCGAGCTCTACCGCGCATTGCGCCGCTTCGCGCCGCTGCAGGAGGCGCTCTATCCGCTCTGCCCGGTGCTGGGCCCGGTCAGCCGCTGGTTCCTCGAGCCGGGCCGGCGCGAGGACGACGCCCTGGTGGAGCGCCTCCGCGACGCCGCGCTCCGCGAGGACGGCGCCCAGGTGGGGGTGCTCCACGCGCGGAACGACCGCGGCAGCCGCGGCGGGCTCTCGCTCTACGTGCCCGAGACCTGGGACGGCGCCACGCCGGCACCGTTGATCGTCGCGCTGCACGGCGGCAGCGGTCACGGGCGCGACTTCCTCTGGAGCTGGCTGCGGGAAGCGCGCTCGCGGGGCGTGCTGCTGCTCTCACCGACCGCGCTCGAGCGCACGTGGTCCATCATGGGCGGCGAGGACGTGGACGCGCCCCGGCTGCGGGCCGCCGTCGAGGACGTGGCCGCGCGCTACCACGTGGACCGCTCGCGCGTGCTGCTCACCGGCATGTCGGACGGCGCCACCTACGCGCTCCTCTGCGGGCTCGCGGAGGGC
>JBGOVO010000424.1:0-3154 GCA_041478145.1 Methylomirabilia bacterium
AATGAAGTAGGGGTTGGGCCGGCGCTGGGTCATGTCCTCGGCCGCGGCCAGGCTCAGGATCGGCATCTTCGCCTGCGCGGTGTAGTCGGTGATGGCGAGCAGCTCGAAGGCGGCGAGGGGGCCGAAGATCATGTCGACGTTCTCGCGCTCGACCAGCTCCTGGGTCTTCGTCTTGGTGCCCGCCGGGTTGCCGCCGGTGTCGGCCACCACCAGGTCGACCTTGCGGCCGGCGAGAGTGTAGTTGCGGTCCTTGAGGAAGCGGATGGTGCCCTGCTCCATCTGGATGCCGCCCGCGGCCAGGGGGCCGGTCTTCACGGTCAGCAGACCGATCCGGACCGGCTTGCCCTGCGCCTGCGCACGGGTCGGGCGGATCGCAGCCAGGGCTGCGCTGCCGGCCAGGAAGGAACGGCGACTGAGTGTCAGCGGCATTGCGGCCTCCTCCTCAGGTTCAGGTTGCGGCCTCCTCCTCGGGTTCAGGTTGCGGCCTCCTCTTCGGGTTCGACTCAGGGCTGGCGGGTCACCTCGATGGTCGCGGTTTCATCGGTCATCCGCCCCCCGACGGGCACGTCGCGGAGCTGGTTCCAGACGCGGTCGACGTCGGCGAGCACCGCCTCGTCCGTCCGCTCGATGTCGATGGGGTTCGCGGTCGGCACCCAGCAGGGCCGGCCCGTGACCCAGAACACTTCGGTCCGATTGCCCTCCGGATCGAAGAAGTAGCAGCCGATCGCGCTCGCGTGATTCACGATCCCCTCGATCTTGTAACCCTCGGCGATCAGGCGTCGTCGGAACGCCCGCAAATCGTCGAGGCTCGAGACCCGCATCGAGATCTGGTTGATCAGGTGCGGATCCGCCGCGTCGGGCCGGCCCCGCATGAGCGCGATCTCGTGGTCCACCGCGTCGGGATCCGCGCTCAGGAAGACCGCGCCGGCGCGCCAGTTCTGCTTGGTGATCCGCATTCCCATGACGTCCCGGTAGAACGCGACCATCCGCTCGAGGTCGCGCACGTAGATCCCGACGTGTCCCAGCCCCATCACCCGTGCCATTCGCGCCCCCCTTCCCGTGGCCGAACATACTCCTATCGGCGCCCCCGCGCGCGCATCTTCGCTTCCGAGATCTTGAGCAGCCGGGCCGCGTTCAGGCCCATGATCTTCGCCCGGTCGGCGTCCTTGAGGAAGCCGCTTCCGCCCACGAACCCGCGCGGATCGTACATCCCCATGTCGTAGGGATAGTCGGTGCCGACGAGCACGTGGTCGGCCCCCCACAGGTTCACCAGGTGCTTGAGCTGCTCGCGGTCGAACACGATGGTGTCGAAGTACAGCTTGGCCAGCGATCGGCGCGGGGCCTTCTTGAGCACGGTGCGGGCATCGACGCGCGCGCCCCACACGTGATCCATCCGGGCCGGATAGTGCGAGATGTAGCCGCCCCCGTGCGCGGCCACCAGCTTGAGCTTCGGGAAGCGCTCGAGCACGCCGTCGAAGACGAGATGCCCCACCGCGACGGTGGTGTCGAGCGGGTTCCCGATGACGTTGGTGAAGTAGTGGTCGGCGAGCCGCTCGCCGTGGGTGAAGCCATTCGGGTGCATGAACACGACCACGTCGAGGTCCTGCGCTTTCTTCCAGAATTGATCCCGGCCGCGCGAGACCTCCGCCCCCGCCACGTTCGTGCCGATCTCGGCCCCGCGGAAGCCCAGCTCCCGCACGCAGTACTCGAGCTCGTCCGCCGCCGCGTCCGGCGCCTGGAGCGGCACGTGGGCGAGCGCGACGAACCGGTCCGGGTGCGCCTTCACGATGGAGGCGAGGTGCTCGTTCACCGAGCGGCTCACCTTCCTCGCGAGATCGAGGGGCAGCCAGTACATGAAGTGAAACGGCGAGGGGGAGATCGCCTGCACGTCCATGCCCATCTTGTCCATGTCGCGCAGCCGCTGCTCGACCGACGTGAGACAGGCCCACACGTTCTCCATCTGCTTGCGGTTGGTCGCGCGCGACAGCTCGTTCGAATAGCGTTGCGAGGGCTCCCGGTCCGGGGAGAGCAGGTGCTTGACCATCTCGTCCGCGGCCGGGTGGTGGACGTGGCAATGGATGTCGACGCAGAAGTGGCGCCGCTTCCCGCCGGCGGCGCCCCGCGCGCCGCCGCGGGCGGCCGCGCCGGGACAGGTGAAGAGCATGCGAGTCCTCCTCTAGATGCCCGCCAGCTTCATGGTCTCCGACCAGAGACGCTGGGCCGCCGCGTCATCCTGCGCGGCCCTCGTCGGCGTGGCGAGCTGGCACTGGTAGAAATAGCCTCCGCTGATGACGGCCACCTCGGGCGAGGAGGCCAGGTACACGAGCGTCTCCGCGCCCTTCTCCGACGAGATGGCGAACAGCTTGGCCAGGCGGACGCCGTAGGAGAGCAATCCCCCGCTCTGGTCACCGAAGCGGGTGGCGACGAAGCCCGGATGCAGGCTGTTGGCGGTGACCCCGGTCCCCGCCCAGCGCCGCGCCAGCTCCCGCGTATAGAGGATATTGCAGAGCTTGGAGCGGCCGTAGACCATGACGCCGCGGTAGCCTTGGGCCGACTGGAGGTCGTCGAAGTCGAGCCGGGCGCGCCGGTGGGCGTCCGAGGCGGTGTTGATCACGCGCGCCGGCACTCCCGCCATCAACCGCTCGCGCAGCCCGTGCGTCAGCAGGACGTACGCCATGTGATTGGTGGCGAAGGTGAGCTCGAGGCCGTCCTCGGTGACCTGGCGGGCATTGAATATGGCGCCCGCGTTGTTGATCAGCACGTCGATCCGCGGCTCGGCGGCCGCGATCTCCGCCGCCGCCCGCTTGGCGTCCGCCATGCGGGAGAGATCCGCGTAGTACGCGCGGTGGGCGACCCCGGGCGCGCGCGCGCGAAGCCGCGCGAGGGTGGCCTCGCCCCGCGCTCGATCCCGCGCCACCAGCACCAGGCGCGCGCCCAGGTCGGCCAGCCGCTCCGCCGCGACCAGGCCGATGCCCGAGGTGGCGCCGGTGATGACGACGACCTTCTCCTGCATGGCTCGTCTGTTTACCGCCCCGGCCCGGCGTGCGCAAGCGGTAAGATGGCGGGCCGGCCATGTCATTCCTGACCACGCGCACCCGCGCCACGCCCCGGGGCTTCGGCCAGCCGGTCAAGCGCCGGGAGGACCCGCGCCTGA
>JBGOVO010000421.1:0-3189 GCA_041478145.1 Methylomirabilia bacterium
CAGGCGCTTGAGCCAATCCCAGCCCGCCTGGTCCCCCTTGCCCTGGAGGATGATCTCGTAGGTCGCGTGGCTCGACGACGAGCGGGTCGGCGCGCACTGGGCGACGTTCCCCTTGAGCTTCGGGTTCAGCAGGTCGGCCCAGTCCTTCGGCGCCGCTACCCCCAGCCGCTGCAGCCGCTTGGGGTTGTACACGAGCCCGTAGGGCTCGAGCGCGGTGCCCACCCAGTAGCCGTCCCTGTCCTTGAGCGGGATCGGCTTGGGCTTGCCGATGGAGGCGGGGATGCTGTCCCACGCGTCCTTCGAGATCTCCACCTTCTGCAGGAGCTTCTGCTCGGCCAGCTTCTCGAAGAGCGCCGACTCCCCGCCCCAGAAGATGTCCACGTCCGGCTTGCCCTTCCACTCCGTGATGCGGCCGTAGGCCACCGGCGTGCCCGCCGGGATCGCGTTCACCTTCACGGTGACGTTCCACTTCTCCTTCGCGTAGTCCGCGAAGGCCTTCAGCGCCGCGTCGTGGATGAACTTGGACACCGGCGTGATCAGGGTCAGCTCGCTCTCGACGGGCGCCTGCGCCCGGGCCGGCGGGGCCGGCGCGGCCAGCGAGCCCAGGAGAGCGCACAGCACCGCGCCGGCCATCGTGACGATCGATCGCAGCATCATGAATTCCTCCTGTCGGGTTCGATCCATCCGCGCGCGCGCTCCACCGCGCGGCGCCAGCCGGCATAGGCCGCCTCGCGCGCGGCGGGCGACATCGCGGGGGTGAACTTGCGCTCGAGCTTCCAGCGGGTGGCCAGCTCCCGGCTCTTCCACAGTCCAGCGCCCACGCCGGCCAGGTAGGCCGCGCCCAGGCCGGTGGTCTCCGTCACCGAGGGCCGCAGGACCTCGACGCCCAGGACGTCGGCTTGGAACTGGCAGAGAAAATCGTTGGCCGCCGCGCCGCCGTCGACCCGCAAGGTGGTCAGGGGGACGCCGGACTCGCGCCGCATGGTGTCGAGCACGTCGCGGCTCTGGTAGGCGATGGCTTCGAGCGCGGCGCGGGCCAGGTGCGCGCGCGTGGTGCCGCGGGTGATGCCGACGAGCGTGCCCCGCGCGTACGGGTCCCAGTACGGCGCGCCCAGGCCGACGAACGCGGGCACGAGGTACACCCCGCCCGTGTCCGGCACCGACTCGGCGAGCGGCTGCGTCTCCGCCGCGTGCGTGATGACGCCGAGGCCGTCGCGCAGCCACTGCACCGCCGCGCCGGCGATGAACACCGCGCCCTCGAGCGCGTAGGCGGTGCGGCCCTCGACGGTCCACGCCACCGTGGTGAGCAGCCCTTCCGTCGAGGCCACCGCGCGCTCGCCCGTGTTCAGGAGCGCGAAGCAGCCCGTGCCGTAGGTGTTCTTGGCCATGCCGGGCTCCACGCAGGCCTGGCCGAAGAGCGCGGCTTGCTGGTCGCCCGCGATACCGGCCACCGGAATATCGCCGGGCAGCCAAAAGCTCTTCGTCGTCTGACCGAACACCCCCGCGGATGGCTTCACCGCCGGCAGCAGCGCCATCGGCACGCCGAGCATCCGGCACAAGCCCTCGTCCCACTTGAGCGCGTGGATGTCGTAGCAGAGCGTGCGCGAGGCGTTGGACGGGTCGGTGGCGTGTGCCGCGCCGCCGGTGAGCTGCCAGAGCAGCCACGCGTCCACGGTGCCGAAGCACAGCTCACCGCGCTCGGCGCGCGGGCGCAGGGACGGCTCGTGGTCCAGCATCCAGCGGATCTTGGTCCCCGAGAAGTACGGATCGACGACCAGCCCGGTCTTGCGCCGCAGCTCGGGCTCGACGCCGTCCGCCTTGAGCCGGTCGCAGAGCGCGGCGGTCCGCCGGCACTGCCAGACGATGGCGTTGTGCACCGGGCGGCCCGAGCCGCGCTCCCAGAGGATGGTGGTCTCGCGCTGGTTGGTGATGCCGACGGTCGCGATCTCGGCCGGGGTGATCCCGGCCGAGGCCACCGCCCGGGCGGCGGCCTGCCCGATGGTGGCCCAGATCTCCGCCGGATCGTGCTCCACCCAGCCCGGCTGCGGATAGTGCTGCGTCAGCTCCGCGTAGCCTCGCGCCCGCACCGCCCCGTCGGGATCCACCACCAGCGCCGTGGAGCCGGTCGTGCCCTGTTCCAGCGCCAGGACGAAGCGGCGCGCCGTCACCGGCCGAGCAGCTCCTTGGCCAGGTCCGGACGGTCGGTGATGACGATGGCCACGCCCTGCCCGATGAAGCGCTCGATGGCGGCGCGCTCGTTCACCGTCCACACCCCGAGGGTGAGCCCGGCGAGGCGCGCCTGCGTCGGCACCCGGGGGCCCACCAGCGCCTGGTCGAGACCGACGAAGGTCACCCCCGCCTGGCGCAGCGCCTGCAGCTCGGCCTCCACCCCGGAGGCGGCGAGCATGCGCGGCGAGTAGAGCGCGCCCGCGCGCGCCTCCGGGCAAAGCTGGCGCACCCGCCGCCAGGTGTCGGCCTCGAAGGCCATCACGATCGCGAAGGGCACGAAGGAGTGGCGGTCGAGCACCGCGAACACTTCCTCCTCGATGCCGGGATAGCGCTGCCGCCGCTCGTCCAGCTTGATCTCGAGCAGCATCTGCCGCTTCCCCGCCGCGGCCAGCGCCACCACCTCGTCCAGCGCCGGGATGCGCTCCTCGATGACGGCGCCCCCGCGGTCCTTCAGGCGCAAGGCCCCCAGCTCGGCGCCGGTGCGCTCGCGCACCGGGCCGGTGCCGGTGGTGGTGCGGTCGAGCGTCGGATCGTGGATCACCACCACCTCGCCGTCGCGCGTCAAGTGCACGTCCATCTCGAGATAGTCGGCGCCCAGCGCCAGCGCGTTGCGGAAGGCGAGCAGGCTGTTCTCGGGCCAGAGGTGCGCCCCGCCCCGGTGCGCGGCGAAGAGCGGCGCGATCATCCCCTGCGCCGCGGTCTTCGCGGGGCCGAGCAACACCGTCACCCCGAGCAGCGTCGCCGCGACAAACAGGGGCCCTCTCACTTCTCGGTCTCCACCAGGCCCTTCACGAACCAGCGCTGCAGCAGCAGGATGATCGCGACCGGCGGCAGCATGGCGAGCATCGCGGTGGACATGATCAGGTTCCAGTCGGTCTGGGCGTCGCCGGTGCCGATCATCTTGGTGATACCGATGACGATGGTATCCATGCTGCTGCTGGTGGTGATCAGGAGCGGCCA
>JBGOVO010000263.1:0-5759 GCA_041478145.1 Methylomirabilia bacterium
AACAAGGCCGGGTGCTTCTCGCAGTGCGGGCGCGGCCCGATGATCGTCTTCTACCCCGAGGACGTCTGGTACGCGGGGGTCCAGGAGTCGGATCTCGAGGAGATCTTCACCTCGCACATCGTCGGCGGCCGCCCCGTCGAGCGGCTTCGCTACGACCCCGGGAAGCCGGGGGCGAACAAGCTGAGCGAGGCCGAGCTGGCCGAGATCACGAAGACCGCCGCCGCGCGGGCTCGGCCGCCCGAGCCGGACGGGCCGGCGGTCGCCTGGAAGCGGGTGGGCCCGAGCGGCGACGTGCCCGCGAACGGGATGAAGGAGTTCTCGGTCGACGGCGTCAACGTGCTCATCGTCCATACCGGGGACGCGTTCGTCGCCTTCCAGGCGCTGTGCCCCCACGAAACCATCCCGCTCGAGCAGGGCGTGCACGACGGCGCCACCCTGACCTGCCTCGAGCACATGTGGCAGTTCGACCTCAAGACCGGTGCCCCCATGGGCGACGCCCTGGAGGGGCTCCGCGGCTACCGGCTGAAGGAAGACCGCGGCGAGCTGTACATCGCCCTCTGATCGATCGGGAGGATTCCCTCATGGCCGGCTCCGAGAGCTCCTGGGACAGGAGCACCGGCATCCAGAAGCGACGGAAGTAGTCGCCCATCGACGTGCCGGGTCCGGTCCGCGTCAGGAGCTCGTTGTCGGCGGCGCTCAGCATGCGGTCACCTCGCGCGAGGCATCAGGCGGACGCGAAAATCGGGCCGGTCGTCACGGGCGATCACCGACCAGGATCGCGACCGGATAGGCGTAGTGGACCCGGTCGCCGTCGAGCCGGATCGGGATGCCCAGGCGGTCGTCGGTGGCCGAGGCGCGGAACAGCGCGCGGATCTTGTCGTCGTCGCCGGGATTGGGAAACGAGCGGCGCAGCAGGCTCTCCAGCTCGTCGCGCAGCTCGTAGGACGTCCGGCGCGGGGCGGGCAGGCCGGCCGCGTGGAAGAAGTCGATCAGCTCGGCCGCGGGCATGGCCCGGACGTGGGAGGGATCGCGCAGCAGCTCCATCCGGTTGAACTGCGCGGCCTTCACCGGGTCCGCCGAGGCGTCGGTGTCGACGACGGCGATGCGGCCGCCCGGCGCGCACACGCGCTTCATCTCGCGCAGCACGCCCAGCGGGTCCTGGAAGTGATGGAACGTGAAGCGCGACGTCACGATCGTGAACGACGCGTCGGGGTAGGGCAGGGGCAGGACGTCCCCCTGGCGCCAGTGGGTGTTCGTGAGGCCCTTCTCGGCGGCCAGCGCGCGGGCCCGGTCCAGCATGGCCGGCGTGATGTCGATGCCCTCGGCCCGCCGGACGACCTGGGCGAGGGCGCACACGACGAGGCCGCCGCCGCACGCGACGTCGAGCACGGTGTCGTCGGGCCCCGCCCCGCAGGCCTCCACGAGGAGCCGGAGGGCCTCCTCGCTGGCGATCGTCTTCGCGGTCGAGAAGGGCGTGGCCTGACGGGTGAACTGGTCGACGATCAGATCACGGTGGCTCGCGCTGCTCACGGGCACTTGCCCTCCTTGGGCGTGATCAGGGGGGGGGCGTGATCAGGAATCTTTGGAGGTCAGCCAGCGGACGAGACCCAGGAGGAAGAGGCCGAGGCCGACCATAAGCGGGACCCAGTACTGGGGCACTTGCAACACGCGGACCAGCACGATGCACACCCCGATGAAGATGACGATGAGCCCGGCCATCATCAGCTTCCCGCCGGAATTGCCTGCCATGGCCGCCCTCCTCAGGATGACGTCGCGCTGCGGATGACCTGCGCATAGCTCGACGCCGTCTCCATCCGCTCGCCCAGGTTCCTGGCGAGCAGATGCTCCTGGACCCGGCGGAGCTTCCAGCAGGGGACGAACACGAGCAGATGATGCTCGAGGTGATAGTTCACCCGGTAGGGCGCCAGGACCGCGCGCGCCAGGAGCCCGGCCCGGATCGTGCGGGTGTTGCGCAGCGGATCGTCCGCGCCGGACAGGAGCCCGTGCTCGGCGATATTGCGAACCCGCGTGACGAGCTGATACCACGTCGCCCACGGGAGCACCCACGCGAGCAGGTAGAGCTGGGCGCCCCCGACCGCGGCGAAGGCACAGAAGAGCACCGCATTGGCGACCACGGGGGCGCGCGCCCGGCGCCACGCCGGGGCGAGGCCGTCACGCCACGGCCGCGATGAGGCGAGCTGCGTCAGCGCGGTCCACCCGCAGACATCCCCGAGCATCGCGAGCATCAGCCGGCCGCGGCTCACGGGCAGCGCGGTCGAGAGCGCGAGATCGGGGTCCTCGGGCTGCTGGGTGTGCCGGTGATGCAGATGGTGCCGCCGGCGGTAGGCCTTCAGGTCGGCCCCCACCGGCGCGGCGCACAGCCACGTGCCGACCCGGGTGTTCGCCCGCCCGCTGGGGAAGAGGAGCCAGTGGGAGGCCTCGTGCATCAGCACCATCAGGCCGAGCTGGCGGGCGCCGATCACGATGACCGCGACCGCGAGGGTGAGCCAGGACGGCCACCGGACGTAGAGGGCGGTGGCGCCCGCGATCACGCCCCACGCGTGCAGGACCAGCCCGGCGCCGCGGACACTGGACGCGCGCCGGAAGTACGCCAGCTCCTCGAGCGTCAACAGGTCGCCGGCCGTGACGGGGGCGTCCGGGGAGCCGAGCATGCGCGGATGATACCACCGCGCTCGACCGGTCAGGCGTGAACGATGCCCGGCCGCGCCGACTTCATCGGTACCGCGGGTGCCACTCCCGGCCGGTCCACGTGGTCCAGCTCACGGGCTCGAGGCGCACCAGCACGCGCGGTCGCCCGATCGTGTGCTCGGCGTAACGGGGGCCGTCGGGGCCCAGGTAGCGACGGGAGAGGCGGTGGGTCAGCTCGAGCAGGCGCGGGCTCGCGGTGGGCGCGATCGGCCCTTCCAGGATGCGCGCGGTGGCCTGCACCTGGACGCGCGTGTGCTGCGCGTGCAGGTCGTCGGCCACGTGGAAGGCCACCCGCGGGTTCTCGCGGATGTGGGCGATCCAGCGGGCGCGCTCGCGGCCGACTATCAGAAAGGTACCTCGGTCGAACTCGAACCAGACGGGCGCGACATAGGGCCAGCCCTCGGCCGTGATCGTGGCGAGGCGGCCGTTCCAGGGCTCGTCGAGGAACCGGGCCAGCTCGGCGTCGGTCAGGGCTCCGATCTTGTCGCCGGGCGCGTAGGTCATGGTCACCTCGTCTCGGCGCGGGGCTCGCGCCGCTCGGCCCGCAGCCGGGCGATCAGGTAGAGGACGATGGCCAGGTTGGCCGCCACCACGATCGCCCGGCCGATCCGCACGCGCTCCGCCAGCTCGTACACCTCGAGGGGAAGGAAGGAGGCGGTGACGATCACGGTGAGGTATTCCGCCCAGCGCTCGCCGAGGAGCAGGCCCACGCCCTCGGTGAGGAACACGGCCGCGTAGGCGAACGTGGCCATGCCGATCGCCCGGAGCGTGTGGGGGTCCACCGAGAGCAGGCGCGCGAGCGCGCGGTCCATCCAGGCGCCGCTCGGGTGCAGGTGCAGGCGGGCGATCCAGCGCGTCAGGGTCTGGGCCGCGTCGTGGTGGACGAAGTAGAGGGCGGCCACGCCCACCACCACCAGGGCGACGCCCTTGACGAGCTTGAAGCCGCCGATGAGCCAGAGCAGCCGGTCGCGGCGCGGCAGACCTCAGCCCTTGAGGCTGAACTTCTGGAACGTGTGGCAGCCCGCCTGGACGAGGCCGCGGCTCACCGCGAAGGTCCAGGTGACCTCGGCCACGTAGATGTCGCCGCGCGAGTCCACCGCGATGCCGTGCGGGGCCGCGAAGCTGCCGGACGCGGTGGCGTCGGGGCTGCCCCAGCGCGTGAGCAGCCGGCCGTCGCGGTCGAACACGCTGACCCGGCCGTAGAGCGGCTCCTTGACCAGGCCGCGGTGCGGGGACGTGTTGCCCTTGTGCCACCACAGCTCGGAGACGTAGGCGCGCCCCTGGGGGTCGAACACCAGATGCGTCGGGCGCTGGGTGTCCGTCCACTCCGAGAGGTACTCGCCGTCGGGGCTGAAGACCTGGATGCGGTCGTTCTCGCGATCGCAGACGAAGATGCGCCCGTCCGCTGCGGCGGCGATGCCGTGGGGCAGGTAGAATTGCCCCGGGCCCGTGCCCGGCACGCCCCACGAGCGCTTCAGCTCCCCGTTCGGCCCGAACTGGTGCACGCGGCAGTTGCCGTAGCCGTCGGAGATGTAGAGATCGCCCTTCGGGCCCACCGCCAGGTTGGTCGGCCGATTGAAGGCCCCCGCCGGCTTCGTGATCGTCAGGTAGTCCTTGCCGTCGTAGCCGGTGTCGGCCGGCTTGTCCATCGTGCCGAGGGTCATCAACAGCTTGCCCTTCGAGGTGAACTTCCGCACGGTGTGATTGCCGTCGTCGGTGCAGTAGATCTCCTCGTCCCGGCCGACCGTGATGCCGTGGGTGCGGTAGGTGAACTGGCCCTCGCCCCAGGAGCCGAGGAACTTGCCGTTGCGATCGTAGACGATGATCGGGTGATCCCCGCGGCAGATGAGATAGGCGCGGTCCTCCGAGTCCACCGCCACCCCCGCCACGTCGCGATGCTCATAGCCCGCGGGAAGCTGCTCCCAGCCCTCGACGACCTCGTACTTCGGCGCGCTCGTTCCCGCCATTGGCTCTCCTCCCGGTGCCTGCACGTCGGATGACCCAGCCGCTACCGCGTCAGACTATGGGAGAAAGGCCGGGCCGAGTCAAGCGACCGGCGGGGCTCAGACGTGGCCGGTGGTCGCGAGGATCTCGGCGGTCAGCACCGCGCCCTTGGCCGCGCCCATCTTGGTGTTGTGCGACACGAGGACGTACTTGACGCCGTGCTCGAGCGCGGCGTCCTCGCGGATGCGGCCCACGCTCGTCGTCATCCCGCCGTCGGCGTCGCGATCGAGCCGGGGCTGGGGGCGGAACGGATCGTCGTGCACGGTGATCAGCCGCTGCGGCGCCGAGGGGAGGCCGCGCCGCGCCAGCTCGCCGCCAAACTCGCGGAACGCGGCGGCCACGTCCGCGGGGGCGGCGGGCGCCCCGAGGGACACCGCGACCGCCTCGGTGTGGCCCTCGCTGACCGCCGACCGGGTGCAGGTGGCGCTGACCGGGAACGCGGCGGGCACGATCCCGCCGTCCACCACGCGGCCGAGGATCTTGCCCGTCTCGCGCGCGACCTTCTCCTCCTCGCCCGGGATGTAGGGGATGACGTTGTCGAGAATATCGAGCGCGATGACGCCCGCCGAGCGCCCGGCCCCCGAGACCCCCTGCATGGACGTCATCAGGACGCGCGCCACCCCGAAGCGATCGAGCAGGGGCTTGAGCGTCACCACCAGGCCCATCACGGTGCAGTTGGGCAGGGGCGCGATGAAGCCGCGCCAGCCCCGCGCCCGGCGCTGACGGTCGAGCAGCGCGGCGTGCTCAGGATTGACGCCCGGGACCAGGATCGGCACGTCGTCCTCGTAGCGGAAGGCGGAGGCCGTGCTGAGGACCGGGGTGGTCTTCGCATACTGCGGCTCGAGCGCGCGCGCCGCCTCCGACTCCACCGCCGTGAAGACGAGATCGATCCCGGCCAGGTTCAGCCCGTCGGCGTTCTCGACGGGCAGGTCGAGCAGGGGAGCGGGCGGCTCCTCCGAGCACCACCAGCGCCGCGCCCCGCTCGCGGGGTCACGGAGCGCCGCGCCGTACGCCTTGCCGGCCGAGCGCTCGGAGGCGGCCAGCAT
>JBGOVO010000112.1:0-10576 GCA_041478145.1 Methylomirabilia bacterium
CACCTTCTGCAACGACCGCATCCACAACGGGCTCGGGCCGGCCTGCGCCAAGGCCTGCCCCACCGAATCCATCCAGTTCGGCTTCCGCGACGAGCTGGTCGCGAAGGCGCAGAAGCGCGTGGGCAAGCTCAAGGAGATGGGCTACGCGAGCGCGCGGCTCTACGGCGCCGACAGCAACGGCCCCCTGGGCGGGCTCAACGCCTTCTTCCTCCTGCTCGACAAGCCGTCCACCTACAACCTCCCCGAGAAGCCGCTGCTGCCGCAGCGCAACGTCTTGGTGGACTCGGTGCTGTCGGTCGGCGCCGCCCTCCTCGTCGGGGTGAGCGCGGTGGTCGCCTTCCGCGAGCGGGGCGGGAAGGGGGGCGGCGATGCTTAGGAATCCCGAGTGGCATCTGCTGATCGTCTGGTATTTCTTCCTGGGCGGCATCGCGGGCGGCGCCTACTTCACGGCGGCCATCGCCGATGCCTTCGGCGGGCCCCGCGATCGCAACGTCGTGCGCACCGGGTACATCCTCTCGCTCCTGATGATCGGCGTCTGCGGCATGCTCCTGATCCTCGATCTCGGCACGCCGAGCCGCTTCCTCAACATGATGGGGACCTTCAAGTTCTGGGATCCGATGTCGATCGGGGCCTGGATGCTGGGCGTCTTCGGGCTCTTCGCGTTCCTGTCCTCCGCGCTGTCGCTCTCGGCCGACGAGGGCCGGGCCGCGCTGCGGCGGAAGATCAGCCTGGTGGGCACGATCTTCGGGTTCTTCCTCGCCAGCTACACCGGCGTGCTCCTGAGCGCCACCGCGCTGCCCTTCTGGAGCGACGCGCGTCTCATGGGCGCCCTGTTCCTGGCCTCGGGCGCGTCCACCGGCATGGCCGCCATCTCGCTCCTGCTCTACCTCAGCGGGGACTCGGCGGGTGAGGGCTTCAAGAAGGTCAAGCGGGCGGATCGCTTCGCCATCGTCTTCGAGATGGTGGTGCTGGTGGTGTTCCTGGTCTTGCTGGGCTCGGCCGCCGCGCCGTTGACGTCGGGCCATCTGGCGCCGCTCTTCTGGGGGGGCCTCGTGGTGCTCGGGCTGGTGATCCCCCTGCTCCTCGACGTCCTGGGTGGACTGCGCGTCCCCGCGGTGGTGCCGGCGGTGCTGGTGCTGGCCGGCGGCTTCATCCTGCGCTACGTCATCGTGATGACTCACGCCTGAGACCGGCGCTCGCCCGTCGGCTCGGTCGGCCGGACAAGGGGCCCTGGCAGGGGGGCCCCTTCCTTTATACTGGGGCCGGCGGCCATCGGGCCATGCGGACCTACTTCCACGTCAAAGGCGGCCGGCTCGAGGAAGTCAAGGGCGAGGTCGTCCGCGAGCAGCCGTTGACGGTCTACGTCAACGGCGAACGCTTCCTCACCCTGCTGTGCTCCCCCTTCCAGCTCGAGCCGCTCGTGGTCGGCTACCTGTGGATGGAGAAGGTGATCGAGAATCTCGAGGAGATCGGACAGCTCGACATCTCCGAGGTGGACGGCCGCGCCGACGTGACCCTGACCCACCCGGTGACGCTGCCCACCGAGCGCATCCTCACCTCGGGGTGCGGGGGCGGCATCACCTTCCGGATCGACCCGCGGCTGTTCCCCCGCCTCCGCTCCACGCTCCGGGTGACGCCGCGGCAGCTCGCCGCGCGGCTCAAGGAGCTGTTCGCCCAGGCGGTGCGCTATCAGGCCTCGCGCGGGATCCACGGGGCGGCGCTGGCCGACGGCGAGCGGCTGCTGGTCATGGCGGAGGACGTGGGACGCCACAACGCGGTGGACAAGGTGAAGGGCGAGGCGCTGCTGCGCGGGATCCCCACCGTGGATCGCGTCCTGCTCTCGACGGGACGGGTGTCGTCGGAGATGCTGCTGAAGGCCGCCCGCATGGGGGTGCCGGTGGTGGCCTCGCGCACCTCGCCCACCGAGATGGCGGTGGGCCTGGCCGAGCAGCTCGGCATCACCGTGATCGGCTACCTGCGCCCCGACGGGCTCAATCTCTACGCGGGCGAGGCGCTCGCCACCGACGGGCCCGCCTGACGGTATGCCGGACTACTCCGCGCTGATGGCCGACTGGCAGGCGCTGATCGCGCGGCGCCCCGCTCTGAGCGAGCCGCTCGGCTTCTGGACCGCCATCCTCGAGGGGTGGGCCGAGTGGAAGCCGCCCGCCACGCTCGTCCCCCTGGCCTGGACCGCGGAGGAGTGCCGCCAGCGATGGGAGCGGGCGGTGCCCCTCCTGGCCGAGGCCGCGCCCATCATTCCGGCGGCCTCCGTGGAAGAGCTGCTGGGGCCGGTCATGGAGCGCCTTGGCGCGGATGGCCCGGACGCGGCCGCCGCGCTGCGGCGCCTGGCCGAGGCGTGGGATGAGGGGCAGGTGGACGTGCTCGCCCTCCTGCCCGCGCCGGATCGCGATCCCGCCGCCTTCCTCCAAGAGCGCTTCGGGCTCGGCTCGCACCTGGGGGCGTTCCTCCCACCGGCCGCGCTCCGGCCCGGGCTCGAGACCTACTTCGAAGGTGTCCGGGCGCTGCCGGACGGGGTGTGGACGCGCGGGGCCTGCCCGTGGTGCGGCGGGGCCGCGGCGTACGGGGATCTGGTGGAAGACGGTCGCCGCCGGCTGTCCTGCCATCTCTGCGGCGGCGCGTGGATCGCGGCCCGGCTTCGCTGCCCGTTCTGCGACGGCTGGAACTCACGCGACCTCGTGCGCCTGGTCGGGGAGGCGCTCGACGAGGGCTACTTCATCGAGGCCTGCCGCGCGTGCCTGGGCTATCTCAAGGGAGTGGACCGTCGCCAGCGCTGGAACGCGGGCCCCCCGCTCGTCGAGGACTGGGGCTCGCCGCATCTCGATCTCTACGCGGCCCGCGAGGGCTACTGGCGCGCCACGCCCTCGCTCGCGCACCTGCTCCCGCCCGAGGGGGGAGATCCGGCGTGAACGCGGTGCTCTTCGACGTGGCGCTGACCGCGTACATCCTGGCCGCGGTGGCCGCGATCGGCTCGCTGATCGCTCGCCGCGACCAGCTCGCGTGGGTGGCGCTGCTCCTGACCCAGGCGGGCTGGATCTGCCACACCGCCGCGGTGATCCTGCGGGGCATCGAGCTGGGCCGACTGCCGTTCATGACCATGGCGGAGGTGATCTCGCTCGTGATCTGGGCCGCCATCCTGCTCGATTTCTGGGTGGAGCGCCGCCACCGCATCCGGCCGCTCTCCGCCTTCGTGCTGCCGGTGGTGCTGGCCCTGGGACTCGGGCTGCCCACCGGGCTGCGCGCCATCGCGCTCGAGCCGCCGGTCCGGAGCGGCTGGATCGTGGTGCACGTGGCCCTGGTGCTGGTCGGGCTGGCCGCGCTGGTGCTGAACTTCGGGGGCGCCCTCATGTACCTGGTGCAGGAGCGCCAGCTCAAGGGCAAGCGGCCCGGCACCGTCTACTACCGCCTGCCGCCGCTCGAGACGCTCGACCGGCTCACGGTGGCCACCCTCACGGTCGCCTTCCCGTTCCTCACGGTGGGCCTCCTGCTCGGCGTGCTCTCGGCCGGCCGCGCCTGGGGCAGCGTGATGGCCTTCGACCCGCTCGCGTTCTTCTCCGTCGTCATGTGGGTGATCTACGCGGCCACGCTCCTCGGGCGGGTCCTGGGCCGCTGGCGCGGCCGGCGGGCCGCGTACTACTCGATCGCCGGCTTCTGCGTGATGCTGGCCACGCTCAGCGCGGGCGTCTTCCTCCACGGCCGCCACGGCTCCTGATGGACCCCGCGATGCGCGCACTGGGCACGTTGTTCGTGGCGGGCATGAATCACCGGACGGCTCCGGTGGCGGTGCGCGAGCAGCTCGCGCTCGAGGAGGAGAAGGTCCGGGAGATCCTCGCCGATCTCGCGGGCCGCGGCCTCCTCGAGGAGATCATGATCCTGTCCACCTGCAACCGCGTCGAGGTCTATGGCGTGGCCGCGGTCCCGGGGGAGGCGCGATCGCTGGCCTTCGGCCGGCTGGGCAGCCAGCGCGGGCTGTCCTGGCGCGACCTGGAGCCGCTCCTCTACACGGTGACCGGCGAGGAGGCCGCGCTCCACGCCTTCCGGGTGGCCGCGAGTCTCGACTCCATGGTGCTGGGCGAGCCCCAGATCCTCGGCCAGGTGAAGGACGCCTTCGCGCTCGCGCAGTCGGCGGGCACCGCGGGCCCGGTGCTCCACGCGCTGATGAGCCAGGCCTTCAGCGCGGCCAAGCGCGTGCGGTCGAAGACCGAAGTGGGGCGCCTGGCCGTCTCGATCGCCTACGCGGCGGTGGAGCTGGCGCGGAAGATCTTCGAGGGTCTCGAGGGCAAGTCCGTGCTCCTGGTGGGCGCGGGCGAGATGAGCGAGCTGGCCGCCCGACATCTGATCGACGACGGCGCGCTGCCGGTGTACGTGGCCAACCGGACGTGGAGCCGCGCCCAGGATCTGGCCCGGGGGCTCGGCGGGGTGCCGGTCCCCTACGATCAGATCGAGGCGACGCTCGCTCTCGTGGACATCGTCATCACGTCCACCGCGGCGCCCGAGCCCATCGTCACCGCCGCGCAGGTCCGGGCGGCGCTCCAGGCCCGCCGCGGCCGGCCGCTCTTCTTCATCGACATCTCGGTGCCGCGCAACGTGGAGCCGGCGGTCAACGATCTCGAGAACGCCTTCTGCTACGACATCGACGACCTGCGCTCGGTCGTCGAGTCCAACCTGAAGGAGCGCCAGCGCGAGGCGCTCCGCGCCCACGCCCTGCTGGAGCGGGAGGTGGTGAAGTTCGCGGCGCGCCTGCAGCAGCTCGAGGTCGTGCCCACCATCGTGTCGCTGCGGGAGAAGCTCGAGACGATGCGGCGCGCCGAGCTCGATCGGGCGCTGGCCCGCCTGCCCGGCGCCGCCGAGGAGACGCGCCGGGTGATGGAGGCGCTCAGCCAGGCGATCGTCAACAAGGTGCTCCACGCGCCGATGGTGAAGCTCAAGGACTCCTCGCGCGCCGGGCACGGCCGGCGCTGGACGGAGATGATCTCCGAGCTGTTCGGGCTGCGCGGGCCCGGGCGGTCCGGGCCGCCCGAATGAAGCTCCGTCTCGGCACGCGGGGCAGCCGCCTCGCTCTCGTGCAGTGCGAGGAGGTGGCGGCCGCCCTGCGCGCCGGGGGAGCCGACGTCGAGATCGTCGTGATCAAGACCTCGGGCGACCGCCTCGCCCAGGTCGCCCTCGCGGATTTCGGCGGCAAGGCGCTCTTCGTGAAGGAGATCGAGGAGGCGCTGCTCGCGGGGCGGGCGGATGTGGGTGTCCACAGCCTCAAGGACATGCCCGCGGTGCTGCCGGCCGGGCTGACCCTCGCCGTGTTTCCGGCCCGTGAGGATCCGCGTGACGTTTTGCTGACCCGGGCGGCCGGCGGCTGGGACGCCTTGCCCGCGGGCGCCCGGGTCGGGACATCGAGCCTGAGGCGGAGCGCGCTGGTCCGGGCGCGCCGTCCAGACCTCCGGACCGAGCCGATCCGCGGCAACGTGGAGACGCGCGTCGACAAGCTCGCCACGGGCACCTATGACGCCATCATCCTGGCGGCGGCGGGGCTCAGGCGGCTCGGGATCAGCCCGCCGCACGTCACCCCTCTCGACGCCGAGGAGTTCGTCCCCGCGGTCGGGCAGGGGATTCTGGCGATCGAAGCCCGGCAAGCCGACCGGGAAGTGCTTGAACTTCTGAGCCGGCTGGACGACACTCGGAGCAGGTCGGAGGCGCTCGCGGAGCGGGCGTTTCTGTTGCGTCTCGGGGCCGACTGCCACACGCCGGTGGCCGGACATGCCCGGCTCGAGGGGTCGGCCCTGACCCTGACCGGCGTGGTGGCGAGCCTGGATGGCGCGCGCGTGCTGCGCGGCCGCACCGGCGGGCCGGGCCGAGAAGCCGAGCGGCTGGGAGTGGCACTGGCGGACGATCTGTTGGCGAAGGGAGCGAAGGCACTTCTCGATGCGAGCCACCGGTGATCGAGTGATGACCGAGGTGAGGGGTGACAAGCCCTTGACCGGACGGGTCGTCCTGGTGACGCGCGCCCGGGAGCAGGCGGGCGCCTTCGCGGAGCTGCTCGAGGCCGCGGGGGCCCGCGTCCTCCTCGTGCCCACCATCGCGATCGAGCCGCCCGAGTCGTGGGAGCCCCTCGATGCCGCGCTCGCCGGCGCATTCACCTGGGTGGTCTTCACGAGCGTCAACGGGGTGGCGACGGTGCGCCGCCGGGTGGAGGCGACGGGCCGGGGTCGCGATCTGCTCGAGCACTCCCGCCTGGCCGCGATCGGCCCCGCCACCGCGGGGGCGCTCCGGGACTGGGGCCTCACCGCCGAGGTCGTGCCCGCCGAATACGTCGCGGAGGGGCTGGTCGAGCGTCTGCGCCCGCTCGTGGCCGCGGGCGACCGCGTGCTGCTGCCGCGGGCCGCGGAGACGCGCGACGTGCTGGTGCGCGAGCTGACCGCGCTCGGCGCCCACGTGACCGAGGTGGCCGCCTACCGCGCGCGGGCGGCCGTCGAGCAGGCCCCCGCGCTCCGCGCCGCGCTCGCCGACGGGCGCGTGGACGTGGTGACCTTCACCAGCTCCTCCACCGTCCGGAGCTTCTGCGCGCTGTTCGGGGCCGCCGAGCTGCGGCGGCTGCTCGGCGGCGTCACGGTCGCCTGCATCGGCCCCATCACGCGGGCCACCGCGGAGGGGCGGGGGCTCACGACCCAGATCGTGCCCGGGGACTACACGATCCCGGGACTGGCGCGCGCCATCGTGGCCTACTTCGAGCCAGCAAGGAGCTAGCGCATGCCGTTCCCCCTGTACCGTCCCCGCCGGCTTCGCGAGTCGCCCCTGCTCCGTTCCATGGTGCGCGAGACCGCGCTGCGCGTCGACGACTTCGTCTACCCGCTCTTCGCGGTGCACGGCCGGGGCGTGCGCGAGCCGATCGGCTCGATGCCCGGGCAGTACCGGCTCTCCATCGACGAGCTGCTCAAGGAGTGCAAGGATGCGGCCTCGATGGGCATCCCCGCGGTGCTCCTCTTCGGACTGCCGCGCGACAAGGATCCGCGCGGGAGCGAGGCCTACGCCGAGGACGGCATCATCCAGCAGGCGGTGCGCGCGGTGAAGGACACCATCCCGGACCTGCTGGTCGTCACCGACGTGTGCCTGTGCGAGTACACGAGTCACGGGCACTGCGGGGTGGTCGAGGACGGGCGCGTGAAGAACGACCCCTCGCTCGAGTTGATCGCGCGCACCGCCGTCTCCCACGCCGAGGCCGGCGCGGACATGGTCGCGCCCTCCGACATGATGGATGGCCGGGTCGCCGCCATCCGCGAAGGGCTCGACGAGTCGGGCTTCGCGGAGACGCCCATCATGGCGTACTCGGCCAAGTACGCCTCCGCGTTCTACGGGCCGTTCCGGGAGGCCGCCGACTCGACGCCGCAGTTCGGCGACCGGCGCTCCTACCAGATGGACCCGGCGAACGCGATCGAGGCGATGCGGGAGGTCGCGCTCGACGTGGACGAAGGCGCCGACATCGTGATGGTGAAGCCGGCGCTGCCGTACCTCGACATCATCGCGCGCGTGAAGGGCGAGTTCGGCCTGCCGGTGGCGGCCTACTCCGTCTCGGGTGAGTACGCCATGCTCAAGGCGGCCGGGCAGCTCGGCTGGCTCGACGAGGAGCGCGCGGTGCTGGAGGCCCTCACCGGGATCCGCCGGGCCGGCGCCGACATCATCATCACCTACTTCGCCAAGGACGCGGCGCGGCTCATCGAGCAGGGTCGCGCGTGAGGGTCTCGGCCAAGGGTGAGTACGCCATCAAGGCGATGGTGGATCTCGCCCTGCACGACGGCCGGGAGCTGCAGCCGATCCAGGACATCGCCGCGCGGCAGTCCATCCCCCAGCGCTATCTCGAGCAGGTGCTGCTGCAGCTCAAGCGCGCGGGCTTCCTCTACGCGCGCCGGGGCTCGGCGGGCGGCTACCGGCTGAGCCGGCCCGCGGACCAGGTCACGGTGGGCGCGCTCCTGCGCGCGGTGGAAGGGCCGTCGTCCGGCCCCGATTCGCCGCGGCGCGGCGGGCGCGGCGGCGCGGGCGAGGACGCGGCGGGACTGATGGAGCTGTGGCAGGAGGTGGCGGGCGCCGTCGCCTCGGTCGTCGATCGCACCACGATCGAGGATCTGCGTCGGCGCGCCGAGGAGCGGCGCAGCGCCGCGCGTCCGATGTACCACATCTGATACCACCGGGCATTGCCGTGAGCACGAACCGCGGTTCCCGATAGGATTCGACCATGACGACCAAGAAAGTGGCGGCGCCGTCGCGTCCGAAAATGGCGGGCTCGGTGCTGGAGCTGGTGGGGGCGACGCCCCTGGTGCGCCTGAACCGCATCCCGAAGCCGGGGGGCGCCACCGTGCTGGCGAAGATGGAGTCCCTCAATCCGGGCGGCAGCGTGAAAGATCGTATCGCGCTGTCCATGGTGGAGGACGCGGAGCGCCGCGGGGTGCTCAAGGCGGGGGCCACGTTGGTGGAGCCCACGAGCGGCAACACCGGGATCGGGCTCGCGATGGTCTGCGCGGTGCGTGGCTATCGCCTCATCCTCACCATGCCCGACGACATGAGCGTGGAGCGGCAGCGGCTGCTCGCGCGCTACGGGGCCGAGATCCATCTGACTCCGGCCATGGAGGGCATGACGGGGGCCGTCTTCGCGGCTCAGGAGATCTGTCGCGAGCATCCCGACTACTTCATGCCCATGCAGTTCGAGAACCCGGCCAACCCGGAGGCGCATCGCCGCACCACCGCGCTCGAGATCCTGGACGCGACGGAGGAGCGCCTGCACGTCTTCGTCGCGGGGGTGGGCACCGGCGGCACCGTGACCGGGGTGGGCGAGGTGTTGAAGGAGCGGCTGCCCCGCGTGCGCGTGCTCGGAGTGGAGCCGGCGCGGTCGCCCGTGCTCTCGGGGGGCCGCCCCCGCCCGCACGGCATCCAGGGCATCGGCGCGTCGTTCGTGCCGGGCGTGCTGAATCGTTCCGTGATCGACGACATCATACAGGTGCGCGACGAGGACGCGACGGCGATGGCGCGTCGGCTCGCCCGCGAGGAGGGGCTGCTGGTGGGGATCTCGTCCGGCGCCAACGTGTGGGCGGCGTGCCAGGTGGCCGAGACGCTGCCCGCCGACCAGGTGGTGGTGACGGTGCTGTGCGATACTGGGGAGCGCTATTTGAGCGTGACCTTCTAGGAGAGCGGCCATGAGTGTCCAGGTCTACATCCCCACGCCGTTCCGCCGCGCCACCAGGAACGCGGACCGGGTCGCGGTCGAAGCCCCCGACGTCAAGGGGCTGCTCGACGAGCTCGAGGACCAGTTCGGCGCGCTCAAGGGGCTCGTGCGCAACGAGCAGGGCGAGGTGCACCACCACGTCAACATCTACGTGAACAACGAGGCGATCGAGGCGCTGCAAGGGCTCGACACGACGCTCAAGGACGGCGACGAGGTCTCGATTATTCCAGCCCTCGCGGGGGGCGGCCCAGCCCTGGCGGTTGGCCGAGGGTGACCGCGGCCGGATGATCTTCATGCCCGACGAGCTTGCCCGGGTGAGGGCGCAGGCGGCCGCCGAGTATCCGTCGGAGTGCTGCGGGGTGTTGCTGGAGCGGGACGCGCCGCCGGCGGATCGCCTGCTCATGCCGTGTCGCAACATCCAGGACGAGCTCCACGCCAAGGACGGGGTCAGACATCCGCGGGACTCGCGGACCGCCTACTTCATCGACCCCCGGGATCTCCTGGCCATCGGACGGCGCGAGGGCCAGGGCTACCGCGTCACCACCATCTACCACTCGCACATCGACACCGGCGCGTACTTCTCGGCGACCGACCGGCAGAACGCGCTCATCGACGGCGAGCCCGCCTATCCGGACGCGGTCTACGTGGTGCTCTCCGTCCTCGATCGCCGGGTGGTGGACGCGGCCGCCTTCGTCTGGGATCCATCGGCCCGGGACTTCGTGCCCACCGAGCTCCAGAAGCCCTGACCGCGTGACGGACTCCGACGCGCTCTTCGAGAACGCCCAGCGCCTCATGCCCGGAGGCGTCAACAGCCCCGTCCGGGCCTTCCGCGGCGTGGGCGGCACGCCCTTCTTCGTGGCGCGCGCCGAGGGCGCCCACCTCATCGACGTCGACGGCCGCTCCTACGTCGATTTCCTCGGCTCCTGGGGGCCACTCATCCTGGGCCACGCGGCCGCCCCGGTGGTGGAGGCGGTGAGCGAAGCGGTGCGGCGGGGGACGAGCTACGGGGCGCCCACCGCGGGCGAGGTGGAGATCGCGGAGCTGATCCGGGGCGCGGTGCCGACCATGGAGATGATGCGGCTCGTCTCCTCGGGCACCGAGGCGGCCATGAGCGCCATCCGGCTCGCCCGCGGGGCCACCGGGCGCGACTGCATCGTCAAGTTCGACGGCTGCTACCACGGCCACGCGGACAGCTTGCTGGTCAAGGCGGGTTCGGGCGGCGCCACCTTCGGCGTGCCGGACAGCCTGGGCGTGCCGAAGGCGCTCGCCGCGCTGACGCTCACGGTGCCCTTCAACGATCTCGACGCCGTGCGCCTCCAGCTGGAGGCCCATCCGGATCAGGTCGCGGCCGTC
>JBGOVO010000363.1:0-4013 GCA_041478145.1 Methylomirabilia bacterium
CTGCCCGTCTCGACCTCTTCCCGTGCCGCGGTGGACGCCTACGACCGCGGCGTCCGCGCCCTGCTGGGCTTCGGCGCCGACACCATCGAGTGCTTCCGGCAGGCGGTCGCGGCCGACCCGGACTTCGTGCTCGGCCGCGCGGCCCTCGCGGTCGCGCTGTACCTGGACGAGCAGATCCCGGCGGGGCGCGCGGAGATGGAGCGGGCCGCCGCCGACGGGACGGCACGGGCCGGGACCCTGACTCCCCGCGAGCGCCGGCACCTGGAGGCCCTGGCCCTCTTCGTGGGGGGCCGCAGCAACGACGCGATCGCGCTGATCAAGGAGATCCTCGCCGAGTACCCGCGCGACATGGTTTTGATGCAGCGCCTCTACTACATCTATTTCTGGCAGGGGCGCTCGGCCGAGATGCTCGAGGTCACGCGGGCGGTGCTGCCGGCCCTCGCGGGCGACGGCTACACCCTCGGCTACCACGCGTTCGCGCTCGAGGAGAACCGGCGCTTCGACGAGGCGCTGCCGCTGGCCGAGCGGGCGGTGGCGCTCAATCCGCGGGATGCGTGGGCGGTGCACGCCATCGCCCACGTCCACTACGAGCGCGGCGACAACCGCCGCGGCATCGAGAGCCTGCCGCCGCGCATCCATCCCTGCGACCACCTGGGCTATTTCAGGAACCACCTGCTGTGGCACCTCGCGCTCCTGCACCTGGCCGAGGGCGACTACGAGCGGGCGAGCCGGCTCTTCGAGAACGTGTTCGGGCGCATTCCCATCGCCATCGCGTCTGATCTGCAAGACTCGGTGGCGCTCGCCTGGCGGCTCGATCTCTTCGGCCATTCGGACGCGCGGCGCTGGACGCAGCTCGCGGGGGCCGCCCGCCGGTGGCTCGACATGCCGCTCCTGCTGTTCCATGATCTGCACGTGGGAATGGCGCTGGCCGCCGGGGGCGACTGGACCGGCGCGGAGCTCCAGCTCGACCGGCTGCGCCGGCGAGGGAAGAAATCGAAGAACCCCACCCTGGCCGAGGTGGTGGTACCGCTGATGGAAGGGCTCCACGCCTTCGCCCAGGGCGACGACGCACGCTGCGTGGAGCGGATCGAGCCGGTGGAGGCGCGCATCGTCGAGGTGGGCGGCAGCCACGCCCAGCGCGAGGTCTTCCACGACACCCTGCTCGCGGCCGCCTTGCGCGGGCCGGGGCGGGAGCACGCGGTGGCGCTGCTGGAGCGGCGCCTGGCCAAGCGCCCCAATCCGGGTCACTTCTGGGAGCACTCGCGCGCCTCGTGAGCCGGGACGCGCGCGGCCACACCGAGATGCGGCTGCACATGGCGTCCGCCTGATGGCGCGCGCGCCGCTCGTGATCCGGCGCGGCACGCCCCGCGACGTGCCGATCATCCTGCGGCTGATCCGCGGCCTCGCCGAGTACGAGCGCCTGGCCCACCAGGTGGAGGCGACCGCGGCCCGCGTGCGCGCCCACGGCTTCGGCGGCCGGCGCTACTTCGAGACCCTGATCTGCCGCCGCGGCGGCCGGCCGGTGGGCTTTGCCCTCTACTTCTTCACCTACTCCACCTTCCTCGCCCGGCCGAGCCTGTACCTGGAGGATCTGTTCGTCCTGCCCGCGGAGCGGGGCACCGGGGCCGGGAAGGCGCTGCTCAAGGCCCTCGCCCGCATCGCGGTGCGGCGCGGCTGCGGGCGCATGGAGTGGGCCGTGCTCGACTGGAACCGCCCCGCCATCGGTTTCTACCGGCGCCTGGGCGCCCAGCTCAAACGCCAGTGGATCCTCACGCGCCTCACCGGGGCGCCGCTGCGGCGCCTGGCGCGCTGATCGTCCGCCCCCATGGCCCGATTCGCGGTCGTCGCCGCCTCGCTCGTCGCGCTTCTCGCGACCGCGAGCCCGGCGGCCGCCCAGTCGATCACGTGTCCGCCGGGCACCAAGCTCGGCCGCACCGAGACGGCGACCGCGAAGTTCGAGTGGTGTGAGCGGCCGGCGCCCGGGGGGCCGATCCGTCACGGTCCCACCGTGGGCTTCTTTCCGAGCGGCCGCCGGAGTCTGGAGCTCGACTTCGCGGACGGCACGCCGCGCGGCCAGATCCGCGCCTGGTACGAGAGCGGAACGCCGAGCGCGAGCGGCGAGACCCGGCCGGACAACGGCACCCTGACGCTGTGGGACGAGCGGGGACGCCGGCGGGCCCAGATCGACGTGCGGGATCGGCAGGTCCTCACCCAGGCCTGGGACGAGGAGGGCCGGCCGGAGCGCTACGAAGAAGCGAAGCTCGCCAAGGCGCTACCCGCCAACCGCGATCTTCCCTTCATCCTGAATCTCTTCGCGGTGGGCATCGGCATCCAGTGACGGGTCACGATGCTGCCTCGGAGACCGCCGGCGGGATCTTGTCGGCCCAGGGCGCGGCGGCCTCGAACGCGGCGGCGGCCCGCAGCACCGCCGCCTCCTGCCGCCGGCGCCCCACGATCTGCAGCCCCACCGGCAGCCCGCTCTTCGTGAAGCCGCACGGCACCGAGATCACGGGCAGGCCCGTCACCGTGATGCCGTAGGTGAGAAAGAACCACTGCGTGTAGTGCTCGGCCGTCTTGCCGTTGATCTCGGTGGGATAGGGCTGCTCCACCGGGAACGGAGGCATCGCCACCGTCGGCAGGATGAGCAGATCGTGCGTCTCCATGAACGCGCGCACCCGGTGCCAGAGCCGCGTGCGGAGCTTCTCGCCGTTGGCGATCTGCTCGGGGGAGAGCGAGAGCCCCTGCTTGATGTTCCACACGAGGCCCTTCTGCATGACGGGCTCCCACTGCGCGAGCTTGTCGGCGTGGCGCGCGACCATGCCCACCCCGCGGGTGGATAGCACGATGTCGTTGACCTCGCGGAAGTCGGGACAGGCGCGCTCGACCCGGGCGCCCAGGCCGCGGAACACGCGCGTGGCCTGCTCGGCTACCGTGGCGACCTCGTGGTCCACCGGGATCAGCCCGTCGAGATTGGGCGTCCACGCGACGCGCCAACCCTTGACCGACGGCCGCTTGACCGCGGCCGGGAACCGGCGCGTGTCCACCTCATAGGAGAGCGGCGCGCGGTCGTCCGGGCCGGCCATCACCGACAGCATCAGGGCCACGTCGCCGACCGTCCGGGCCATCGGCCCGGTCACCGCCAGCGAATCCCAGGCGAGGTCCGCCGGATAGACCGGGATCAGCCCGGGCGTGGTCCGGAACCCGACGACGCCGCAGAACGCGGCCGGCGTTCGCAGCGACCCGCCGAGGTCCGACCCCTGGGCCAGCGGGCCCATGCCGGTGGCGAGGGCGACCGCGGCGCCGCCGCTCGAGCCGCCGCAGGTGAGCGCGGGGTTCCACGGATTGCGGGTCGCGCCGAAGACCGCGTTGAAGGTGTTGCCGCCGGCCCCGAATTCGGGCGTATTGGTCTTGCCGACCACGATGGCGCCGGCCGCCTTGAGCCGCTCGACGTAGAGCGCGTCCTCGTCTGGCACGTGGTGCTCGAAGATCTTGGAGCCCCAGGTCGTGCGGATGCCCTTGGTCGGCGTGAGGTCCTTGATTGAGACGGGAATGCCGTGCAGCGGGCCGAGCGCCGCCTTCCGCCCGAGCGCGGCGGTCGCCTTGCGGGCGCCCGCGAGCGCGGACTCGCGGGCGAGCGTGACGTAGGCGTTCAGGCGTGGGTTCACCGCGTCGATGCGCGCGAGGACCGCCTGCATCACCTCGAGCGGCGAGACCTTCCGAGTCCGGTAGAGGCGCTGCAGCGTGGTGGCGGGGACGAAGCACAGGTCACGGTCGGACACGGGCGGTCTCCTCGGCGGTGAAGGTTACGACCGGATCTACGAAAGGACTTTGCGAGGGTCGAGGGCGTCTCTCAGGCCGTCGCCGATGTAGTTGATGCTCAGCACCGTGAGGAAGATGGCGGTGCCCGGGAAGATGGCCCAGTGGGGGGCGAAGTCGAGGTTGTCCTTGGCGTCGGAGAGGATGCGGCCCCAGGTCGGGATGTCGGGCGGGAAGCCCAGGCCCAGGAAGGACAG
>JBGOVO010000403.1:0-3428 GCA_041478145.1 Methylomirabilia bacterium
CGCGGAATCGGCTAGCATCCTCTGCCATGATCCGGGACGAGCTGAAGCGGCAGGTGTTCGCGGCGATCGACCGGCGCGCCGAGGAGATCATCGGGCTCGGTGAGCGCATCCGGAAGCAGCCGGAGATGGGCTTCAAGGAGGTGAAGACGGCGGCGCTCGTGCAGGAGGTGCTCGGGCGTCTCGGGCTCCCCGTGAAGACCGGGCTCGCGATGACCGGCGTGCGCGCGGACGCGCGCGGTCGCGCGGGCGACGGCCCGACCTTCGCGCTGATCGGCGAGCTGGACGGCCTGCGCGTCACCGGGCATCCGGAGGCCGATCCCCGGACCGGCGCGGCCCACGCCTGCGGTCACAACGCGCAGGTGGCGGGGATGCTCGGCGCGGCCATGGGGCTCTTCGACGCGGGCGCCTTCGAGCACCTGGCCGGGCGCGTGGTCTTCTTCGCGGTGCCCGCCGAGGAAGGTGGCGACATCGAGTGGCGGCAGGAGCAGATCCGGGCGGGCCGTCTCGAGTTCCCGTGCGGCAAGCAGGAGCTGATGCGGCTCGGCCAGTTCGACGACGTGGACCTGGCCATGATGATCCACACCAACTGGCGCGCGGAGGACGGCAAGGCGGGCGTGCCCGCGTCCAACAACGGCCGCGTGGGCAAGACCGCGCGCTTCATCGGGCGGGCCTCGCACGCGGGCGGCGCGCCGCACATGGGCGTGAACGCGCTCTACGCGGCCCACCTCGCATTGGCCGGCATCAACGCCGTGCGCGAGACGTTTCGCGACGAGGACTCGATCCGCGTCCATCCCATCTTGACGAACGGCGGCTCGCAGGTGAACGTGATCCCCGGCGAGGCCCGGCTCGAGATGTACGTGCGCGGCAAGACCGCGGAAGGGGTGGCCGACGCGAGCCGGAGAGTCGACCGCGCGCTCCGCGCCGGCGCGCTGGCCCTGGGGGCGCAGGTGGAGATCGACACGCTGCCCGGGCCGATGCCGCTCCTCTGCGACCGCTCCATGGCGCGGCTCTTCGAGACCACCGCGCGCGGGCTGGTGGGCGCCGAGCACTACCGCGACATCCCGCATCGCTCGGGCTCGACGGACATGGGCGACCTGAGCCAGGTGATGCCGGTGCTGCATCCCTACATGGGCGGCGCCCGGGGCCCGGGCCATTCCGCCGACTTCGCCATCATCGACCCGGAGCTGGGCTACGTGCAGCCGGCCAAGGCGCTGGCCGCGATGGCCGTCGACCTCCTGGCCGACGGCGCCGCGGGCGCGCGCGAGGTGCTGGCGGGCCCGCGGCCGCCCATGACCCGCCAGGGCTACCTGGCCTTCCAGCGCGGCATCGCCCGCCGCGAGCTCTACGACGGAGGAGACACCGCATGAGCCTCTTCAAGATCCTGAGCCACGTGAGCGTCACCGTCACCGACGTCACCAAGGCCCGCGACTTCTACACCGGCGTGCTGGGCTTCCCGGAGATTCCGCGCCCCGCCTTCGACTTCCCGGGCATCTGGTACAGCCTGGGCGGCGACCTGCAGCTCCACATCATCCTGAACGACCAGCTCGTGCGCGCGGCGGCGGAGCGGGAGAAGACCGTGGCGCGCTACCCGCACTTCGCGCTGTGGACGGAGGACGTGGACGCGGCCGCGCGGCGCTTCGAGGAGCTGGGGCTGACCTGCCGCGACGTCATCTCGGGGCCGACGGGACTGCGCCAGCTCTTCATCAAGGATCCGGACGGCAACATGATCGAGTTCCTCGGGCCCAGCACCGCCGCGGCGGCCCGCCGGATGGAATCGTAGCCGCCGGATGCGGTTCGGCGTCAACCTGATCAGCTTCGGCCCGGGCGCCAGCCCGGAATCGCTCGCGCGCTGGGCCGCGTTCGCGGAGAACGTCGGCTACCACTTCATGATGCTGGGCGACCACGTGGCGATCACGCCGGACGTGCAGGGCCGCTACCCGGCGCCGTTCTACGATCCGTTCACCACGCTCGGCTGGCTGGCCGGGATGACCCGGAGGGTGGAGCTCGGTTTCACGGTGATCGTGCTGCCCTACCGCCATCCGCTCGAGACCGCGCGCATGGCCGCCAACCTGGACCGGGTGAGCGGGGGCCGCCTGATCTTCGGCATCGGGGTGGGCTGGGCGCGTCAGGAATTCGAGGTGCTGGGCCTGCCCTTCGAGCGCCGCGGGGCCATGACCGACGACTACCTCGCCGCCCTCAAGGCGGTGTGGACGCAGGACGTGGCCAGCTACCAGGGCCGCTTCGTGTCCTTCAAGGACGTCTACACCGCGCCGCGGCCGCTGCGGAAGCCGTATCCGCCGATCTGGGTGGGCGGCTCGAGCGACGCCGCCCTCCGGCGCACCGTGCTCCACGGCGACGCCTGGCACCCGATCCGCAGCCGGATCGCGTACCTGCGCGACGAGGGCATGCCGAAGCTCCGCGCCATCGCGGCGCGGGAAGGGCGGTCCGTCCCCGCGCTCTGCCCGCGCATCCGCCTGCGCATCACCGACCAGGCGATGCCCGAGGAGACGCGCCTGGCCGGCGAGGGCACGCTGGATCAGGTGCGGCGCGACCTGGCCGCGCTCGAGAAGCTCGGCGCGCAGTACGTGTGTTTCGACACTTTCGCCGACGACATCGAGGGCTCGCGCAACCACGAGGCGGCCTGGCGCATGCTGGCGAGCCTCGCCGAGCGCGCGCTCGACTTGGAGCGCGAGGCGCTGCGCTAGCCGGGCCGATGGACGCCGTCGATCTCTGGCTGCTCCGCTACGAGTCGGTCCACAACTTCGTCGCCGACGATCTGGTCGCCGACCTGAGTGAGTCGCAGGTGCGCGGCCGTCCGGTGCGAGGTGTCAACCCGGTCGCGTGGCTGATCTGGCACGCGATGCGGGTCGAGGACGTCTGCGTGAACCGCTTCGTGCTCGACCGACCGCAGGTGCTCGACGCCGGCTGGCCGCAGCGCCTCCGGATCGACCGGTTCGATGTCGGCACCGGCATGGACGACGCGCAGGTGGACGCGCTCTGCGTGGGCGTCGACGTGGAGCAGCTCCGCGGCTACTGCCGCGCGGTGACGCGCGCCACCCTGGACGCGGTGCCGCGGCTTCGGAGCCTCGACCTCGAGGTGATGGTCCCGGCGGAGCGGGTCAGGGAGGTCTGCACGACCGAGGGCGCGGTGGATCCGGGCGCCGCGTGGCTCACCGAGTTCTGGGCGGGCGGCCGGAGCCGGGCCTGGATCCTGTTCCAGACCTCGCTGCTGCACGTCTACGGCCACTACTTCGAGGGGCTCGCCACCAAGGGGCTCTGGGGTTCGCGCAGTCGCTGAGCTTCTCCTGCCGGGGTCCCGTCCCGGGCGGCGGTGGGCGGGGTGGCAGGGGGATCTCTGACCACGACCCGCTGTCTTGTCTTCTGCAGTCAGGAGTTCCCAATCCGGGAGCGTGAGGTTCCTTGCTGAC
>JBGOVO010000302.1:0-4954 GCA_041478145.1 Methylomirabilia bacterium
CGGGCTTGCCCTTGGTCTTCCAGTAGAAGCGCGCCGTCTTGAACGCGGACTCGTTGGACTCGGCCCCGCCCGAGGTGAAGAAGACGCCCTGCATGTTCGGGTAGGCGATGGTCATGAGCTTGGAGGCGAGCTCGATGGCCGGGATATTGGTGGATCCCGAGTAGGCGGAGTAGTAGGCCAGCTCGCGCATCTGGGCCGCCGCCGCGTCGGCCAGCTCGGTGCGGCCGTGCCCCACGTTGACGTTCCAGAGCCCGGCGAGGCCGTCGATGTACTCGCGGCCCTGCACGTCGGTCAGCACCGCGCCGCGGCCCCGCACGTACACCATCGGCTCCAGGTGATCGCTCGGGTGATGGAGCGGGTGAATCAGGTGATCCTGGTCGTCCTTGATGAGCTTCGCCGCCTCGACGGGCATCGTGCTCCTCCTACGGGCTCGGCTGATGGTAGATGGACGTCGCGGGCGCGTGGGCCCGGTAGTCGCCACCCGGAATCGGCACGCCCCGGTCGAGCGGGCCGATGTACCAGTAGATGCACGCGGCCAGCTCGCGGCCGTCCTCGCTCCGGACGATGACCTCCCGGCGATGATACTGGGGTCCCTCCGCCGAGTCCAGCGCCGCCCACAGCGCCGGGTCCGCGATCTCGTAGACTTCCCCGTGCAGGATCCCCTCGGGATCGGCGACCGCGCCGGGATACGAGCCGAGATCGATGATGCGCGCCTTCACGCGCCCGCGCCCGAGGTACCGAGCGCGTCCGTCGAGCAGCCGATGCAGGCGGAAGCCCCGCATCAGCGTGCCGTAGGTGAAGAGCCGCCTAGCCGCGGCTCTGGGTGTCTCGGGCTTCCTGCTCCTCACGGGAGCACCCGGCGGGAGACGCTCAGGTTCTGATGCCGAAGCGCGGGAGCACCCAGCGGTTCAGGGCGAACCAGATGATGAGGGCCCCGATGACGGCGAGCGCCGACTCCACCGCCTAGGACTCCGTCTCGGGGCCGCGGCTCACGGCCTGGAGCACCGCGCCGAGAAAGTCGCGCTCGGGGATCGCGCCCTCGAATCCGACCTTGTCGTTGATCACGATCTTCGGCACCGCCATCACCTGGTAGCGCTCGGACAGCTCGGGGAACTCGTTGGCCTCGATGCACTCCGCCCGGACCCGGGGGGAGGCGATCGCCATGTGCTGCGCCAGGCGCACGGCCCGCGGGCAGTGCGGTCAGGTGGGCGTCGCGAAGACCTTGATCGTGACGTCCTCGGTGAGCCCGGCCAGCGTGGCCTTGGTCTCGTCGCTCAGCCCGGCCAGGCCGGTGGACACCGCGATGATCGAGTCGATGAGGTTGGAGAACTCGTAGCCCGCGGGGAGCCCGAGGAAGCGGATGCCGTAGTCCTGCGCCCCCTCCACCACGACCGTCGGCGATTCGCTGATCCCGTACGCCGCCGCCTGCTCCCGCTCGATATGGGGATTCAGCACGGTCACCGAGATCTGGTCAGAGAGCGCCGCCACCTCCCGGATGAGCGCCACCGTCTGCGTGTTGTGGTCCCCACCCAGCTCCGACGCGAAGACGGTGAGCTTGACCGGCCCGCCGATCCGCTCGAACTCCTTCTTGACCGCCGCCTCGTCCTTCGCGGAGAGAAATGCCATGTCTCGAAGTATACGGGCTTACGTCGGGGCGCCGCGGACGATTTCGAGCATCGCGCGATAGCCGGAGGGGTCGACGCGCGCGTCGATGAGCGCGGGGCCGGGCGCGGTCTGGGCCGCGATCAGGGCGCTCTTGAGCGTGGGCTCGTCGGTGGCGGCGAAGGCGCGGAGGCCGAAGGCGCGGGCCAGCGCACGGAGGTCGGGCCCCGCGTAGCGCATGGAGACGCCCTCGAAGCCCTTCTGCTCCTGCTTGACCTCGATGAGCGAAAGCGCCTCGTCGTTGAACACCACGATCAGGATCGGGAGCCGGAGACGCGCCACCGTCTCGAGCTCGGCGACCACCATCATCAGCCCGCCGTCGCCCGTGAAGCACACAACCCGCCGGTCCGGATGCACGAGCTGGGCCGCGATGGCGGCGGGCAGCGCGAATCCCATGGTCGCGAGGCCGTTCGAGATCAGCAGCTCGCCGGGCTCGAGCGCCTGCCAGTAGGTCGTCGTCTGGAACATGTGGGCGCCCGCGTCCACGGTGGCGATGCTGCCCGCCGCGGTCAGCTCGCGGGTCATCTGAGCGACCCGATGCGGGGCCAGGCCGGGCACCGGCACCTCGAGCACGGCCAGGCGCTCGCGACGGAGCCGGTCCACCTCGGCCACGTCCCAGTCCGCCCGGGTGCCGCGCGGCATCAGCCGGGGCGCCAGGTCCTCCAGGATCGCGCCCGGATCGCCCACCACCTCGAGGGCCGGCGTGAAGTAGCCGCCGCCGCCCGGCGCGCGCATGCGCGGATCGGTCGACGGGCAGCGCGTCAGGCTCAGCACCGGCGCGGTGTAGGACCAGCGCCGCGGGATCAGCTCCACCGTGTCGAGGCCGAAGGTGATGATGAGGTCCGCGCGCCGAACCAGGGGCTCCTCGAGCGCCCCCCCGGTGAAGATCCCGAGCGCCAGCGGGTGCGGATCGGGGATCGCGCCCTTGGCCTTGTAGGTGGTCAGCACCGGCGCGGGCAGCGCCTCGGCGAACGCGCGCAGCCACTTGGCGTCGCCCGCTCGGCAGCCGAGCCCCGCGATGACGATGGGGCGCCGGGCGCCGCGGATCATCTCGGCGGCCTGCTCGAGCCGCGCGCCGTCGAGCGCGGTCGGTGCCGGCGGCGTCACGCCGGTGGCCACCGGCACCGCGCTCCGGCCCGCGACGTCGGCGGGCAAGTCCAGGTGCACCGGGCCCCGCGGCTCCGCGAGCGCGAGCTGGACGGCGTGCGCCACCCAGTGGCCGGCCGACTGAGGCGTCACCGTGACGCTGCCCTTCACGATCGGGCCCAGGTGCGCCGCGTGATCGAGATACTGGTGCGAGACGTACTCGAGCACGCCCGCCGGATGCCGGTCGCTGACGTAGATGACGGGCGAGCGATCGAGGCACGCGTGGGCGAGGCCGGTGGCGCTGGCCGTCACCCCGGGGCCGAGCGTGGACAGGACCGCGCCGGGCCGGCCGGTCAGGTCGGCGGTCACCGCGGCCATGATGCAGGCCGCCCACTCCTGGTGGCAGAGCACGAACGGCAGCCCCCGGGCCCGCGCCGCCTCGAGGACTTCCAGATTGGAGCCGCCCCCCGGGACGCCGAAGAGGCGGGGCACCTCGGCCCGCGCGAGGCCTTCGACGATGAGGTCGGCGACGGTCGGCACGCCGCGCCTCAGGCGCGCGCGGGCAAGACGACAGTCGCGGTGGACACGACGGTCACGCCCTCGGCGGCGGTCTCGATCCACGCGTCCAGGTCGACGAGCCCGTCCGGCCGCTTCCGCTTCACCCGGCCGCGCACGCCGATGGTCTCGCCGGCCAGGTTCGGCTTGCGCATCTGGAAGCCCAGCGACTTGAGGAAGCCGTCCGGACCCATCCAGTCGGTCAGCAGCCGGCAGAGACAGCCGCGGATGAACGCGGTGTTGATGAAGATGTCGGCGTGCCCCGCGGCCCGGGCGAAGGCCGGGTCGTGGTGGATCGGGTACACGTCCTGAGTGCCGGAGACCTGCAGCACCATGCGCGTCGCGGTCAGCTCGAGCGAAAACCCCTTCAGCTCCTCACCCTCCTGCACGTCGTTCCAGAAGCGCGGCGCCGGCGCCATCATGCGCGGCTCACCCCGGCCGCGATCTCCGGCGGCGTGCGATGGACCAGGATCTGGTTCGTGCGGACCGCGACGACGTCCTCGCGCTGATTGACGATGGTGGTCTCGGTCTTGATCCAGACGGAGAGCGGGTCGAGCTTGGTACCCCGCTGGTGGACGCTCACCACCTTGTGCCGGGAGCCCAGGCGGTCCCCCACCCGCACCGGCCGGAACCACTCGAACTCCTGATTCAGATTGATCAGCCGGTCGCCCGGGGTCGGAATGCTCGCGATCAGCGGAAAGATGTCGTAGTCGGCGGGCGGCCACGGCCCGAGCGAGGCGAAGAAGTCCACCATCACGGGCGGGCAATGGCCTTCCGCGAGAAAGAGCGGGTTGGTGTCGTCGAGCATGTGGCAGTGCCGGCGGATCGGCTCGTGCTCGACGGGATAGCGCCCCCAGACGAGCGGCGTCTCGTGCCCTTCCCACCGCCGCTTCACGGCCTTGATGTCGTAGGCCATGTCGCCGGGGACCGGTCGTGCCGCTAGCGCCCCGCCAGGCGGGCGAGCACCGGCTCCATGCGCTGGAGCGCCTTCCGCAGGTTGGCCTCCGAGCTGGCGTAGGAGAGCCGCAGATAGCCCTCGCCGTACTCCCCGAAGGCGGAGCCGCCGAGCACGGCCACGCCGGCCTCCTGCAGCAGCGCCTCGGCCACCTCGGTGGACGGCCGCTTGATCGCCTTCACGTTGGGGAACACGTAGAAGGCCCCGCGCGGCCTCCGGCAGGAGACGCCGGGCAGCCGGTTCAGCCCATCCACCAGCACGTCGCGGCGGCGCTTGAACTCGGCCACCATCTCGGTCACCGGCGTCTGGTCGCCCTGCAGCGCCGCGATGCCCGCGAGCTGGGTGAAGGAGGCGGTGCACGAGTTGGAATTCACCATGAGCCGCGTCACGTGCTCGGCCAGGGCCACCGGCATCACCCCGTAGCCGAGGCGCCAGCCGGTCATGGCGTAGGCCTTGGAGAAGCCGTCGAGGATGATGACGAGATCCTTCATTCCCGGGAAGCGGGTGATGGAGGCGAACTCGCCCTCGTAGAGGAAGGCCTTGTAGATCTCGTCGGCCAGGACCGGGATGCGGTACGTCTTCGCGATCTCGGCGATGCGGCCGAGCTGGTCGACCTCCAGCACGCCACCGATCGGATTCTGCGGCGAGTTGATGATGATCAGCTTAATCTTGCACGAAACACTCTTCTCGAGCACA
>JBGOVO010000082.1:0-12139 GCA_041478145.1 Methylomirabilia bacterium
CGCCCTTCACGAGCCCGTAGGAGAAGAAGATCGGCGCGGTGATCGGCCCGGTGGTCACCACGATGCCGGTGAGGAAGCCGACCACCGCCCCGATCGCCACCAGGTGCGGCCACCGTAGCCGGAAGCCGTGGGCCGCGAGCCAGCGGCGCGCCGGGATCATCGCGAGGAAGAAGAAGCCGAGCGCGCCCTCGATCAGCCGCGGCGGCAGCACCAGCAGCGTGCGCGCGCCCAGCGCCGCCGCGGGCACGCCGGTGATGGAGTAGGCCGCGACGGCGCGCCAGTCCACCTCCCGCCACCAGATCAGGACGCGGGAAAGGTTCGCCAGGATCGCCGCGATGGCCATGATCGGGACGGCGTGCAGCGGCCCGAATACGATGACCAGCACCGGCATCAGCATGATGGACGAGCCGAAGCCCACGATGCCGCTGAGGGTGCCGGCGGCCAGGCCGACGGCCAGGATGAACAGCAGCTCCACGAGCCCGGCTACGACAGCAGGCGGACGAGCGGCTCGAGGTTCCGGGGGTCGGGCTTCAGCGCGTCGACCCGGTGGGCGTGGAAGGCCGCGACCACCGCGTCGTTGAAGGGCGTGGGGATGCCCGCGTTGCGGCCCTCGGTGGCGACGAAGCCGTTCAAGTAGTCGATCTCGGTGCGGCGGCCCTTCATCACGTCCTGCAGCATCGAGGGCCGGCCGCCGCTGCGGCTCTGGGCGTCGGCCGCGATCTCGCGGCCGAGCGCCTCGATGGCCGCCGCGTCGGAGGCCTCCGCGAAGCGCTTCGCCGCGATGCCCAGGATCGGCTCGATGCGGTGGCCGAGCGCGGTCCCGACCCGCACCACCTCGGCGCCGAGGTGGGCGGCGATCCGCCGCGCGATCGGCTCCGAGCGCACCTCGGCGGTGCCGAGGCCGCTCAGGCCCGCCAGCGGGTTCAGCATGCAGTTGAGCGCGAGCTTGGACCAGCGCTCGCCCCAGAGGTTCGTGGTCACCACCGCGGGCGCCACCTCGCTCATGATCAGGGCGATCCGGCGCGCGCGGGGCGAGTCGCGGCCGTCGTGCTCGCCGATCTTGAAGGCGGCGTTGCCCCGGTCCGTGCGGATGGCGTGGGCCGGCTCGTACATGCCGGCGCTGATGAGGATGACACAGCCGAGCGTGCGCTCGCGCCCCGCCACCGCGGCCACCCGGTGATCGTTGATGCCGTTCTGGAAGTCCACCACCACCCCGTCAGGGCGGCGCAGGTGGTCCACCGCGAGCTGGGTGGCCCACTCCGTGTCGTAGGACTTGACCGCGACGAACGCGATCTCGAACGGCTCGCGCACCAGCGCCATCTCGTGGAGATTCAGCGCCCGCACCGGCACCACGTGCTCGCCGCAGCTCCCGGAGAGCCGCAGGCCGGAGGACTTGATCTGCTCGACGTGCTCCGGCCAGGGATCGACCAGCGTCACGTCGTGGCCGGCCTTCGCCAGCAGTCCGCCGACCACGCAGCCGATGGCTCCGGCCCCGATGATGCCGATCCTCGCTCGCTCAGTGCGCATGTCGCCTCCAGACCGGTTGGCCGCTCCCTCTGCGCAACAGCGGGTAGGCTACAGGACTCGCGCGCCCGCGCGCAAGCGGGTCGAGCCCGACGTCGGGCCGCGCGGCGGCGTATGATCGGCGCGATGACGCTCCCCGCCTGGGTCGCTCCCCAGCTCGCCACGCTGGTGGCGGAGCCGCCGGTGGGCGACGACTGGGTGCACGAGATCAAGCTCGACGGCTACCGCATCCTGCTGCGGATCGAGCGTGGCCGCGTGAAGCTCCTCACGCGCAACCGGCAGGACTGGACGGACCGCTTCCCCGCGGTGGCCGAGGCGGCGGCGGCGCTGCCGGTGAAGGAGGCGCTGCTGGACGGCGAGGTCGTGGCGCTGGATGCCGCCGGCGTCTCGAGCTTCCAGGCCCTGCAGCAGGCCTCCGCACTCGAGGCGGATCGCGCGATTGCTTACGTGGCGTTCGACGCGCTCTTCCTCGACGGGCGCGATCTGCGGCGCGAGCCGCTCCTCGAGCGGAAGCGGCGCCTGGCCCGGCTCCTCAAAGGGCGTCGCGGCCGGCTGCGCTACTCGGCGCACTTCGACGAGCCGGGCCAGGAGGTGTACGATCGCGCCTGTCGCATGGCCCTCGAAGGCATCGTCTCCAAGCGCAAGCAGGCGCCCTATACTTCGGGCCGCGGGCCGGCCTGGCTCAAGGTCAAGTGCGTGGCGCGGCAGGAGCTCGTCATCGGCGGCTATACCGATCCCGAGGGCGCCCGCTCCGAGCTGGGCTCGCTGCTCCTGGGCGTGCACGAGCCCGACGGCCGGCTCGCCTACGCGGGCCGCGTCGGCACCGGCTTCAGCCGCGCCACGCTCGCGGCGCTCGGCCCGCGGCTGCGGAAGCTCACGCAGCGTGAATCCCCCTTCGCCGCCGACGGCCCGCGGCCTCCGGCGCGCGGCGCGCACTGGGTGAAGCCGGTGCTGGTGGCCGAGGTGGCCTTCACCGAGTGGACGCGCGACGGGCTCCTGCGCCATCCCGCCTTCGAGGGCCTGCGCGAGGACAAGCCGGCCGTGGACGTGGCGCGAGAGCGGCCGCGCCCGGCCGGGCGGGCAGCCCCGCCGCGCATCGCGGGTGGCAGCGGCGCCGCAGTCGCGGTGGCGGGCGTGCGCCTCACCCATCCCGACCGCGTGCTGTATCCCGACCAGGCGATCACCAAGCTCGCCCTCGCGCGCTACTACGAAGCCGTCGCGGACTGGATCGTGCCGCACGTGGCGGACCGGCCGCTGAGCCTGGTGCGCTGCCCGGACGGCCAGCGCGGGCCGTGCTTCTACCAGAAGCACGCGGGGCCGGGCATCCCGAAAGAGGTCAAGCGCGTGCGCCTCCGCGAGCGCGGCGGCGCCACCGCCTCCTATCCCTACGTGGACGACCTGCCGGGTCTGGTCGCGCTGGCCCAGATCGGCGTGCTGGAGATCCACCCCTGGGGCGCGCGAGTGGGCCGGCTCGCTCGCCCCGACCGCCTGGTGCTCGACCTCGATCCGGCCCCGGATCTGCCCTGGCCGCGCGTGGTCGAGGCCGCGCAGGAGATCCGCGCGCTCCTCGCCGATCTCGATCTGATCGGGTTCCTCAAGACGACGGGTGGCAAGGGCCTGCACGTGGTCGTGCCGCTCCGGCCCGAGGCCGGCTGGGACGCGCTGCGCGCGCTGGGTGAGGGAATCGGCGCCGAGCTGGCCCGGCGGGCACCCGATCGCTACACGATCAATCCGCTGAAGGCCGCGCGGCGGGGGCGGATCTTCATCGACTACCTGCGGAACGTGCGGGGCGCGACGGCGGTCGCCGCGTACTCGCCCCGCGCTCGGCCCAACGCCCCGGTCTCCGCCCCGATCGGCTGGAGCGAGCTGTCGGCCAAGACGCGCCCCGGGGACTTCACGGTGGAGACGGTGCCGAAGCGGTTGCTGACGCTCCACAAGGATCCGTGGGCCGACTTCTTCTCGGTGGACCAGGCGATCACGGCGCGGACAGCCAGGGCGCTGGCCCCCGCGCCCAAACCCGGAGGGCACTCGTGACCCTGATCGACAAGACCGAGTTCGTCGGACTCGACGGCGTGGCGCATCTCTGCACCGGCGGCGAGGCGCCGTGGCTTCGCTCGCACACGGCCGCGTGCGAGCGCTTCGGGGTCCTGAAGAGCGGGGGCATCGCCGGGCGGGAGGAGATGTTCGCCATCGGCGCGCGCGCCCGCGAGCGCGCCGCCCGGCTGCTGGGTGTCGCCCCCGGCGAGGTGGCCTTCCTGGCCCACGCCTCGGAGGGGCTGAACCAGGCCGTCCACTCGGTGGAGTGGCGCGCGGGCGACAACGTGGTCTTCGCCGACCTCGAGTACCCCTCGCTGATCTACCCGGCGGCGCGGCTGCGCGAGCGCGGCGTGCAGCCGCGCGTGGTCCGGACGCGCGGGCACTACCTGGCCCTGGACGATCTGGCCGCCCAGGTGGACCGGCGGACGCGGCTGATCCTGGTGAGCCAGGTGAGCTATCTCACGGGCCAGCGGCTCGACCTGGCCCGCTGCGCGGAGATCGCCCGCGGCGCCGGCGCGCGGCTGGCCGTGGACGCCACCCACGCCGCCGGCGTGGTGCCGGTGCCGGGCGCGCTCTGCGACTTCGTGGTCTCGAGCTGCTACAAGTGGCTGCTCGCCACCCACGGCGTCGGCCTCTTCGCCTACGACGCGCGGCGCGTCGGAGCGCTGGTCCCGGCGACCGTCGGCTGGCACAGCGTCGGCCATCGAGGCGGGCCGGGCGACCCGTTCGCCATGGACTGGCGCGCCGACGCCTCCCGCCTCGAGGCCGGCAACCCGAGCCTCCTCGGGCTCGCGGTCCTGGACAACGCGCTGACCCGGCTCGGGCAGCTCTCGCCCGACGACGTCGCGCGGCACGCGCAGCGCCTGGGCGGTGAGCTGATCGAGGGGCTGAAGGCGCGGGGCTGGCCGGTCATCACGCCCGAGGCGGCCGAGGAGCGCGCCGGCAACGTGTGCTTCCTGGCCGACGATGCGGCCGGGCTCGCGGCGCGGCTCGCCGCGCTCCGCGTGCTGGTCTGGGGCGGGGAAGGGCGCATCCGGGTCTCGCCCCACGTGCACTGCGACCGCGACGACGTGGGCCGCTTCTTCGAGGCGCTGGATCAGGTCGGCGCGCGCCCGCGGCAGCCCGCGGCGGCCCGCTAGCCGTCCGGAGCGCCGGCCGTCACCTGGCCAACCGGCCGGGCCCGACCTGGCCATTCGGCGGATTCCCGCGGCGCCTCGCGTCCGGCATGCTGGGGCGAGATCTTCACCCCTGAGGAGGACGCGAATGGAAGCCTTGCTCTCACTCTCGAACGATCTGGCGGGCGCGGTGGAGCATGCCGCCCCGGCCATCGTGGCCGTGCACGCCCGCCGTCGCCTGCCGTCCACCGGCATCCACTGGCGGCCGGGCATCATCGTCACCGCGGACCACACCGTCAGCATGGAGGACGACATCACCGTCACGGCCTCGGACGGCCGGTCGCTCCCCGCCACGCTCGCCGGCCGCGACCCCGGAACCGATCTGGCCGTGCTCCGCGTGCCGGAGATGGGCTCGGCCGCCGCCACGCTCGGCGATGACGCCGCGCTCAAGGTCGGCCACATGGTGCTGGCGCTCGGCTTCGGGCCGCGCGCGAGCTGGGGCGTGGTGAGCGCGGTCGGGCCGCGCTGGCGGAGCCCGCGCGGCGGTGACATCGACCGGCTGGTGCGCCTGGATCTCGTGCTCTATCCCGGCTTCTCGGGCGGGCCGCTCGTGGACGCGGCCGGGCGCGTGGTCGGGCTGAACAGCTCGGGCCTCGCCCGCGAGAGCCGGCTGGCCGTGCCGGTGACGACGGTGAGCCGCGTGGCCGACGAGCTGCTGCGCAAGGGGCACGTCTCGCGCGGCTACCTGGGCCTGGCCATGCAGCCGGTGCGGCTGCCCGAGCCGCTGCGCGCTCAGCTCGGGCTGACGAGCGACGTCGGTCTCATCGTGGTCACCGTGCAGCCCGACGGGCCGGCCGCGCGGGCCGGGGTGCTGCTCGGCGACGTGCTGGTGGCGCTGGACGGCACGCCGGTGAGCGATCTCGAGGACGTGCAGGGGCGGCTCGGCTCCGAGCGGATCGGCACGGTGGTCACGGTGGGCGTGGTCAGGGCCGGGGGGCGGGCCGAGGTGCGGATCACGGTGGGCGAGCAGCCGCGGCGGCGCGCCGGATGAGCGCCACCGTGACGGCTGCACCCAGCGCGGGCCTGCTCGACGCGGCGGCCGCCGCGCTGGCCGCGCGGCTGGCCCGTATCACGGTCGAGGTGCGGGGCCGCGGGCGGGAGGCCTCGGCGGGCGCGCCGGTGGGATCCGGCGTGGTCTGGCATCCCGATGGCCTGATCCTCACCAATGCGCACGTCGCGCGGGGCGACGTCTCGGTGGTGCTCGCGGATGGGCGGGTGCGCTCGGCGCGGCTGGTGGCGCGCGACGTCGAGCACGACCTGGCCGCGCTCGTGGTGGACGCGACGAGCCTGCCCGCCGCGGAGATCGGGGACTCGAGCGCGCTGCGGGTGGGCGAGCTGGTGCTCGCGGTCGGCAATCCGCTCGGCCTCGTGCGCGCCCTCTCGGCCGGGCTCGTCCACGCCCTGGACCGCCGGTTCATCCAGGCCGACCTCCGCCTGGCGCCGGGCAACTCGGGGGGCCCGCTGGCCGACGCGCGGGGGTGCGTGGTCGGTCTCAACGCCATGATCGTCGGGGGCCTGGCGGTGGCGGTGCCGAGCCGCGAAGCGCAGCGATTCGTGCGAGCGCAGCTCCGGGGGTGACCGGGTGACCACCGTGCTGGTGGCGGCGCGGCGCGCGGCCGCGCGGGCCCGGCTCGAAGGAGTGGTGGCCGGCGCGCGCGCGCTGCGGCTCATCGCGGGGCCGCCGGGCCTGCCGCTCGACCGGCAGGTCCACGAGCTGCGCCCCGACGTCGTGCTGCTGGACCTGGAAGCCGAGCGGCTCGACGTGGCACTGGCGGGCCTGCGGGAGCCCGCGGAGGCCGCGCTCGTCGTGCTCGCCGAGGTGCCGCGGCGCGTGCTGGGCGATGGGGCGCTGGCGCGTGGTCAGGTGCGGGCGGTGCTCCCGCGGGACGCGACGTCGGGCGAGATCCTGGCCGCGATCGAGGCCGTCGCCGCGGGCCTCGTGGCGCTGCATCCGGAGGCGCTCGACGCGCTCCCGGGCCGCGCGCCTCGCCCCGCGCGCGCGGAGCCCGACCGGGCGCAGCCGCTGACCGCCCGCGAGATCGAGGTGCTGGGCATGCTGGCCGAGGGGCTCGGGAACAAGATCATCGCCGCGCGGCTCGGGATCTCGGCCCACACCGCCAAGTTCCACGTGGCCTCCATCCTGGCCAAGCTCGGCGCGGGCAGCCGCACCGAGGCGGTGACGATCGGGATGCGGCGCGGGCTGGTGGTGATCTGAGCCGTCAGCCCCGACAGCCCGCCGGCTTGTGCACGCGCGCGGTCGCCGCGGGGAACTTCACGAGCTTGTCGGCGGGCCGCCGGGGGCGGGGCACGAGCTCGCCGCCGCAGTTGGGGCAGCGGCCGTGGAGCACCGTCTCCGCGCAGGCGCGGCAGAACGTGCACTCGAACGAGCACATGCGCGCCTCGTCCGAGTCCGGCGGAAGGTCGCGATCGCAGCACTCACCACTCGGCCGCAGCTCCAGCATGAGGGGCTCCCTCCTTGAGGGGCGACAGAGTATCATCTGGGACTCGAGGAGGAGACCATGGCCAGGAGTGTCGTGACGCCGGAGCGGTTCGCCAGGGGCCGGACCTTCGACGAGTACGTGAAGTACGTCGGCACCGCCGAGAACCTCGCGCGCGAGGCGTTCGGCAGCTACTTCCCCGACGGCGGGTCGGCCGGCGCGCCGCGCAAGGACAACAGCGGTGTATTCCGCGAGCGGTACGCGCGGGCCCGGATCAGCGACCACCAGAAGGACGCGATCCAGTGGCTCGCTGGCCAGCCCGACGGACCCGCGAAGATCCTCGTGATCTCCGAGGACTGGTCGTCGGATTGTCGGAGGGACTTGCCCCTCCTCGCCCGCTTCGCCGAGGCGGGCGGGCTCGAGCTCCGCATCTTCAACCGGGATGGCAAGAAGATCCTCGGCACGCGGCGTCCCGACCCCGCGGTCGCCCCCGACGCCAACCACGACATCATGCTCGAGTTCCTCAACAAGAAGGACGGAGGGGAGTGGGCGTCGCTCCCGGTCGTGGTGATCTACACGAAGGACTTTCGGGAGCTGCATCGCTACATCGAGTATCCGGCCATCTATCACAAGGACCGCATCCGCGGGCACCAGCAGGCCGCCCGTTCTGGCGAAACCGCGGAGCAGGCGAGAGACCGGGGCATGCGGGAGTTCGCGGCCATGCAGGCCTCGCCCTTCTTCGACCTGTGGGCGGCCGCGGGGATCGACGAGATCTTGAGCGCGCTCTACGAGCAGCGGGTGGTCGGCTAGACCTTGTCGGCGATATGCCGGGCCGCTTCCGCGGAGGTACGCACCGGGATGATCTCGAAGTGAGCGAGGTCGCTCCAGGCCTTGGTCCAGGTCTCGAAGAGCGACCGATCCTCGGTCCGCATGAGCTGAAAGCAGCGGAAGTAGTCGAGATCCACCCAGCTGTCCACGTATTCGAGCCCGGGCGGGAGCTGGCGCCAGCGGTCGCGCGCGCGACGATAGATGTCGGCCGCGGCGCCCGCATTGAAGTATTCGATGACCATGTAGAGCATGATTCCCTCGTCAGCACGGCACGGGATAGGTGAGCACCAGACGGTCCGCCGGATAGGGCCGGGTCCCGTCGAAGCAGCCCACGATCCGCGCGGCCGGGTCGTGGAGGTCGTTAGGATCGGCCCCGCGCTGCAGCTCGAGATGCACGTGCTCGTAGCCGGGCCACGCGCGCTGCCCCGTGGTGCCGAGGGTGCCGATTCGCTGGCCGCGGGCCACGCGCTCTCCCGGCTTCACCGAGAGCGCCGACAGGTGGCAGTAGACGGTGCGGTACCCGTGCGGGTCGTGGTCGACCACCACGATGAGCCCGCACAGGTCGCGGTTGTCCCGGGCCACCGTGACGCGGCCGCCGGCGGCGGCGAGCACGTCGGCGCCGGGGCGGCCGCGGACGTCGAGGCCGCGATGGCGGCTCAATCTCGGATAGCCCTCGCCGCCCAGCCAGTCGCCGAAGCCCACGAGAATCCGTGGAGGACCGGGCTGCGGCGGCGCGATCGCGTTCGGGAGGCGCGAGGCCGGAAGCCCAACCAGGAAGATGGCCGCCACCGCGTTGGCGACCACCGGGCCGAGCCGAGCGCGGCCGTCTGTCCGGTAGCTCCGCGCGAAGCGGAGGAGGGAGGTCACGAGCGAGAACAGGACCAGCGCCCCGCCCGCCGCCGCGGCGGCCGGGAAGAAGAATCGCGGCAGGCGCTGGGCGATCGACGGCGAGGACGCGCCCGCGAACACCAGCACGGCCGGCAAGATCAGCCACCCCAGTCGTCTCATGTCGCCGTCATCTCCGGAGCCGCCGTGGGTCCTCGGCGCGAATGCAGGTGACCGGCGGCGTGTGCTTCTTGAACCGTCGCCGCAGCGCCGGGTCGAGCTTTCGGAACGCGGTCACCGAGAGCGTGACCCCGGTCGAATCCAGCATGGCGGCGGGGTTCACCGTCTTGCCGATGACGTCGTGGTGCTTGTCGCCCGCGATCCACGCGGCCCTCCGCGAGCGCGAGCAGGACGCCGTCGCCCACGAACTTGACGACGCGGCCCCCGGCGGCCTGCACCGCCGCGCCGACCTCTTCGTAGTAGGCGTCGATCGTATCGGCCAGCTCGACGTCGAACGGCTGTCGGGCATGGGGCTCCTCCCAGTGGCTTGCGCCCTCTCAGATGCTCAACGCCGAGCGCAGCAGGCGTCGCTGCTCCTGCCCCACCGACCACATCCGCCCGCCGGTGAGACCGCCGTCGACGATCAGGGCCTGGCCGGCGACGAGGCTGGAATCGTCGCTTGCCAGCCAGAGCGTGGCCCGGGCGATGTCGTCCGGCAGCCCGGCGCGCTGGATCGGCTGGTGGGTCGCGAGGATGGTCTTCATCTTCTTCGCGATCCCATCCGCGGCCGCGCCGGAGACGCCGAGGGCCTGGCCAAAGATCGGCGTCGCGATGCCACCCGGGCAGATGCAGTTCACCCGCACGCCACTCTCGCCGAGCTCCATCGCCACCGAGGGCTAATCGTCCGCTGGTGTACCCGGCATTCCGCCTGCCTATTGCCGGGCGAATCGCCGCGTGATGGAGGTCACGTCCATGGACCCACTCGGCACTCTAACAGAGACGCTCACACCCCGAACCGGCACAGTCCGCCTCCGGCTGACCCCGACCGGCCGCGTGCTCCTCGTGGGCCCGTTCGCCTCGCTGGGCGGTGCCCGGCAGCTCGCTCGTCGCCTGCGTCCACAAGCTGGCAAGACGTCAGGCAAGAAGGAGAAAGCCGTGGACCGACTCATCCTGGCTGCTCGTCATGTCTTGGCGCTGTCGCGGCTGCTCCTGCTCATCGGCTGCGCCACGCCCAGCGCTCTTATCTCCGTCGACGCCGAGCAGGGAGCGCGACTCACGGAGGCGCAGCAGCTCGTGGACCGGGCCTGGGAGACGCAGCACCACGGCGGGCCTACCCCGCAGGTCCGGCTGTACCCCGGCACGCCTATCGAGGGCGGTGAGTTCAGCCTGCGCCGGAGCATCATCAGCTTGACGGCGCTGGCACTGATGGGCCGGGAGTGGCGGGCCGTGCTCGGCCACGAGACACGGCACGCCCTGCTCGGCCATGACGGTCACTGTGGGCCGCCCTGCGAGATCGCTGCCGACCGGATGGCGGTGCAGGTTATGTCCAGCTCCTGGGGGATGGCTCGTGACGAAGCCACTTTTCAGGTCTGTACGGTGCTCGTCGGAGCTTCGTTTGAAGCGGTGAACTCGCCGCCGGCAGCGTCGTGAACTCTTACGAGACACCCGACCGCTGGGACGCAACCCAACAGTTCTACACCTTGTCGACATGCCGCAAGTGGGCTGAGAGCGGGCCAGTCCAGTTCGGAGGCCGCAGTCGGATCGAGTACAACTGTCTCCCCTACAAGCAGCTCCCGAGGGCGCGGTGATGGTCCGACTCTACGGATCGGCGGGGTTGGACGCCTCAGCCCCGGAGCGAGCGACACTGGCAAGACAGCGGGCAAGGGCCGCGGGGGTCTGGAGACTGGTCCGGCAGGAGGAGCAGGAGCGGGAGCGCGCGCGGCGACCGACGCCGCAGGATCTCTACGTCTCCTCCACACGGGCCCGGCTCTTTCTTGACTAGGGGCGCGGCGCGATGAGGGAACTCGCGGGCATCTGTCGGCGCCCGCCCCGGACCCTGCGGGCGGACGCGATTGACCCCCACGGGGCCGCTACAAATCGAAGTGCGGGTCGCGCTGGTCGCCAGCCGCCTCAGCGAGCCGGAACGCATTCCTACACTTCTCGCACGACCACAGGTGCGCAACTTGGGGAGCCTGAGTCCGCGTCCCGATATTGGCAGGCACCGCACGTACGTCAGTAGACCCGCACGCGGGACATTTCTTGTCGGTGCTGATGGGGATACTTTCTGCCATGCTTCACTTCCCCTTTGGCCCACGCGGCGACATGACTTAGCCTTCCTGCGCGTCGAGCAGGGTCCACCTGGCTTGCGCCCAGTGGGATAGGTGCCCGTAGGCTTCGCCGCAGAGGTACTGAGCCTCGATCCGCTTCGATGCTACATCGCGAACCTGTCGAACGTACCACCGCGCTGCGAGGTGCGCTTTGCCGCACTTCACGCACTCTAGCTCATCCATCGTGTGCTCCTCACTTCCCCTTCGCCCCACGCGGGTCCACGGTGTCGGGGAGGCAGATCCACTCCGTTCCGATCTTGCCCGTAAATCCCATCGCGCCGGACTCGGTTGCTACGATGTAGACTTCATGCTCCTTCAAGTGAAGGAAGGTTTTCCCGCGCATTTCGCATCACATCTCCCTAACCCACGCATCCAGTCCAGCCAGTCGACCAGGGAGCCCTCCTCCGAGATGCCGGTGTACGCGTGGATCTTGGCCCAACATTTCGAGTAGGTCGGGTAAGCACTACTCCTACTTGACCATTCTGGCCACGTGAGGAGTCCGACTACCGCGATGATGACGCGGATTGGGCTCATAGGTCTACTTGCCCTCCTCCCGGCCGTGAGTCTACCAGCGTCGGCCGGCGAGAAGGGGAGAGCGATGCTTGCTCACTAACCGGTTGGGAAACAGATCGGGCATGGGCTGGGATGACGCAGCTTCAGCTTTGCGCTTCCGACCCTCCCTGTCACACCAATCCCGCCCAGTGACCGTCCGAGCCGGTCCGAGATGGCGTATGTACGCTCTGCGCGCTCCCACAGTTCAAGGAGTGCGAGAGTTGCGATCTCGCCTCGCGAGATTTGCGCACCAATTGACCTGGCACCGAACCTGCAGGGTATCCCCCCAGACGCAATTCAACTACTCGGCCGCAAGGCCAACCACGCTTCATGGAGGAAGTAATGAACAAGTTCTGGAATCGGAAGGTGCTGGGCAACCAGCGCGGCTTCACGCTCATCGAGTTGATGATCGTCGTGGCCATCATCGGGATCC
>JBGOVO010000420.1:0-3200 GCA_041478145.1 Methylomirabilia bacterium
CTCCTCGGCCTTGGGAGCCAGGGCGTACCCGATGTGCGCGAACACCTCGCCCACCACCATGTCCACCCGGTCGCTCTCGACGAACTTGCGGAACTTGGTGATCGCGGTGCCCGGGTTGCCGGCGGTGTCCTCGATGATCAGCTCGACCTTCCGGCCCGCGATCTGCTGTCCCACCTCTTCCAGGTACATCTCGAACCCGTTCACCGTGTCGCGCCCGATCTGGGCCGCGCCGCCCGTGAGCGGGGCCAGGAAGCCGATCTTGATCGGCTTCTTCGCCTGCGCGGTGGCCGGCACCAGCCGCGAAGCAGCGACGGCCAGGACCACGAAGCCCAGGAGGACGATCGAGAGCGCCCGTCGTGTCCGCATGTTCATCTCTCCGTTGAGGCGAGGGTGCGGCGATGCCCGCCGTCAACCGGCGTGGGCGGCCCCAATCATATGGGGCCGGAGGGCGAAGTCAAGGCAGGCGGGAGAGGATCACGAACTGGCGCTTCATCGCGTTGACCTGGGCGAGATAGCCGGCGAGGTCGTGGTCGCCACACCGCTGCCCGGCGGTCAGGAAGCCGTACCGCGCGTAGGTGTCGCCGCCCCCGATCCCGCACAGGTGGATGACGGCGGCGAGGTCCTGCTTCTGGCGGGGCGTGGCCCGGACGATCCGCCGGCGCTCCAGCGTGCGCGCCACGTCGCGGTCGAGGAGGGCGGCGGTCATCTCGACGGCGTGGCTCGGCACCACGCGCGTGTAGAGGCCGTTGAACCAGCACGCGCTCAGGTCGTGCCAGGGGCCCTGCTCGGCCACCACGTGGCCGTGGATGCAGTAGCGCTTGGCCTCGCGGAACGTCGGGTCGGTGATCTGGTACATGCCGACCGCGCTCGACGCCGGCCGGTACAGCTCGAAGGGGTTCCACGAGGGTTGCCAGCGCCAGTAGGTGCGGGCCACCGGGTTACCCGCGCCCTCGACCTGGGCCAGGGCGGCCAGCAGCTCGGGCGTGATGGTGGGCGTCGAGTGCTCGCGGAAGAGCGGCGCGTACTGTCGCCAGGTCTCGGCCGGGGTCTTCGAGAGCGTTCCGCTCACCGGAAAGAACAGCTCGGTGGGCTTGCGGATCACCTGATAGGCCCAGTTCAGCGCTGACCACACGACGACGACCAGGATCGCCCCCACGAGGATCCGGACCACGAGGGGCGCGGCCAGCAGCGCGCGGAGGGCGCGCCGGGCCTGGCGGGCGAGCGGCCGCCAAGGGGCGCGCCGGGCCCGACGCGTCCGTGGCCTGCGAGGGATGGCTCTGGCGACACGCGCATGCGCCATGACGGGACACTTCGACTCTACACGCTCACGAAATCCGGGAGTAGCCTGCCCCGGCGGGCCGCGGTCAGCGCTTCGGGGCCGCCGCGCCCGCCCCGAGCTCGGCCGTCAGCAGGGCGAGGAACGCTCGCCCGGCCGCCGACAGCTCGCGCGTGCGCCGGTAGATGACCCCGATGGGACGCCGGAAGGGGCCCTCGACGGGCGGCCGGGCCACCAGGGTGCGCGCCCGGATCTCGCCGGCCAGGGTGGGAGCGGGCAGCAGTGACAGGCCGAGCCCCGCCTCGACCGAGCGCTTGATGGTCTCGATATTGTCGAGCTCCATCACGTAGCTGCGGATGAACCGGGAGTATCTGGCCGACGCGCTGGCGAGGTGGTGGGGAGGGGAGGAAGGCACCCCTCAGAGGAAACCACCCCTCACCCCTGCCCTCTCCCCTGAGGGGAGAGGGGGTTATTTCAGGCCGACGGCTTTGCGGAAGCGGCGTAACGTCTGGACGTGGTCGGCGGGGGTCTTGAGGCCCAGACCACCGGTGTGGATGCAAAGGTGGCTGATGCCGCGCATCGCGCGCCACGCCTCCAGCTCCTTGCCCCAGTCCGCGGGCGGGATCTGGGGCAGCGCCATGCGGCCCTCGATCCCGAACGCCTTCGGGTCGCGGCCGGCCTCGCGGATCATCCCGTGGAGCCGATCGACGACGGCTTGCGCCGGCTCGCCGGGCCGGAAGTGGGGCATCCACCCGTCGGCGATGCGAGCCATTCGCCGCTGGACGATCTCGCTCTCGCCGCCCATCCACACCGGGATCGGGCGCTGCACCGGCAGCGGATTGAGCCCGGCGTCGGAGATGCGGTGGTGCTTGCCCGCGACGGTGACCAGCTCCTTCGTCCACAGCGCGCGCATCACCTCGATCTGTTCTTCGATCCGGCGGCCGCGGGTCGCGAAGCTCTCGCCGAGCGCCTCGAACTCGACCGGGTTCCAGCCGACCGCGACGCCCAGCCGGAGCCGGCCGCCCGAGAGCACGTCCACCGCCGCGGCCTGCTTGGCGACCAGCGCGGTCTGGCGCTGCGGCAGGATGATGATGCCGGTCACCAGCTCGACCCGGCGCGTGGCGGCGGCCAGGAACCCGAAGAGCACGAACGGCTCGTGGAAGGCGTGGCGATACGTGTAGGGCCCCTTCCACCCGCCCGGGCGCTCGGGATTGGCGCCCAGCACGTGGTCGAAGACCAGGATGTGGGTGAACCCCATGTCCTCGACCGCCTCCGCGTACGCTTTGATGGCGGCGGGGTCGTTGCCGATCTCGGTCTGGGGGAAGACGACGCCGATCTTCATGTGAGCCTCCTCGGCCTAGGTGGTCAGCGGCTGCCCGGGACGATACCACCCGGCAGCGATTCGATGTGGTTGCAAATGTCGCGCGGGCGCGTCAGCCAGACGCGATCCCCGTGCCCGAGGATGTGCTGCAGGGCCCGGCGCAGCCGGCGGATGCGATACGGGCGGCCGATGACGAACGGGTGGAGCGAGATCGGGCACACGAGCGGCTGGCGGGCCGACTGGCCCAGCATCTCGTCGAACTGGTCGACGATCATGTCGGCGAACTCGTCCGCGGTGTAGCGGTACCAGACGATCCCGCGCGTGTCGTTGACCTCGATCGGATACGGCATGGCGAGGATCCGGCCCTTGCGCGTCCGGATCCAGATGGGCTGATCGTCCATCGTCCAGTCCATCACGTACCGGTAGCCCGCCTCCTGCAGCAAGTCCATGGTGACGGCGCTGTTCGAGAGCCACGGGCTCATCCAGCCGATCGGCGGGGCGCCTTCGTGACGCGCGATCGTGGCGGTCACCGCCTCGATCAGGGCGCGCTCCTGGTCCTCGGGCAGATGCCCCTGCTCGTCGGAGTTGGTCACCCCGTGGCCC
>JBGOVO010000285.1:0-5391 GCA_041478145.1 Methylomirabilia bacterium
AGCGGCGGCATGCCGCAGGTGGGCGTGGACCGCTTCGAGACGCGCGGGGCCCGGCACATCATCTCCCATACGATGGAGATGATGCTGGCCGCGATGAGCGTCATCTGGAGCGGCGTCTGTGACCGCTTCCCGCGCGTGCGGATCGGCTTCATGGAGTCGGGCGGCGGGTGGATCGCGCCGTGGCTCGATCGCATGGATCGCCACTTCGACGATCAGGGCTTCAACGACTCCGGGCTCTCCATGCGCCCGAGCGATCTGTTCCGGCGCAACTGCTGGATCTCGTTCGAGCCGGTCGAGGGCTGCCTGAGCGTGCTGGCCGACTACATCGGCCCGCACAAGATCCTGTGGGCGACCGACTACCCGCATCCCGACGGCTTCTTCCCCGGCGCGCCGGCCCTGATCACCAGCCGGCCGGAGCTGTCGGAGGCGACGAAGCGCGAGATCCTGGCCGGCGGAGCCAAGCGCTTCTACGGGCTCGTGTAGCGGCGCTCGGTACCGTTGACCGGGAGCATGTCCTTCCACCACTCGTCTGCCATCTGGCAGCAGTTCCCCCAGCTCGTGCCGGGCGTGCTGGTGGTGGACGACGTCGAGCCGAAAGCGGACGTCCAGGACCTAGTCGGTCCCCTGTACGCCCGCGCCCGCGAGCGTCTCGCGCGCGGGCCGGAGTCCGAGCTGGCCGAGATCTCCGCGTGGCGGCGGGCGTACGCGCAGATGGGGCTGAAGCCGACCCAGTATCGCTGCGCGGCCGAGGCCCTGCTGCGACGCTTCCGCCGTGAAGGCGAGCTGCCGCGCCTGCATCCGCTGGTCGACCTGTGCAATGCGCTCTCGCTCGCCTTCGCGGTGCCGGTGGCGGTCCTGGACCTGGCCGGCATCGACTCGTACATCGAGGTCAGGCACGCGGTGGGCCAGGAGGAGCACTGGGGCTTCGGCGGCGAGGTCGAGCACCCGGACCCGGGCGAGGTGATCTTCGCCGACGCGGCGAATCACGCGCACGCGCGGCGCTGGACTTTTCGACAGAGTCGGAGGTCGATCGTCGGGCCCGAGACTCGCCGCGTGCTGATCGTGGCCGAAGGCCTCCACGCGACCGCCGGGGCCGACGTCGCCGCCCTCACCGACGCGCTCGCGCAGGGCGTCGCGTCCCGGTGGGGCACCCCGCGCCACTCCGCGGTGCTCACCGCGGCCGCGCCTCGGTTCGAGTTCCCGTCCTGAGCAGGCCTCCGTCGCCCGGTCCCACCCTCCGCTCCGTGCTGGCCCTCACCCTGCCCGCCGCGGCCGCCATCGCGGTGTTCGGCAGCCTCTACGGGGCGAGCGCGCGCGCCGTGCTGGGGGTGCCACTCACGCTGGCGTCGTCGGTCTTCGTGTACTCGGGCGCGCTGCAGTTCGCGGTGGTGGCGCTGCTGACCTCGGGAGCCACCGTCTTGCCGCTCCTCCTGACCGCCGGGGTGCTGAACCTCCGTCACCTGGTCCTCGGGGCCGCCCTGCGCCCCCGCATGGAGAGCGGACCGCTCAGACGGGCGCTGCTGGCGTTCTTCCTGGTGGACGAGACGTTCGGGTTCGCGATCGCGGCGGGCACTGCCGCGACGGAGGGCGCGGTGGCCAGGGCCACGGAGCGGACGCTGCTCCTCTCCGGGATGACCTGCTACGTCGCATGGCTGGTGGGCACGCTGATCGGCGTGCTGGGCGGCGGGCTCGCGGTGGTCGAGAGCCTGGCCGGCGCGATCTTCCCCGTCCTCTTCATCGGCCTGGCGGCCCTCGCCGCGACCCGGCGCTCCCACGTCGTGTGCGCCCTCGCCGCCGCCGTCCTGACCGCCGGGCTGACCCTCATGTTCCCGACGCTACGCATGATCGCGCCGGTGATCGCGGGCGTGGTGGTGGCCCTGCCGGGCGGCGACCGATGAGCCCGCTGGTCCTCGTTCTGATCGCGCTGATCACGTACGCCAGCCGCGCCGCCGCCCTGGTCCTGCTCCCCCGCCCCAGCGCGCGCCTCGAGGCCGTGCTCGGGCGCATCCCCGCGCCGATCTTCGCGAGCCTCGCGACCGCGACGCTGCTGAGCGACGGCGGCTCGCTGGTCGGCGGGCCGACCTTGGGGGCCGCGGCGGGCGCGCTGCTCGTCAGTCCGGCTCGCTCGCTTCTCCTCTGCCTGATCGGGGGCGCCGCGGGCTACGCGGTGAGCGCCCTGCTCCGGTGACGCCGAGCACCGCCTCTTCGACCACGGCCTGGTCCTCGACCGGCGCGAAGGCCGCCGCGGTGGCCAGCGGCTCGAGATCGGGAAAGTGATAGGCCGCGGCGGTGCTGCCGGGCCCCTGGCCGGTGTGGCCGAGGCACCGGCCTCTCGGTGACGACACGTCGATCATGAGGCCGAGACCGTAGCCCGCGGTGCGCCAGGGCCGACCGGGGACGGGCCCGCCCAGCGGGCGGGGCTCAGTCATGACGCCCAGGAGCCCGGGCGGCAGCAGGCGACCCGTCAGCAAGCGATGCAGGAACAGCGCGGCCGCGGCTGGTGCTCCGAGCAGCAGGCCATGGTAGACCCAGCCGGGATGATACCCGATGGCGTTTCCCCACGCGGTGCCGACGAGGTCCGCCGGCTCGCGGGCCAGGCGCACGCCGGACACGTCGAGCGGCGCGAAGACGAGCCGCCGGAGGGCCGCATCGAGGTCGTCGCCGGCCGCCTGCTCGATGAGACGTCGGACCAGGAGGTATCCGACGTTCGAGTAGGCCCAGCCCTGCCCCGGCGGAAAGAGGAGCCGTCCGGCATCGACGCGGGTCAACAGCCGCTCGTCGCTCCACGGCGCGTCGCCGCGCGCCACCGCCTCGTGGTAGCCGCGAAGCCCGCCGTAGTCCGGGACACCCGCGGTGTGCTGCAGGAGCTGGCGCAGGGTGAACGGCCTCTCGGAGAGCTGGCGATCGAGCGCGAGCTTGCCGGCCCCGACCAGGGCGAGCGCCGCCGCCGCGAGCGCGGACTTGGTCAGGCTCCACCATGGGACGGGACGCGAGTCGGCGCCCGGATCGCGCAGTCGCCCGCCTTCGACGACCGCGGTCAGGATGCGTAACCCGGGGCCGGTCACCGGCTGCGCGGCCAGGTGCCCATGACTTGCCGCAGGATCGCGAACTCGCCCATGTGATAGGTGTTGTGCTCGGCCACGATGAGCAGCTCCCGGATGAAGGTGTGCTGGGGCGCGTACGGCAAGCGCGCCGACAGATCCGTCCGGGAGCTGGCGACGATCTTCTCGAGCACGGCGCGATCCCGCTTGAAGCCCGCGAGCGTCTTCTTCCAGGCCTTCGCGTCGGCCTCCTCCTCGGGGCGCGGCCAGTAGTCGTCGGGCCACTGGGGCAGGCGGTAGTTCGAGTCCTTGATGTAGTCGAGGATGTCGCGCTGGGCCAGGCGCATGTGCTCGAGCAGATGCCACGGGGTATAGGGGACATTCGGCGGCCGGGTGTTGATGTGCTTCATGGGAAAACTCGCCACCGCCTCTTCGAAGGTCATGTACGACGGTCCGTGGACCAGGTTCCGAACTTCGGCGCGCACCGGATCTTTCTTCATGTCGGTTCCTCCCCTGGTGATCTACCATACTCGAACCACCCCTGACCGAGGAGGCCGACCATGACGACCCGGAACCCGTACGCCTTCCACGTTCGTCCGGACATGCGCCAGGGCCTTCGCACCGAGACGCCACTGCCGACGCGCCTCGTCTCCAACGAGGAGTTCCCGCCCCTGCCGCAGACGCCCGCCCAGCGCCGGGTGGAAGACCGGATCCTCGCGGAGGCGGCGCGGCTGGCGCCCCGGCTGGGCCTGAGCCGGCGGGACTTTCTGCGCACCAGCGGCGGGATGGCCACCTCGCTGCTCGCCATGAACGCGGTCTTCGGCCGGTTCTTCGACGTGCTGCCGGTCGAGGCGGCCGATGCCGCCGCGTTCAAGGAGCGCACGGGCGACGCGTTCTTCATCTTCGACGTGCAGCTCCACTACGTCGGCGCGGGATATGACCCGAACAATGAAGAGGCGGCGCGCCGGGGCGTCTCGAAGCAGGGGCTGCTCGGGCTGCGCCGAAACTCGCGGCGGCTGAACCCGAAGCTGGCCGCCGACCAGGGCACCCTCGCCGATCTCGGCTGGGCGAACATGGTCAAGGAGGTGTTCCTCGACAGCGAGACCGACATCGGGCTCATCTCGACGCCACCCGGCCCGTATCCTCAAGAGGCGGTCGTGCCGCCGAAAGAGATGACGCATATCCGCGACGAGATCAACCGCGTCACCCAGTCGCGCCGCATGCTCGCCCACGGCCTCATCACCCCGCAGCTCGGCCAGGCCGACCTCGACTTCATGGACCAGCAGGCGGCCACGCTCAAGGTGGACGCCTGGAAGGGCTACACCGGCGCGGCGCCGAAGGGCTTCGACCGCGGCTGGTTCGTGGACGACGAGAAGATCGCCTACCCCATGCTCGAGCGGGCCCGCAAGCTCGGCGTCAAGCGCGTCTGCATCCACAAGGGGCTGCCGCTGGGCCCGGTCGCCGACTACAACCACCCGCGCGACATGATCAAGGCGGCGCGCGACTTCCCGGACATCGACTTCGTTCTCTATCACGCCGGGCTGCTCACCGTCCCGCGGACCGTGGCCGCCGATGTCCCCTGGACCACCGAGTTCTGCCAGATGGCGAAGAAGGAAGCGGGGCTCCGGAACATCTACATGGAGCTGGGCTCCACCTTCGGGCAGCTCGCCACCACCAACCCCACCGCGTGCGCGCATCTCCTGGGCCAGGTGATCGACACCTTCGGCGCCGATCACGTGCTGTGGGGCACGGACTCGATCTGGTACGGCACGCCCCAGTGGCAGATCGAGGCGTTCCGGCGCTTCGAGATCCCCCAGGCCCTCATCGACGCGCACGGCTACAAGCCGCTCACCCGCGCGGTGAAGGAGCAGATCTTCGGCCTGAACGCCGCGCGCGTCTTCAGCGTCGACGTGAAGGCCAAGCGCAACGAGCTCCCCAAGGACTACCTGACCCGGATGAAGATGGCCTATCTCGACGAGGGCCCCGCCCCCAGCCACCGCTTCTACGGCTGGACCGCCTAGCCTGGGGTCAGGTCTCGGGCGTGCTTGCGCGAGGCGGGCGGGTCCTGTCGTCGGGGTCGCCCTGCCGGCTCGGCCTTCGTCACCCGCCCGTCAGCCCGGCATGGCGCCTGTCTGACCCCTACGTGTAGACGCGGGGGACGCGGGTGTTGATGTTGGTCAACACCTCGTAGGGGATGGTGCCGGCCCATTCGGCGAGGTGCTCGCAGGTGATCAGCTCGTCGCCGTCGGCGCCGAGCAACGTCACGACGTCGCCGTTGTACGCCGTCTCCCACTCGAGATTGACCATGATCTGGTCCATGCAGACGCGGCCCACCACCGGGTACTTCTTG
>JBGOVO010000113.1:0-10525 GCA_041478145.1 Methylomirabilia bacterium
CGGGGCGATTGGCGATGGCGAGGAGAGGCCAGACGAGGCATGCCCCGAACAGCAGGAAGCAGGCGACCACCAGCTCCGCGGCCTTCATTGGCTGGGCGGGATTATAACTTATCGGAGGGGGCCTGGACGGCCCCCTCCGAGCCTCCCCCCAGGAACTCGATTGCGCCGGCGAAGCCGCGCTCGAACGGGAAGTCCGGGAGCTAGCGGGGTGGGCCGAGCACGCGCCGAGTCACCAGGTCCTGGAAGCCGTCTTCGAGCTCGGCGGCGACTGCGCGCGCCACCGTCTCCGCGTCGCCGGGGCGCTCGGCCTCGGGCCCCGGCGCCCACCCTTCGAGGTACGCCTCGCTGTCCGAGGCGCCGTCCCGCATGGCCATCGCGTCGATCAGATCCTGGAAGCGCTGCGAGAGCGGGACGCGGACGGTCTGCTCGCCGTCTACCGCCTCCACGAGGGACGGCAGATCACGCCACTGGATGACCCGGTATCGCGCCATGGCGCCGCTATTGTAGCGGAAGCGGCGCCCGTCGCTTGACAAGGTCGGAGGCCCCCCGTAGCCTCCGGGACAAGGAGACGCCCATGATCGACGTGAAGACGGCGGACCGCGAGCTGCAGACGTATCTCCGCCCGCAGACGTTCCCGGTGGCCATCCGCATGCTCAAGGCGGACGAGGCGATCCCGGAGCGCGCCCGCCGCCCCGCCCGCGACTTCAAGAAGCTCAGCATGAGCTGCCAGGTCATCGACATGGCGCGGCGCTACGGCTGGACCATCGCGCTCACCCGCGAGGATCACATCTGCTCGCTCGGCATCACCGCCATCGGGTTCGACAAACCGCTGCCCATCTACAACGTGGGCACGCTGTGCGAAGGGATGTACACCGAGACGAAGGAGGCGGGGCAGCGTTCGGAGGCGGCCATCGACAAGTTCGCGCCCGGCGAGTATCACTGCGTGCTGGTGGCCCCCCTCGATCGCGCCACCTTCGAGCCGCACGTGGTCTGCGTCTACGCGAATCCCGCCCAGGTCATGCGGCTGACCCAGGCCGCCCTGTGGAAGCGGGGCGGCCGGCTCACCTCGTCCTTCGAGGGCCGGGCGGTGTGCGCGGACATCATCGTCACGACCATGAAGACCGGTGAGCCCCAGGTGATCCTTCCCTGCTCGGGCGACCGCATCTTCGGCCAGACCCAGGATCACGAGATGGCGTTCTCCATTCCGTGGGCGCGGATGGAGGAGATCGTCGAGGGCCTCCGCGGCACTCACAACGGAGGCATCCGCTATCCCATCACCCAGTTCATGGAGTACGAGGCCAAGCTCCCGCCGCGCTACATGGAAGTGAACCGTCTCTGGGACGCCGAGAAAGGCAAGGCCCCGCTCACCAACCGCGACCGGGTGGTGGCGGCTTACAAGCGCTCCTTTTCGGACCGCGTGCCCGTCTACCCGATCGTGGCCTCGTTCGCGGGGACGCTGGACGGGCTCAGCATCGAGGAGTACTGCACCAATCCGACGCGCGCGATCACCGCCATGATGAACTACTACGAGCGCTACCAGCCGGACGTGGTGCTCGCCTACAACGATCTCGCCAAGGAGGCGGAGGCCTTCGGCTGCGGCGTCAAGTACTCCGACTACGTGGTGCCCTCGATCGAGACGCACCTGCTGGAGGACAAGGCCTCGCTCGCCCGGCTCCAGATGCCCGATCCGTACAAGACGGCGCGGCTGCCCGGCTTCCTCGAGCAGTGCGAGGCCCTCGTGAAGGCGGGCCCGCCCGCCGCCACCGGCGCGGTCGCGGTAGGGCCGTGGACGATCGCGATGCTGCTCCGCAACCCGGAGATGATGCTGCTCGACACCTTCGAGGATCCCCGGTTCATCCACGACCTCATGCGGATCACCACGGACTTCTGCAAGCTCTGGGGCGACGCGATCGTGAAGACCCGGATCGGGCTCTCGTTCTCCGAGCCCACCGCCTCCATCAGCCTGGTCTCGCCGGACAACTACCGGGAGTTCATCGCGCCCTACCACAAGGAGCTGGTGGACCACTTCAAGGCCAAGAAGGTGGGCGTCACCGTCCACATCTGCGGGGTCACCTACCCGATCTTCGAGGACCTGATCGGCTGCGGCTTCACCACCATCTCGTTCGATCTGGACCAACAATCCGACCCGGCGCTCCACGTGGACCAGCTCGAGCGGTTCATGGAGGTCGCCAAGGGGCGGGCGGTGGCGATCGGCAACGTGGACGCGACCATGTTCGAGAAGGCCACCCAGCCGCAGATCGAGGCCGAGGTGAGGCGCTGCATCGACAGCGCGGCCCGGCATTCCGGGTTCATCCTGTCCACGTCGTGCGAGATCCCGCCCCGGTCGAGCCCCGAGATCGTGAAGTGGTTCATGGACGCGGCCCACGAGCACGGCCGCTACGAAAGAATCCTGTAGAGACACGAAGGGCGCGGAGACGATCTCCGCGCCCTTCGCGTCTCGCTCTAGTTGACTACCAGCGGAATGGCTTCTTCGAAGGGGGCACACCGTAGGCTCCGCGGTCGCCTCCGCCGCCACGCCCGCCCCCGCCCGGCCGTCCGCCCCCGCCGCGGGGACCACCCGGTCCGCGGCCGCCGCCGGAGCCCGGGGCCCGAGGGTTCGAGACGTTGACCGTGATCTTCCGGCCGTCGAGATCCTTGCCGTTCAGGTCGGAGATGGCGCGCTGTGCCTCTTCGGCGGTCGCCATCTCGACGAAGCCGAAGCCCCGGGACTGGCCGGAGAACTTGTCCGTGATCACGGACGCGGATTCCACCGTCCCGCACTGGGCGAAATACTCGCGGAGCGTCTCGCTGGTCGTGGAGTAGGACAGACCACCCACGTACAGTTTCGATGCCATGTGGTTCTCCTTCGGTCACTCTTCCGCTTCGTACGCGCCCCAATACTCGGAAGAGCCAATATCGGAGGCGAGGGCGCCGCCGGCGGCGGCGCATCGGCCGATAGTGTACACCAGGACCTGCGCCTCCGCCACGACCCGACGCCTCAGTAGGTCAACATGAGACCGTTGCCCTGGAGCACTGGCCCCATCTCGGGTTCGACGGGTGGAGTGACCCGCGACCGCGACGCGTCGGTGAGCGGACGCCCCGGCTCCGCGGGGCGGTGAACGGACTCGCCCGTGAAGGTGAGCAGGCCGATCAGCCCGAGCATGATCGTGACCGTCAGCAGCGAGAACACCCAGCGCTTGGCCATCATCGCCCGCGGCCTATCCGCACACCGCTTCGACCTGCGCGCGGGCTTCCCGGCGCGACGGCGCCGCCTCGGTGGGCAGCTCGACCTTGGCGAGCAGATCACGCAGCGCGAACGGTCGGCTCGCGACGTGGAACCCCTGCAGCTCGAGGTCCACGAGATCTTCGACGCGGGCGCCCGCGTCCACCGTCAGGATCACCGGCACGCCGGGCGCGACCGCGTCGAACACGCGCGCGTGGTCCGGACCCGCCATTCGCAGCATCCCGGCCTCGGCCAGCACCAGCGACACCGGCGCGTCGAGCAGGTAGCGCACGCCCTCGCACAGGGTCTCCGCGATGCGGACCGGCACCCCGTGCTCGAGACACTCCATGGCTAGGGCCTGCGCGCGGGCCCGGTTCCCATCGATCGTCAGTACCCGAATCATGTCTCCCCCTTGTTGTAAGTACGGCTCGAACCGAGTCGAGAGATTCAATCCGTGTGCCAGCCCAGCGGGAAAGTGCCCGCCGTCGCTCTGACGCGACTTTACGAGGCACGACGCGGTCGGCGCGCGGTCGCCATCGGGCTTAATGCCCGGTCGAACGTGACGGTCTCGGACAGAGCCGTGCCCGGTCCCCGACCTATACTTCTACGTGGAATGGGTCGATCCGTCGTGCGGCTTGCTCGCGCCCTGCGCCTGCGCTGCCCGAACTGTGGCGCCGGGGCGGTCACGGTGCGCTGGTTCGGAATCCGGCCGGCGTGCCCCGGCTGCCACCTGCGGCCCGATCGCGGCGAGCCGGACTATTTCCTCGGAGCCATCGTGTTCAACATGGCCTTCGCGGAGGGGATATTCGCGCTGGCCCTGTTCGCGGTGCTGCTGTGGACGTGGCCCGCCCCGCCCTGGGATGCGCTCTACTACGGCGGGATCGTCGGAATGATCCTGGCGCCGCTATTCTTCTATCCGTTCTCGAAGCTCTGCTGGCTGGCCTTCGATCTGACGTTTCGCCCGCTCAGACCGGAAGACTTCGAGGATCGACCCTACGTGTAGAGATCGGACGAGATCCCGTACGCCTGGATCTTGCGATAGAGCGTCTTGGGATCGATGCCGAGCACGGTGGCCGCCTTGGCCCGGTGGCCGCCGACGTTGCGCAGCGTCGAGATGATGTGCTGCCGCTCCATGTCCTCGAGACTGCCGCCCGGCGCGGCGCTCGGGGTCCGCCCGCCGCGGACCTCCTCGGGCAGGTCGGCGGGCTCCACCTGGTCGCCCGGCGAGAGGATCACCGCGCGCTGCACGGCGTGCTGCAGCTCGCGGACATTGCCGGGCCAGTCGTAGCGTTCGAGGCAGTCCATGGCCGCGTCGGAGACGCGCTTCCGTCCGTAGCGCGCGTTCTGCTCCAGGAAGTGCTCCACCAGCCGGCGGATGTCTTCGCGGCGCTCGCGCAGCGGGGGCAGCGTGATCGTGATGGTGTTGATGCGGTAGAAGAGGTCCTGGCGGAAGTGGCCGGTCTTGATGGCTTCCGCGAGGTCACGGTTGGTGGCGGCCACCAGCCGCATGTCCACCGTGCGCCGCCGGGTGCCGCCCACCCGGAAGAACGCGTGCGATTCGAGCACGCGGAGTAGCTTCACCTGGCTCTCGGGCTCCATCTCGCCGATCTCGTCGAGGAACAGCGTCCCCCCGTCGGCCAGCTCGATGAGACCGGGCTTGGTCGCCACCGCTCCCGTGAACGCGCCCTTCTCGTGGCCGAACAGCTCCGACTCGATCAGCGTCTCCGTCAGCGCGGCGCAGTTGACCACGACGAAGGCGGCGTCGGCGCGCTGTGAATTGTAGTGGATGGCCCGCGCCACCAGCTCCTTGCCGGTGCCGCTGGCTCCCAGGACGAGCACCGAGGAATCGGTGGGGGCCACCCGATCGATGAGGCGCAGGACCTCTTCCATGCGCGGGCTGCCCGTGATGATGCCCTCGTAGCCCGGCTCGTCAAGCTGGGCGCGCATCACCACGTTCTGGCGCATGAGCCGGCCCTTCTCCGCCGCCTTGCGGATCAAGAGGTCCAGCTCCTCGATGCGGGCCGGCTTGGTCAGGTAGTCGTAGGCCCCGAGCTTCATGGCCTCGACCGCGGTGGACACCTCCTGGAAGCCGGTCATCACGATCACCTGCGGGGCTTCCGGGAAGTCCTGCAGCTCGCGGAGCACCTCGATGCCCTCGACGTTCGGCATCTTCATGTCGAGCAGGAGCACGTCGGGCACGTCGTCCTTGAGACGCTCCAGCGCGGCCCGCCCGTCGGCCACGCCCTCCACCGCGTGCCCCTTCCGCCCGAGCTCGCGCACCAGGAGCTCGCGCAGGTTCTTCTCGTCGTCCGCCACCAGCACGCGGATCGGCGCGCTCACCGCCGGGCCCGCGAGGCTTCGCCCGGATGCGCGGGCAGGATGACGCGGAACGTGGTGCCGGCCCCGACGCGGGACTCCACCTCGAACCGCCCGTCGTGGTCCGCGACGATGCCCTGGGCGATGGCGAGCCCGAGTCCGGTGCCCTGCCCCGGGGGCTTCGTCGTGAAGAAGGGATCGAACACGCGCGGGAGGATGTGCTCGGGGATGCCCGGCCCCTCGTCCGCGAAGGTGATCTCGACCTCGCGGGCGTTGCGCCGCCGCGTGGTGACGGTCAGCACGCCCCGTCCGTCCATCGCGTCGAGGGCATTGCTCGCGAGCCCGAGGAAGACCTGGCGGAGCTGGCCCTCGTTGACCACCACGTCGGGCATCTCGGCGTCCAGGCGTCGCTCGAGCCGACTCTGCGCGTAGCGAGACTGATGCCCGATCAGCTCGAGCACCTTGTCCACGAGCACGTTCAGATCGGTGGGCGCGCGCCGGCTGCCCGGATCGCGGACGAAGTGCAGCAGGCTGCTCGTGATCTCCTTGCACCGGTAGGCTTCCTCCTCGATCAGGGCGAGGTAGCCCGGGAAGTCCTTGAAGGCGTCCAGGTCCCGCATGTGCGAATCCTGCGCCCGCTCCTTGAGCGCCTCCGCGCAGCCCGCGATCGTGGCGAGCGGGTTGTTCAGCTCGTGGGCGACACCCGCCGCGAGCCGGCCCGCGGTGGTCAGCCGCTCCGTCAGCACCATCTGTCGCTCCAGCCGCTTCTGGAGCGTGATGTCCTCGACGAGCACCAGCACGTGCGTGGCCTGCGGGGCGCGCAGCGGCGTCGCGGTCAGGCGGACCGTGAGGCTCTCGCCGCCCGCGGGCAGCTCCTCCTCGGCGTGGCGCACCTCGCGCGCGGTGACCACCCCCTCCAGGAAGCTGCGCACCGCGGCGGACTTGGCGGGCGGCATCAGCTCCGCGAAGGGCTGGCGCGCGGGCGGCTCCACCGGCACCAGCGCGGCCCCCTCCCGGTTGGCGCTGATCACGCGCAGCTCCGCGTCGAGGACGAAGAGGCCAAGCGGCAGCGTCTCCAGCACCACCTCCATGAAACGCTTCTGCTCGTCCAGCTCGTGGGTGCGCGCCTCCACCATGGCTTCCAGCTGCTCGGAGTAGGTGCGGACGGAGCTGAAGAGGCGCGCGTGCTCGAGCGCCATCGCGGCCTGGTCGGCGAAGGCGGAGGCGAGCGACTCCTCCTCGGCGGTGAAGTGGTGGACGTCGGTGCGCAGCACGGTGAGGGCGCCGATCGCCTGGTCTCCCACGATGAGCGGCGCCGCCAGCATGGAGCGCAGGCCCGACTGGGGATACCGCACCCGGGGGTCGCGGTAGAGATCGGTCGTCTGCGCCGGCCGCCGCTCCTTCACCGCCACCCCCGTGATGCCCTCCCCCACGTGGAGGCGGATCGCGGGGAGGTCCTCGGCGGGCAGGTCGAGGCTGGCGGTTGCGACCAGCTCCCCGGTGGCGGGGTCGAGCGTGAACAGGCCGCACGACTGCACCTCCAGCACCTCACGCGCCTGGTGGAGGATGAGCCGTACCGTCTCGCCCACGTCCAGGCTCTGGTTCACCGCGTGCCCGGCGCGCAGCAAGGCCTGCGTCTCGCGGGCGCGGCGCTGCGTCTCCTCGAAGAGACGCGCGTTCTGGATGGCGATCCCCGCCTGGTCCGCGAAGCTCTCCAGCACCGTCTGGTGCCGGTCCCCGAAGGCGCCGGGCTCGGTGGAGAAGGCCGAGATGACGCCGATGATCTGGCCGCCCACCCGGAGGGGAACGCTGAGCAGGGAGCGGATCCCCTCCTTCTCGTCCACGTCGCGCCGGACCGAGCGCGTGTCCTCGCGGAGGTCCTCGGCGCGCACCGCGCGGCCAGACGAGACGGCCAGGCCGATGATCCCTTCTCCGACCTGGATCGAGAGATGTCGCCATTCGGGCGTGCGGAACCCGTGGGCGGCCGCGTGCTCGATCAGGAGCCGGTCGGGGCTCAGGAGCCCGATGCCGCAGCCGGTGCTGCCCATGAGAGCAGTGACGGACCGGCTGATGGTCTCCAGCACCGAGGGCAGATCGAGCCGCGCGGTGATGAGCTGGCTCGTGCGATTGAGCGCGGCCAGCTCTTCGGCCCGCCTCGAGCTCTCCATGTGGAGCCGCGAGTGCTCGACCGCGGAGGCGAGCGGGCGCGCCACCTCCACCAGGACCTCCACGTCGGCGTCGGTGAAGGCGTGCGGCGCATGGTGAGTCACGTTCAGCGTGCCGATCACCTCGCCCTGCGAGAGCAGCGGCGCCAGGATCGCGGAGCGGAAGCCGCGCCGCGACAGCAGCTCGCGGCTCACCGCCGGGATCGACGGATCGGTGGTGGCGTCGTCCACGCGCCGCGGGGCCCGCTGGCTCGCCACCCACTCGGTGAGCGTCCCGACCGTCGGCACCCGGAAGTCGAAGACCTCCGGCAGGGCGGTGCGCGCGGCCACGTCGAGCACGCGGAACTCCCCGCGCTCCCGATCCAGCAGCGTCACCCCGAGGGCATCGAAGCGGACGAGCCGGGACACCGCCTCCGCCGTCTTCTCGTAGATGCGCTCGAGCGACAGGGAGGTGGCGGCGAGCGCCATCACCTGGTTGATGACTTCCAGACGAATGGTCCGCTGGTGCAGACGCCACACGTGCTCGAGGGCGTGGCCGAACTCGCGCGGGAAGCTCGGGGGAATCGTCTCGCGGCTGAGCCCCCGCGCCCCCCCCGGGCCGAGCAGCACGAGGCCGCCGACGGGACGCGCCGGATCGCCGAGGGCCGCGCTCAGCAGCGCGGTGTCGCGATCCCTGAGCCCGGGCGGCGCCGCCGGCAGCCGCTCGAGCCGCACCCCGCGTGCGGGCGCCTCGAGCCGCGCCTGGATCCACCGCTCGAGAGGCGAGCCGCGGCGCGCGCCCACGATCACGTCCACCGGCGTCGCGTCGCGGGGGCGGAAGCGCAGGCCGCCGGCCCGAGCCCCGGAGAGCGCCACGAGTCGCCTGAGCGTGCGGGTGAAGCCGGCTTCGGAGGAAGCCGCGCGGCCCAGCGTGGCCAGGAGGTCGGGGAAGAGGCGCCCGATCTTCATTCGCGTCGCCTCAGACCGGCGGGCCGGCGTCGAAGGCGATCACGCGCTCGCACCAGGCGGCCGCCGCGAGCAGCCGCGCCTCGCTCCAGGGCGCGCCCACGAGCTGGACGGCCAGGGGGAGGCCCGCGCCGTCCACGCCGGTGGGCAGCGTGATGGCCGGCATGCCCACGAAGCTCCACGGCGAGCAGAACGAGGGATCGCCCGTGGAGGCGAGCCCGCGGGGCGCCGGCGCGCCCACCGTCGGCAGCAGGAGCGCATCGTAGCGGGAGGCCGCCGCGGCCATCTCCCCGCGCACCTGCCGGCGGGTGGCCTGGGCGGCCAGATACCGGGGCGCGGAGACGGCGCCGCCGAGCTCGACCAGCTCCTTGATCCGGGGCGGGTACTCGCGCGCGTGCGCGGCGAAGAGGGGCGCGTGGGCGGCCGCGGCTTCCGCGCGCAGCACGGTGTTGCCCGCGTCGAGCAGCGAGGCGAACGAGGCCGGCAGCGCCACCTCGACGAGCCGGGCTCCGGCCGTCTCTAGGCCGCGCGTGACCTCCTCGAGATGCTTGCCCATCTCGGGGCTGGCCTGCGCCATGAGCGCGGCGAGGACCCCGATGCGCGGGGCCGCCGGGTCCGCGACCGCCCGCACATAGTCGTCCGGCGCGGGCTCGCCGCTCGCCAGCACCGAGAGGGCCAGCGCGCAATCCTCCACCGCCCGCGCGAAGATGCCCACGTGGTCCAGGCTGGCCGCCAGCTCCAGCACCCCCGCGGCATCGATCCGGCCGTGCGTCGGCTTGAAGCCCAGCACGCCGCAGTAGGCGGCGGGCCGCAGCACCGACCCCACCGTCTGCGACCCCAGGGCCAGCGGCACCATCCGCGCACCCACCGCGGCCGCGGGGCCGCTCGAGGAGCCGCCGGGCGTGTGCTCGAGATTCCACGGATTCCGCGTCGCCGAGGGATCGAAGTAGGCGAAGGGCGTGGTGGTGAGCTTGCCCATGGGCACCGCGCCGGCGCCGCGCAGCCGCGAGACGGCCGCCGCATCGAGCGTGGGCGCGCGGGTGGCCCACGCGGGCGCGCCCGCCATCGTGGGCAGGCCCGCGCAGTCGAAGATATCCTTCACCGCGACCGGCACGCCGTGCAGCGGGCCCATGAAGCGGCCCTCGCGCGCCTCGATGTCACGCTGCACCGCCACCCGCGCGGCCGCGTCGCGGTCGAGGCGCACCCACGCGGCCACCGCGGGCTCGACCGCGTCCGTGCGCTTGAGACAGGCGGCGAGCAGGTTGGACGGCGAGAGCGTGCCGGCCCGGATGCGCCGGGCGGCCTCGGCCGCGCCCAGCTCGTGCATGGCCGTCATGGGTCAGTGCAGCGCGTCCAGCACCTCGGCCACCACCTCGAAGCGCCCGAAGGAGGGCATCAGGTACGCGCCGGCGTGGCGGGCGCGCACGTCACGGAGCAGGGCCTGCGCCATCTCGACGCCGGCCCGGAGCCCGCGCTCGCCCGCCTCCTTCATGCGCGCGCGCACCGCGTCGGGCACCGTGATGCCGGGCACCTCGTTGTGCAGGAACTCGGCGTGGCGGGAGGAGTGGAGCGGCATGATCCCGACCAGCAGCGGGATGGGCGGCCGGGTGCGGGCGAAGAACCGGTCGAGCACCTCGAGATCGTAGACCGGCTGGGTCTGCACCCAGCGCGCGCCCGCTTCGACCTTGGCGAGGAACCGCTCCATCTCGCGCTCCGGCTCGGAGGCCGCCGGGTTGAGCGCGACCCCCACGCAGAAGGAGGTGGGCTCGCCGATCGAGGTGCCGGTGGCGTCGAGACCGCGATTCATCTCGGCGAGGATGCGGATGAGGCCGATGGCGTCCACGTCGAACACCGCGGTGGCGTTGACGTAGTCGCC
>JBGOVO010000445.1:0-2910 GCA_041478145.1 Methylomirabilia bacterium
ACGCGTTCCTCCCCCAGCTCGCCGAGACCATCGCGGCGCAGATCTCGATCGAGGCCGCCCAGCCCAGGCTGGACCTGGGCGTCCTGGCCGATCTCGCGGGCAAGCACATCATCCTCGGCGTGATCGATCTCGGCGACCCCGCGGTCGAGACGGTCGACCAGGTGGCGGGGCGGATTCGCGCCGGCCTCACCCGCGTGCCGCCGGAGCGGCTCATCCTGGCCCCCGATTGCGGGATGAAATATCTCCCGCGCGAGACCGCGTTCGGAAAGCTCAAGGCGCTCAGCGACGGGGCGCGCGCCGTCCGCGCCCAGCTCGCCTAGGAGGACCCCATGGCCGCCACCGTGCTGCTGCTCGACGATCCGCTTCCGGGCATCCGCCGCCTGACCCTGAACCGCCCGGAGAAGCGCAACGCGCTCAGCAACGAGCTGCGCGGGGCGCTCCTCTCCGCCCTGAAGGAGGCCGACGCCGATCCGGCGGTCAAGGTCTCGATCCTGCGCGGGGCGGGGCCGAGCTTCTCATCGGGCTACGACCTGTCCGCCGACAACACCGTCGGGCAGCCCTACTATTCCCCGGGCGGGCCCGGGCAGTGGGCCCGGCACGTGGTCGAGGGCTGGTTCACGATCTGGGATCTGGCCAAGCCGGTCATCGCGCAGGTGCACGGCTACTGCCTGGCCGGCGGCAGCGAGCTGGCCGCGTGCTGCGATCTGGTCTACGTGGCGGAGGACGCGCGCATCGGCTACCCGCCCACCCGCCTGATGAGCCCGCCCGACAACCAGTTCCACCCGTGGCTCATGGGCATGCGCGCCGCCATGGAGATGCTCCTGACCGGCGACGCGATCAGCGGGACGGAGGCGGCCGCCCGCGGCTTCGCCAACCGCGCGGTGGAGGCGGCGGCGCTCGAGCGGACCGTGCTCGGGGTCGCCGAGCGCATCGCGCTGGTGCCCACCGAGCTGTCCCAGATCAACAAGCGCGCGGTGCATCGCGCGATGGAGATCATGGGCCTGCGGGCGGCCATCCGAGCCGGCACCGAGCTGCAGGCGCTTGCCTTCTCGACGGCCGCGAGCCAGGCCTATCGCGCGCAGTTCAAGCGGGACGGCAGCAGCGTGCGCGATCTGCTGAGCCAGCGCGACGCCGCGTTCGGCGACTATCGCGAGCGGGACAAGCAGCCCTAGCCGAGCCGGTTACGCGCGCGCGGCCGCGGGCGCGGCCTCGCGGAGCGCTTCGTCCCAGGGGCCGGGGAAGCGGCCCTTCGCGCCTTCCTCCGAGAACGGCCGCTCGCGGTGCCACTCGCTCCGGGGCAGCTCGTAGTAGACCTCGAGGCCATTGCCGTCCGGGTCCGAGAAGTAGACGCCGATGGACACGGTGTGATCCGCCACCCGCAGGGGCACGCCGCGCGCCTTCAGCCGCTCGTACATCTCGGCGAGGTCGTCCAGGCTCGCCATCCGCCAGGCCACGTGGTTGAGCCCGATCTGGCTCTTCTGCGGCCCGATGGCGTCGTCGCCCGCCTCGAAGAGGGCGATGTCGTGCGCGTGGGCCGGATCGCACGCGAGGAAGACGGCCCGCTTCCGCTCCGTCCCCGGGAAATAGAAGACGTCCTGGGTGTGGAGCCCCAGGATCTCGGTGTACCACTCGTGCGCGCGACCGGCATTGCGCACGTTGATGTTCACGTGATCGAGCGATGCGGGCTTGTAGGGCATGTCCCCCTCCTGTGGTCGAGTGTGCTCAGGCCGGACCCACGAAGCCGACGTAGGCGCCGCACGCGTGCTCCGGTCCCACCAGCATCGCCTGCTCGCCGGTATTGCGGACGCCGCGCGCCGGCTCCGGCACGCCGTGGCTGGCCATGAAGCGCGCCGCCGCGTCCATGCTGCTCGTGCGGTAGAGCACCTGGAAGGGCCCTGGCCCGCTGCGAGCCAGCGCCTCCGCGGCCGGGCCGGGCTCGGCGGGCTGGGCCACGGTCAGGCCGGTGGGGCCGAGATCGAACACCGCCATGTCCGCCTTGATGACCGCGCCCCGCTGGATCTTCGGCACGCCCAGGCCGAGCACGCGGCTGTACGTCTCGGCCGCCGCCGCGACGTCGGGTACCGCGACGTACACGCGGTCCGCGCGCAGCACGCCGTTGGGATGATCGCCGGGCTTGGCCACCTGTCGCCGCCGCTCGTCGAGCGGGGTCAGGTGCTGGATGAAGAAGATGGGGAGCGGGGTGTCCGGGCCGAGCTGCGCCGCGCGCCAGCGCAGCTCCTGACCGGCCGGGGTACGCCGCCCGCCGTCGCTGATCACACCCACGTCGACACCGCGCCGCCGCATCGCCGCCACGTCCGCGGCCAGGTCGTCGCTTTGCACCGCCACCGTCCGGAAGCCGCCGCCCCGGGCCAGGTACTCGGCGAGCCCCGCGTCCGGGGTGCCCGGCGCCACCCCGCCGGGATCACGAATGCTCAGCAGCTCGATGTACTCCTCGCCGGTGAAGGCGATGGCGTTGTGGGTGGGCCGGCCGGTGTGGGCGCCGCCCGGGTAGACGTTGAACCCGATGCGCTGGTACGCAGCGATGCCCCGCTCCAGGTCGGGGACGCAGATCATCACGTGGTCGATGCGGGTCAGCACCCGGCTTCCTCCCCTAGCAGGCCTTGCAGGGCGGGTAGTCGCGGTTGTACACCGGCAGCTTGAGGAACTCCTCCGGCTTGTACGTCCAGAACTGCGAGACGGCCGGGAAGGTGTGGATGACCGTGTTCTGCAGCTCTCCGCCCTTCCGCTCCGCCCGGCGCACGTAGATGTTCTGGATCGGGTTGCCCCAGGCGTCGAGCTTCACCGGCCCGCGCGGGGCGTCCGGGATCTCCACCTTGCGGAACGCGGCCATGAACTTCTCGCGGTCCTCCACGTCGCCGCCGACCACCTTCGCGGCCTCGTTGATCCAGC
>JBGOVO010000093.1:0-11321 GCA_041478145.1 Methylomirabilia bacterium
CACCCTCGAGGCCATCAACCGGGGCGCGGTGCACCGGCTCTACCTCCTCAAGGGATTCCGGGCCTCCGGCCGGGTCTGCACGACGTGCGGTGGACTGCAGCGCGCCTTCATCTGGACGTGCGTGGCGTGCGGGAGCGAGGCTTCCGCGGTGGAGCTGGGCGAAGCCATTGCCGACCGCGTCGTCGCGGCGGGCGGTACCGTGGAGACCATCGACGATCACCTGGCGCTGGCCGCGACGGGCGGCATCGCGGCCGCGCTGCGCTATCCGTTGTGAGCCGCGCCGCGGAGCCACCGAGGTAGGAGGAGCGAGTCCATGGCCTACAAGCAAGTATTCTTCCGGTCGGAGGCCCGCGAGCGGATCCTGCGGGGGGCGAGTGCGCTGGCCGACGCGGTCCGGGTGACGCTCGGGCCGAAGTCCAAGTGCGTGCTTCTCGAGAAGAAGTTCGGGTCTCCGGTGGTCTGCAACGACGGCGTCACCATCGCCAAGGAGATAGAGCTCCGCGACCACGTGGAGAACCTGGGCGCCCAGATGATCCGGCAGGCCGCCGAGCGCACCGGCGACGCGGTGGGTGACGGCACCAGTACCGCGACGATCCTGGCCCACGCCATCTTCGCCGACGGCGTGCGGAACGTGGTCGCGGGCGCCAGCGCGGTGGATCTCAAGCGGGGCCTCGACCGGGGGGCGCGCGCGGCCGTCGAGGCGTTGAAGACCCTCTCGCGTCCGGTGAAGAGCCGGCTCGAGAAGGCCCAGATCGCGACGATCTCCGCCCACAACGATCCCAGCATCGGCGAGCTGGTGGCCGAGGCGATGGAGAAGGTGGGCAACGAGGGCGTGATCACGGTGGAGGAGTCCAAGACCACCGAGACGCAGCTCGAGGTCGTGGAGGGGCTCCAGTTCGATCGCGGCTATCTCTCGCCGTACTTCATCACCGACCCCGAGAAGATGGAGGCGGTGCTGGAGGACACCCTGATCCTGCTCACCGATCGGAAGATCGGGGTGATGAAGGACCTGCTGCCGATTCTCGAGCAGGTGGCGCGCGCGGGCAGCTCGATCCTGATCATCGCCGAGGACGTGGAGGGCGAGGCGCTCGCCACCCTCGTGGTGAACAAGATCCGCGGCTCGCTGAAGTGCGTCGCGGTGAAGGCCCCGGGATACGGCGATCGGCGCAAGGAGATGCTCGAGGACATCAGCATCCTCACCGGCGGCCGCGTCGTCACCGAGGAGATCGGGATCAAGCTCGAAGCCCTCAGCACGGAGGATCTCGGTCGAGCCAAGCGGGTGGTGGTGGACAAGGACACCACCACCATCATCGGCGGGGCGGGGGACAAAGTGAAAATCGATGGACGGAAGCAGCAGATCCGGGCTCAGATCGAGAAGAACACGAGCGACTATGACCGGGAGAAGCTGCAGGAGCGCCTGGCCAAGCTCTCGGGCGGGGTGGCGGTGATCCGGGTGGGGGCGCCGTCGGAGTCGGAGATGAAGAGCCGGAAGGAGGCGCTGGACGACGCGATCAGCGCGACCAAGGCCGCGGTGGCCGAGGGCATCGTGCCCGGCGGAGGGCTGCCCCTGCTGCGCGCGATGGAAGCCGTCGAGCGCGAGGAGGGCAAGTGCGAGGGGGACGAGCGGACGGGCCTGCAGATTCTCCGGCGCGCGCTCGAGGCGCCGACCCGACAGATCGCCGAGAACTCGGCGGTGGACGGCGGGGTGGTGGTGAATGAGATGCGAAAGGGCAAGGGGAACATGGGCTTCGACGCCGCGCGCAAGGAGTACGTGGATCTGGTGGAGGCCGGAATCATCGACCCCACCAAGGTCGTGCGCGTCGCGCTCGAGAACGCGGTGTCGGTGGCGAGCCTGCTGCTCCTGACCGAGGCCACCCTCACCGAGGCCCCCGAGCAGAAGGAGGAGGCGGCCGCCGCGCACGGACTCGAGGGCATGTGAGCGGTGATCGTCGGCGTCCCGCGCGAGATCAAGACCGGTGAGCAGCGCGTGGCGCTCACCCCGGCCGGCGCCCGGGCCCTGACGGAGGCCGGGCATCGTGTGCTGGTCGAGCGGGATGCCGGGCTCGGCAGCGGCATCCGCGACGAGGAGTACGCGGCGGCCGGCGGGATGCTGGGGGCGGTCGAGCGCGTCTGGGGCGAGGCCGAGCTGATCCTCAAGGTCAAGGAGCCGATCCCGCCCGAGTATCCGCGCCTCCGGCGCGAGCAGATGCTCTTCACCTATCTTCACCTGGCCGCCCTGCCCGATCTCGCGCGCGAGCTGCAGCAGGCCGGCGTGATCGCCATCGGCTACGAGACGGTGCAGCGGGCCGATGGGAGCCTGCCGCTGCTCACGCCCATGAGCGAGGTGGCGGGACGCCTGGCCGTCCAGGAGGGCGCCTACTACCTCGGGAAGGCTCGGGGCGGCCGGGGCATCCTGCTCTCGGGAGTTCCCGGAGTGCCTCGGGGCAACGTCGCCATCCTCGGCGGCGGTACCGCCGGCACGAACGCGGCCAGGATTGCGGTCGGCCTGGGAGCGGATGTCTCCGTCCTCGACCTGAGCCTCGACCGGCTGCGGCACCTGGACGACCTGTTCGGCGGCGCGGTGGTCACGCTGGCGTCGAACAGCCTCAACATCGCCCAGGTCGTCCAGCGCGCGGACCTGCTGATCGGCGCGGTGCTCGTCGCGGGCGCGCGCGCGCCCGTGCTCGTCACGCGGGACATGATCGAGCGGATGAAGCCGGGCGCGGTGATCGTGGACATCGCGGTCGACCAGGGAGGATGCGTGGCCACCATCCGCCCGACCACGCTGCTGGAGCCGGTCTATCACGTGTCGGGCGTCGTCCACTACGGCGTCGCGAACATGCCGGCCCTGGTGCCGCGCACGTCTACCTTCGCCCTCACCAACGCCATCCTCCCCTACGCCCTCGAGCTCGCCGCGCGCGGCGTCGTGGCGGCCGTCACTGCCGATCCGGCCCTGGCCCGGGGCGTGAACGTGTGGCGCGGCCGCGTGGTCCATCCCGGTGTCGCGCAGGCGCTGGGCGAGGCGGCGACTTCCCTCGAAGCCCTTCTCAATCCGGGAGGACGATGATGCTGATCAAGGACATCATGCAGGCCCACGTGGTCACCTCGACGCTCGAGACGCGGATCCCCGACCTCGTGCGGGTGCTGCAACGGCGCGGACTCCGTCACATCCCGGTCGTGGACGAAGGCAAGCTCGTGGGCATCATCTCCGACCGCGACGTCAAGCAGGCGATGACCTCGGCCGCCTTGAGCGCCGAGGGGCGGGAGCGTGACCGGCTCCTCGGCGGGCTCACCGCCGGTCAGATCATGACGCGCACGGTGACCACCATCGGCCCCATGTTCGGCGTCGAGGACGCGGCCCGGCTCATGGTGACGCAGAAGATCAGCGCGCTCCCGGTGACGGACGCCGATCGGCTCGTCGGCATCGTGACGGAGACCGACGTGCTCAGCCTCTTCGTGCGGGCCATGGGGGTGCTGGAGCCCTCGAGCCGGCTGGACGTCCTGCTGGCCGATCCCGAGGCCGGATTGGCTGATGTGGTGCGGACGGCGGAGGAGGCGGGGGCCCGGATCTCTAGCGTCATGACGCTCGGGAGCGTGAACGGCCAGCGCGAGGTCGTGCTCCGCCTCGCGACGATCAACCCCGTCCCGGCCGTGCGGGCCCTCGAGGCCAAGGGCTACCGGGTCCGAGACTCCGCTCATGGCTAGCCCTCTGCGCGGGCCGCCGGCTGAGCCGCCCGCTGCGGTGAGCGAGTCGGCGAATCAACTGATCGGCGACCGGCTGCGCGAGGCGGCCGATCTCCTCGAGCAGCAGGCCGCGAACCCCTTCCGCGTTCGCGCCTACCGGGAGGCGGCGCAGACGGTGGCCGCGCTCCGCGAGGATCTGGGCCGGATCTACGACGGCGCCGGGGTCGAGGGGCTCGAGGCGCTGCCGGGCATCGGCCCGCGCATCGCGGCCGCCATCGCGGAGATGCTGCGCACCGGTCGCTGGAGCCAGCTCGAGCGCATGCGGGGCACGCTCGACGCCGAAAAGTTGTTCCGGGCGATCCCCGGCGTGGGGGCGGCGCTGGCGCAGCGGATCCACGATACGCTGCACGTCGACACGCTGGAGGCGCTGGAGGTGGCGGCGCACGACGGGCGCCTCGCGGGTGTGCCCGGGATCGGCCCGCGCCGCGCCGCCGCGCTGCGCGCGGCCGTGGGCGGTATGCTCGGTCGATCCCGGCTGCGGCTCCGGGAGCACGCGGGCCCGGAACCGCCGGTGGCAGTCCTGCTCGGTGTGGACCGCGAGTACCGAGAGGCCGCCACCGCCGGCCGGCTGCCCCGGATCGCGCCGCGCCGCTTCAACCCCTCGGGCGAGGCGTGGCTGCCGATCCTTCACACCGAGCGGGATCACTGGCAGATCACGGCGCTGTTCTCCAACACGGCGCGGGCCCACGAGCTGGGCAAGACGCGCGACTGGGTGGTCATCTACTTCCACACCGACACGCAGGCCGAAGGGCAGCGCACCGTGGTGACCGAGACGCGCGGCGCGCAGGCCAACCGGCGCGTCGTGCGCGGGCGCGAGGAAGAGTGCCGCGCATACGACGAAGGGCTCGTCGGCGCGCGACTCCAGGCCCTCGGCCGACCGACGCGAGTGACTGGCGGTCCTACCGGCTGAGGACCGACAGCCAGGGCACGCCGAGCGCGAGCAGCCCCAGCAGGAAGACGGCCCCGAAGAGGGTGCCAAGGCTCCAGAACGCCGTCCGGCTGACGTACCCGCTCCCGAAGTAGATCGGCGCGGGCCCGGTGGCGTATGGCGTGAGCACGCCCATGAGGCCGATGGCGTAGCAGAGCAGCAGGGCCAGGGGACGGACCGGCATGCCGGGCACGGCCATGCCGGCGGCGAGGAACACGGGCAGGAGCGCGGTGGCGTGGGCGGTGAGGCTCGCGAACATGTAGTGGGCGACGAAGAACGCGGCCACGAAGAGGACCAGCATGGCCGTGACCGGCACCTGCGAGAGGCTGCCCGCGACGCGCGTGGAGAACCACCCGAGGAAACCCACCCGCTGGAGCCCGTCGGCCAGCGTCACGAGCGTCGCGAACCAGACGAGCACCCTCCAGGCATCCGTGTAGGCGAGGATGTCCCTCCACGAGAGCACGCCGGTGAGGATCATGAGGCAGAACGCGACGAGCGCCGCGGTGGTGGGGTTGAGCCACCGGCCCGCGAAGACCCACAGCCCGAGCGCGAGGATGGCGATGCCGCCCATCGTCGCTTCCTGGCGGGTCAGCGCTCCCATCCGCGCGAGCTCGTGGGCCGCCCAGGCCGGGACTTCGCGGCTCATCTTCACGCCCGGAGGATAGACCAGGTAGACGAGCGCGGGCAGCGACAGGAAGAGCGCCAGGCCGACGGGGAGGAAGCCGACGGCCCATTCGGTCCAGCCGACCGTCATGCCCACCGTGTCCTTCATCATGGATACCGCGAAGAGGTTCGCGGCATTCGCGGTGAGGAACATGGAGCTGGTGATGCCGGTCGCCGCGAAGGCCGTCCACATGAGGTACGCGCCGATGCGCCGGGCGCTGGGGCCCGGGGAGGAGTGATAGAGCGCGGGGATGCTCTTGATGATGGGGAAGATCATCCCGCCGCTCCGGGCCGTGTTGGACGGCGTGAAGGGGGCCAGCACGAGATCCGCCAGCGCCACCGCGTAGCCGAGGCCGAGCGTCCGCCGTCCCAGCGCGCGGACCAGGATGAGCGCGATCCGCCGGCCCAGGCCCGTCTTCTCGTAGCCGAGGCCGAACATGAACGCGACGAAGATGAGCCAGACCGTGCTGTGGGAGAAGCCGGACAGCGCCCAGCGGAGCGCGTCGTCGGGCGCGGGCGCCACGAGCCTCATGGCCGCGGCCGCGGTGATGCCGAGCACGCCGACAACCGGGCCCGGCAACGGCTCGGTGATGAGCGCGACGATCACCGTGGCGAAGAGCGCGACGTAGGCGCAGGCGTTGGGGGTGAGCCCGGATGGAGCTGGGATCAGCCAGAGTCCGGCTCCGAGCGCCAGCGGAACGATCGCGCGCAGCAGCCGGCTCCGCGCACGATGAGGGAGCTTCGTGGCTACCACGGCCGGTCTCGTATGCCGATCCAGTAGCCCACATGATTGACGACGATATGCCCGGCCACGCTGAGGAGGAGGATCGTCGCCAGATCGGGCCACGACAACATCGCCTGGCCCCACACGAGCGCGAGCGCGCCAAGCACGAAGTCCACTTGATCCCAGGGGATCCAGGACTCACCCGGGGCGATCCCGAGCCGGCGCTTCACGAAGCTCTTCGCCCCATCGCCCACCATGGCGCCGACGCCAAAGCGGAGTCCGAGCGCCGCCCAATGGTCGTAGGCGACAAGAGCCCCCACCCAGGCCACGCGGGCCTGGATGAACGTCACCATGATCGCCGCCAGGACGCCGATCCCGACGCCGATGACGGTCTTGTGCTCGCCGAGCCACCGTCGACTGATGGGCCGGTTCCATCCCTTCCAGTACCGGACAAAAGGTGGGGCCATGTTGGCGACGTACGCCGGGGCCATGAAGTAGAGGAGCTGAATGACGCGCAATAGGGCCGCCGGGTGGGTAGGCATGCCTGGGCAGATGGCAGCTTGCCACAGTCCTCATCGCACGCAAACGGGCCGCCCCAGGCGGCCGAGGTGAGACCCCCTCGCCTCGCCTGAGGCGCCGGCTCCTCGAAGGGCGGCCGGGCGAGCCGGCGCGCCGCTCTCAAGCCCGCGATTCGGCTTCGTCTTTCCCACGAGCGCCTCTTGGCACCGCCGTTGCTCATTTCTCAGCGGGACTTCGATCGAGGAGGTGGTGCTGTCTTGGGGGGCCGGCTGAAAGTCTTCGAGGTCTGGGGCATCCCGATCCGGGTTCATTTCAGTTGGCTCCTCGTCTTCGGCCTCGTGACCTGGTCGCTGGCGGGTGGTTACTTCCCCCACGAGTATCCCGGCTGGGCGGTCCGGACCTACTGGGTGGTGGGAGCGATCACGGCGCTGGCCTTCTTCGCCTCCGTCCTCCTCCATGAGCTCGGCCACTCATGGGTGGCGCTGCGGAACCGGATCCCCATCCGGGGCATCACGCTGTTCGTCTTCGGCGGGCTTGCCCAGATCGCCCGAGAGCCCGGCGCGCCGGGCGTGGAGTTCAGGATCGCCATTGCCGGGCCCTGTACGAGCCTCGCGCTGGCAGGCCTGTTCGCGGGAACGTGGGGGCTGGTCCGGGAGATCCCGATCCTGGCGGCCCCGGCGATCTGGCTGGCCCGGATCAATTTCATGGTGGGGGCCTTCAACCTGCTTCCCGGCTTCCCGCTGGACGGCGGCCGTCTCTTCCGCGCTCTCGTCTGGCGCTGGACCGGGAGCTTCCGACGCGCCAGCCAGGTCGCGTCCTTCACCGGGCAGCTCGTGGCCTTCGGGCTCATCGGCCTGGGCGTCCTGACCGTCGTGGGCGGCGACCTGGTCGGCGGCATGTGGCTCGCCTTCATCGGCTGGTTCCTCCAGAACGCCGCCGCGGCCAGCCACGCCGACGCCAACCTGCGCGAGACGCTGAGCGCAGCGACGGTGGCTCAGGCCATGACCCGGGAGTGTCAGCGCGTCGAGCGCGACTGGAGCCTCGACCGGGTCGTCCGCGACGAGGTGCTGGGCGGCGGGCGGCGTTGCTTCGTGGTGACCGAGAAGGGTCGGTTGGACGGGCTGCTCACCCTGCACGAGATCAAGGCCGTCCCGCAGGAGCGGTGGGCCACGGTGACCGTGGGTGACGTCATGACGCCGGCCAGCAAGCTGACGGTCGTGGACCCGAAGGCGGCCCTGCTCGCCGCGCTCGAGAAGATGGACGACGCCAACGTGGCGCAGATGCCGGTGGTGGAGGGCAACGAGCTCCTCGGCATGATCGGCCGCGAGCAGATCCTCCACTACGTGCGGGTACGCGCGGAGCTCGGACTGTGACGGAGAAGGCTCATCGTGCCGGCAACGCCGTCCGGAGCGAGACGGCGGCCGCCACGAGCAGGGTGCCGAAGGCGAGGGCATAGAGGCCCAGAGCGCAGACGACGTATGGCTGGGACCCGTAGGGAAGCACCAGGATGAGCAGGGCGAGGAACAGAGAGAAGACGCCACCCGTCGCGAGCAGCCAATAGCCGGCGCCCCGGCGCGGCAGGCGGGCGGCCGCGATGAGCTCCAGGACGCCGGTCAGCAGGCCCCAGATCGCGATCGCGACGACCGGCTGGCGGGGTACGAGCGGCCACTGGAGAGCCACCACTCCGACGACGAGGCTCACCACTCCCTCGAACAGAACGGGCCAGCCCGCGAACGACCTCCGCGTCACCCAGAGAACCGATGCAATCGCCCAGGCGCCGTCCACGACCGCATAGATGCCGAAGAGCGCGACCACCATGTTGAGTGGGATGGCGGGCCAGAGCAGGAGCAGGACGCCGAAGAAGATGGCGAGCGCGCCCCGCGCGCCGATCATCCACCAGTTCTTGCCGAGGGTGGCGAGGAGGACGTGTCCATGGGGTGTATCGCTCATCATCTCTGGCTCTCGTGGTGCAAGGCGAGTGCCGCGCGACAACCTCGCGCCGGATTGATGTTCCGCCCGCGCGGGCGTGGGGCGCGGGGGCCACACCGGGGCGTTCGTGCCTCGGCCCCCCGCGGGCCCGCGAATGGGAAGCCGTTGAATCGGCGCGGATGCTGGCTGGCACTCGCGATGCATTTTCTTCGGCCGGATCGTCGACCGAAACAGTTTCACGAGAAGGAGGAGGGGCCATGATGCGGGGGCTGATGCCGTGGACGAGGATGGGGAGCATGAAGAGCGAGATGGACCGGTGGTTCGATCGGCTGGCGGAGCTGAAGTGGGACGAGGTGCCGGGGCTGGGGGACTGGGCGCCGAGCATGGACATCTCGGAGACGAAGGACAGCCTGGTGGTGAAGGTCGAGGTGCCCGGGATGGACGAGAAGGACATCCAGATCTCGCTGCAGGAGAATCTGCTGACGATCAAGGGGGAGAAGCGGCAGGAGAAGGAGGAGAAGGAGGAGCGGTACCACCGGGTGGAGCGGGCCTATGGCGCGTTCACGCGGAGCGTGCGGCTGCCGGTGGCGGTGGACGCGGGCAAGGTGGCGGCGACGTTCAGGAAGGGGCTGCTGACGGTGTCGCTGCCGAAGACGCTGGCGGCGAAGGGCACGATGATCCCGATCAAGGCCGAGTAGCCGCCAATCCGGCGGAAGAGGCGGGAGGTGATGCTCCGATGCTGAACGAGGACCGGGCGCGCATGGTCGCGACCCAGATCGAGGCACGGGGCATCACCGATCCGCTGGTGCTGGACGCCATGCGGACCGTCCCGCGGGAGGCGTTCGTGCCGGCATCGCTGGCGAAGTTCGCCTACGAGGACGGGCCGCTGCCGATCGGCAACGGCCAGACGATTTCGCAGCCGTACATCGTGGCCGTGATGACGGCGGCCGCCGGGCTCAAGCCGGGAGGGCGCGCGCTCGAGATCGGGACGGGCTCGGGCTATGGCGCGGCGGTCCTGTCCCGGATCGCCGCGGAGGTGTACACCGTCGAGCGGGTCGGCGCGCTGGCGGAGGCGGCGCGCGGCCGCCTGGCGGCGCTCAGGTACGCCAACGTCCACGTGCGGGAAGGTGACGGCAGCCAGGGCTGGGCGGAGCACGCGCCCTACGACGCGATCCTGGTGACGGCGGGGGGCCGCGCGTGCCCAAGACGCTCCTGAACCAGCTCGCGGTAGGCGGCCGGCTGATCATGCCGGTGGGCGGGGCGCCGCGCACGCAGCGGCTCGTCCGCGTGACCCGGACGGAGATGCACGAGTACGAGTACGAGGATCTGGAGGAGGTGGCATTCGTTCCCCTGATCGGGGCCGAGGGCTGGCCCGAGGAAGGAGTGACGTCATGTACAGGCACATTCTGATTCCCACCGATGGGTCCGCCCTCTCCGAGATGGCGATCCGGCAGGGTGTCGTGCTCGCCAAGGCCATCGGGGCCAAGGTCACCGCGCTCACCGTCTCGCCGCCGTTCCATGTGTTCGACGTCGATCCCGTCATGGTGACCTCCACGCCGGCGCAATACGCGAAGGAGTCCGCGGCCCGGGCCGAGAAGTATCTCGCGGTGGCGAGGGTGGAGGCGGGGATCGCCGATGTCCCCTGCGAGACGGTGCCCGTGACCCAGGATCACGTGTACGAGGCGATCATCGACACCGCCAGCAAGAGGGGCTGCGATCTGATCTTCATGGCCTCGCACGGGCGCAAGGGGATGTCGGCCCTCGTGCTCGGGAGCGAGACCTACAAGGTGCTCACTCACAGCAAGATCCCGGTCCTGGTCTGCCGGTGACCAGCGCGAGGACGAGCCATGGCTGAGCTATTCACGATCGGCGATGAGGCGACGCACGTCATCGGAGACGCGCAATGTCCCGAGTGCCTGGAGGAATACCCGGAGACGTGCCCGTGCGGGGGGCTGATCCATGCCGCCTCCGGGGAGCAGGACGAGGGGGGTACCGATTGGCCGGCGACTCGATGCGATCAGTGCGGCCGATCCGAAGAGGAGCTCGACTGAATCCTCCGCTGATCGACACCCAGGCGCTTCACAAGGAGTATCCGCTCGGGGACCACGTCGTCCACGCCCTCCGCGGGGTCTCGGTCACGATCGCGGCCGGCGAGATGGTCGCGGTCATGGGGCCGTCCGGATCCGGCAAGTCCACGTTCATGACGATCCTCGGCTGCCTCGACACGCCGACGGCGGGCCGCTACCTGCTGGAAGGCCGCGACGTGTCGAGTCTGGACGACGACGAGCTGTCGGGGATCCGCCACCGGCGCATCGGTTTCGTCTTCCAGCAGTTCAACCTGCTGCCGCGGATCACGGCCCAGGCCAACGTCGAGATGCCGTTGCTCTACGGCGACATCTCCGGCCGCGAGCGCCGGGAACGGGCGCAGCGCACGCTCGAGGTGGTGGGGCTACAGGGCCGGGCCGCGCACCGTCCCGCGCAGCTGTCGGGAGGCGAGCAGCAGCGGGTGGCCATCGCGCGCGCGCTCGTCAACGATCCGATCCTGCTCCTGGCGGATGAGCCGACGGGCAACCTCGACACGCGGACCAGCGGCGAGATCATGGCCGTCGTCCAGGCGCTTCACCGGACCGGGCTGACCATCGTGCTGGTGACGCACGAGCCGGACATCGCGCAGTACGCGCAGCGCATTCTGAGCTTCCGCGACGGGATGCTGGTGGGCGACGAGCCGGTGGCGAGCCGCCGGGAGGCCCGGGCGGCATGAAGGGGGTGGCCACGGTCCAGATGGCGGCGGCCGCGCTCCAGACCAACCGGCTC
>JBGOVO010000385.1:0-3742 GCA_041478145.1 Methylomirabilia bacterium
CAGAGCATCACCAGGTCCTCGGCGCTCTCGTTGATGAGCTCGTGCCTGACGTCGTAGCCCAGGAAGCACGCGGTGCCGGGAACGAGCGGATGGCTCTTGCCGTCCACCACCACGCGTCCCTTGCCCCGGAAGCAGATCTGGAGCTCGACCTGGTCGCCGTGCGAGTGCTCGCGCACGCGGCTTCCGGGGGCGATCGTCTGGAAGCCCATCGAGTGGCCCGCGAAGCCGGTGCGGGCCGGGTAGAGCTTCGGATCGGCGTGGCCGTTGGCGGGCACGGGCTGCCAGTACGAGGGGCCGTCCTCCGGCTGCATGACGAGGGCGTGTCCGCGGACTCGATCGGACTGGTTGGCGGTCTGGCTCACGGGTTGGCTCATGGTGGCTCCTCCTGGCTCGGGCCGTGGCGGTCAGTGTAACCCGGCGCGGCGTTTGACGGCCCCCGCAATCTCGGCGATAGTCCCGGCATGACGAACCGATGCGTGCTCGCGTTGCCGGTAGTGATCCTGGCCGCGCCGGCGATGCTGCCCGGCCGCGCGGCGGGCCAGGAGATGCCGCGCTCCGGCGGTGTGCTGAAGGCGGCGATGATCGGCGAGCCGCCGACGCTCGACCTGCACTGGACCACCGCGGTCATCACCCAGGAGATCGTCTTCCACGTCTACGAGGGGCTGTTCACCTACGATCGCAACTTCGCGCCGATCCCGCTGCTCGCCGAGTCGTACGCCCTCACGCTCGACGGCCGGCGCTACACCATCGCGCTCCGCAAGGGCGTGCGCTTCCACACCGGCAAGGAGATGACCGCGGCGGACGTGGTGGCCTCGCTCACCCGCTGGGGCAAGGTGGCCACCACCGGCAAGGCGGTGTGGCGGAGCGTGGAGGCCGTCGAGGCCAAGGACCCGTACACCGTCGTGATCCACCTGAAGGAGCCGTCGGGCTCGCTGCTGTACGGCCTGGCCAGTCCCAACAACGGCGCCTCCATTCATCCGAAGGAGGTGATCGCGGCCGCCGGGGACGGGCAGATCAAGGAGTTCATCGGCACCGGCCTCTACCGGTTCGTGGAACACCGGCCCGACCGGCATATCAAGCTCGCGCGCTTCAAGGACTACTCGGCGCGGCCCGAGGCGCCGGACGGCTACGGCGGGCGGCGCACCGCCTATCTCGACGAGATCCTTTTCATCCCGGTCCCCGACGTGGCGGTGCGGCTGGCCGGTGTGGAGACGGGCGAGTACCACTTCGCGAACACGATCAACCAGGACAAGTACGAGGGGATCAAGGGCCGCAACGACATCGCGCCGGCGGTGGTGAAGCCGTATGGCTGGATCACGGCGGTTCCGAATCACCGGCAGGGCGTCATGGCCAACCGGAAGGTCCGCCAGGCCCTTCAGGCCGTGCTCGACGTCGAGCCCATCATGGCCGCCGGCATCGGCAACAAGGACTTCTACCGGCTCTCCGGCACGCTCTTCTACCCGGAGCAGGCGGCATTCTACTCGACGACCGGCGTGACCGCCTACAACCTGAAGAACAAGGACCGCGCGCGCGCGCTCCTGAAGGAGGCGGGCTACTCCGGCCAGCCGGTGCGCTGGATCACGACCAAGGAGTACGACTGGATGTACAACACCGCGGTCGTGGCCAAGCAGCAGATGGAGGAAGTCGGCTTCGTGGTGGACCTGCAGGTGGTGGACTGGGCCACGCTGGTGCAGCGGCGCAACAAGCCGGAGCTGTTCGACCTCTTCTCCACCGGCTTCACGTTCAGCCCGGATCCGGCGCTGGCCTCGTCGCTGCAGTGCAACTGGCCGGGCTGGTGGTGCCTGGAGGAGAAGGACAAGCTCCTGGGCGACCTGGCGCGCGAGACCGATCCCAAGAAGCGGCGCGCGATCATCGAGCGGGTGCAGGCGGTCTTCTACGAGGACGTCGGACGTATCAAGCTCGGCGACTACTATCAGCTTCAGGCGATGCGGAAGGATCTGCGCGGCTTCAAGCCCGGACCCTACCTCTACTTCTGGAACGCCTGGCTGGCGAAGTAGCGCGCCCCTCACCCTGCCCTCTCCCCAGGGGGGAGAGGGCTCGGACGGCTCCCTCTCCCCTCAGGGGAGAAGGGGGTGGACCGGCTCCCTCTCCCCTCAGGGGAGAGGGCTGGGGTGAGGGGTGGTCTAGGCTGGCCGCAGCACGCGCCCGGGCAGTGCCCCAGTGTGCTCGCCCCCGGCGATGACCACGCGCCCGTTGACCAGCACGTGCCCGATACCCGCGGCGTACCGGTGCGGGTCCTCGTAGGTCGCGCGGTCGGCCACCGTCGCGGGGTCGAACACCACCACGTCGGCTTTCGCCCCCGCCGCCAGCACCCCGCGGTCGGCGAGGCCGAGCCGCCGTGCGGGCAGCCCGGTCATCTTCCACACCGCGCTCTCCAGCGACAGCACGCGCTCGTCGCGCGCGTAGCGACCGAGCACGCGCGGGAAGGTCCCGTAGCTGCGCGGGTGTGGCTTGCCGGCGGCGAGGGGGCCGTCGGCGGCCAGCGAGGATCCGTCCGATCCGATCATGACGTGCGGATGCACGAGCGCCCGACGCAGGTCGGCCTCGTCGAGCTGAAACAGGATCATGTAGCCCTTGCCCTGCTCGGCCACGATCAGGTCCATGGCGGTGTCGAGTGGGTCGCGCTTCCATGCCGCCGCGATCTCCGCGATACGCCGGCCCTGCGCATCCGGCCGTGACGGCGAGTACGACACCATGATGTCCGCCCAGTCGAGGCCGCGCAGCAGCGTCTCGCCGCCGCCGGTCAGCTCTTTGCGGATGCGGTCGCGCGTGCCCGGGTCGGCGAGGCGCTTCAGCATGGCGTCGATGCCGCCCTCGAGCACCCAGTCGGGCAGGAGCGTGCGCAGGGTGGTGCTGGAGGCGGTATAGGGATAGACGTCGCCCATGACGTCCTGGCCCTGGGCGCGCGCGGCGTCGATCAGCGCGAGCGCGTCGGCTACCTTGCCCCAGTTCGGCCGCCCCGCCGCCTTGACGTGGCTCACCTGCACGGGTAGCCCACCCTCGCGGCCCACGCGGATGGCCTCGGCGACCGCGGTGAGCAGGGTCGCGCCCTCCCCGCGGATGTGGCTCGCGTAGAAGCCGCGGCGGCCGCCCGCGCGGCGGGCGATGCCGATGATCTCCTCGGTCGCCGCGTAGGAGCCGGGCGCGTAGATGAGGCCGGTGGCGAGCCCGAAGGCGCCGTCGGCCATCGCCGCGTCCATCATGCGCTCCATCGTGGCCTGCTCCTGCGCGGTGGGTGGGCGTCGCGCGAAGCCCATCGCGGCGAGGCGCAGCGTCCCGTGGCCGATGAGCTGCGCGACGTTCACCGCGACGCCGTCGTCCTCGTAGCGGGCGAGGAACTCGCGGACCGATTTCCAAGAGAAGTCCATGCCCGCCGGCAGGTACAGCGCGAAGCCCTTCATCTCGCTGCGGAACGCGTCGGAGACCGGGGCGGGAGAGAAACCACAGTTGCCGACCACCTCGGTGGTCACGCCCTGGCGAATCTTCGACTCGGCGCGCCGATTGTCCCAGAGGCGCCAGTCCGAATGCGAGTGCATGTCGATGAAGCCGGGCGCGACGGTGCGGCCGGTGGCGTCGATGGTGCGCCCGGCCGGTTCTCGGGTGAGATCGCCGACCGCGGTGATGGCGTCGCCCGTCACGCCCACGTCGCCGCGGCGCGCGGGCGCGCCGGTGCCGTCGATCAGCCGGCCGCCCGTGATCTTGAGGTCGAGCACGGAGGAGC
>JBGOVO010000177.1:0-7649 GCA_041478145.1 Methylomirabilia bacterium
ACGTGCCCGCTCGTCACCAAGGTGCACCTCGAGGCCATCCGCTACGCGCGCGAGGGCTACAGCATCGTGCTGGTCGGCCACGCCGACCACGACGAGGTGGTGGGCACCATGGGCGAGGCGCCGGACCGCATGTTCCTGATCGCCCATCCGGAGGACGTGGAGAAGCTCGACGTGCCCGACCCCGACAAGGTGGCCTATCTCACGCAGACCACGCTCTCGGTGGACGACACGCGCGACTGCATCGAGGCGCTGCGCCGCCGCTTCCCGAAGATCGTCGGCCCCACCAAGAACGATATCTGCTACGCGACCCAGAATCGCCAGGCCGCGGTCAAGACGGTGGCGGGCGAGGTCGACGTGCTGCTGGTCATCGGCGCCGCGAACAGCTCCAACGCCAACCGGCTCGTCGAGGTCTCCACCGTGATGGGGACGCCGTCCTACCTGATCAACGACAAGAACGACATCCGGCCGGAGTGGCTCGAGGGCGCCGGCCGCATCGGGGTGACCGCGGGCGCCTCCACGCCCGAGTTCCTGGTGACCGAGGTGGTCGAGGAGCTGCGCCGGATCCGCCGCTCGGACGTCCGCGAGGTCCACGTGGTCGAGGAGGACGTGCGCTTCGGCCTGCCCCGTGAGCTGGAGGACATCGCCAAGGCGGCCGGCAAGACCCTGCCGCCGCGCACCGGCGCGATGGCGGTGAGCGGCTAGGCCGTGCGCCTCGTCACCTTCCGGCGCGGGCGCGGCGAGCCCAAGCCGGGCGCCCTCTGGCAGGAGCACGTGCTGGATCTGGGCGGCCTCGCCAAGGATCTGGCCACCCAGCGGGGGACGGTGCGCCGCGGGCGCGGCGGCTTCCCACGCTCCGTGCTGGAGATCATCCAGGGCGGCGAGGCGCCGATGGCCTTGACCCGCGAGGCCTGGGAGTACGGCCAGCGGCTCGTCGGCCAGCAGGCCGCGGAGGATCTGGCGCAGCGGCGGCTGGCCTATCCGCTCAAGCGCGTACGCCTGCTCGCGCCGATCCCGAGCCCGACCCGGAACATCTTCTGTCTCGGCCGCAACTACGCCGACCACGCGGCCGAGCGCGGCGCGGCGGCGCCCGAGCATCCCGTCTATTTCACCAAGCCCGCCACCGCGGTGGTGGGCCCGGGTGACGACGTCGTGCACCACGCCATCACCAAGGAGCTCGACTACGAGGTCGAGCTGACCGTGGTGATCGGGGTCGGCGGGCGGGACATCGCGCGCGCCGACGCGCTGAAGCACGTCTTCGGCTACACGATCATCAACGACGTGACCGCGCGCGACCTCCAGAAGCGCCACCAGCAGTGGTTCAAGGGCAAGTCGCTTGACACCTTCTGCCCGATGGGGCCCGTCCTGGTCACCGCGGATGAGCTGCCCGATCCCCAGGCCCTGGCCATCTCGCTCCGCGTGAACGGCCAGCTCCGCCAGTCGAGCCACACCTCGAAGATGATCTTCCCGGTGGCCCAGTGCATCGAGGTGCTCTCGCAGGGCATGACGCTCCTGCCCGGCGACATCATCGCGACCGGGACCCCCGAGGGCGTCGGCGCGGCCAGCGGGAACTTCCTCAAGGCGGGGGACCGCATCGAGGCCGAGATCGAGCACATCGGGATCCTGCCCAGCAAGATCGTCCGCCCCTAGCCAGGGCGCCGCAAAGGGCCCATCTGCGGGAGTGCGGCGCCCTCGGCAGCACGCTCAACGTAGAGAGACTACGCCTCGCGTGCTGCCTTCGGGCGCCGCCTCGCATCTGGACCCTTTCCGGCGCCCTGGGTTGCGCACCCAACGCGCGCTCCGCTGCGTGATTGCGGGTTAGCCCTCGGCCGGGCTAGCATGCTGCCCCGGGAGGGAGCGCGCATGCGGACGGTGATCGAGGGCGGGTGGGTCGTGGCGTGGAACGGGAAGAGCCACGAGGTGCACGAGCAGGGGAGCCTCGTCTTCGAGGACGACCGGGTCGTGCACGCGGGCGGGCGGTGGACGGGCGCGGCCGACGCGCGCATCTCGGCGCGCGGCAAGCTGGTCTCGCCGGGCTTCATCAATACCCACGTGCACACCGCGGGCTCCGGCGGCGACTACCTGCTGCTCGACATGGCGAGGAACGACTACCGCACCGCGAACTACATGGCGTTCGCGGCGCCGCTCAAGGGCAAGATGGTGCCGCCGCCCGCGGAGGCGGTGGCGGCCATCCGGGCGTTCGTCTTCCTCCACGCGCTGAAGAACGGCACGACCACGATCATCGACGTGGGCGGCCTGCGCGGGGACTGGGACGGCTACGCGCGCCTGGTGGACGATCTCGGCGTGCGCGTCTACGGCGGCCCGCCCTTCCGCGACCGCGACACCTACATGGACGGGCAGGGGCGGCTCACCTACGAGGAGGACACCGCGGTGGGCCGCGAGCGGCTCAAGGAGGCGGTGGACTTCGCGCGCAAGTTCGACGGGGCGGCCCGGGGCCGGCTGCGCGGCCTGTTCAACGCGGCGCAGGTCGAGACCTGCAGCGAGCCGCTGCTGCGGGCGGGCAAGGACGCGGCGCGCGAGCTGGGCGCGCCCATTCACACGCACGCGGGCGGCAACCTGGTCGAGTTCCAGCGGATCATGGACGAGTACCGGAAGACGCCGGTCCGCTTCCTCGCCGACATCGGCTTCCTGGACGAGCGGACCCTGCTCGGCCACGTCGTGTTCACGACCGCGCACGAGTGGGCGCGCTATCCGTTCGGCGACGACGTGCGGGTGCTCTCCGAGCGCGGCGTCACCGTGGGCCACTGCCCGTACAAGTACGCGAAGATGGCGATGACGCTCCGGTCCTTCCAGCGCTACCTGGAGGCGGGCGTGACGATCGCCATCGGCACCGACACCTACCCGCTGGACATCGTGGCCGAGCTGCGCTGGGCGTCGATCCTGGCCAAGGTGACGGACGGCAACTACCAGGCCGGCCTCGCGCGGGACGTGTTCAACGCGGGTACGATCGGCGGCTGCCGCTTCCTCGGCCGCGAGGATCTCGGCCGCCTGGCGCCCGGGGCCAAGGCCGACGTCCTGCTGATCAACCTCGACCACCTGGGCGGGCCGGTGTACGCGGATCCGATCAAGGCGCTGGTCGACTCCGCCTCCGGGCGCGACGTGGACACGGTCATCGTGGACGGACAGATCCTGGTGCAAGGCGGCCGCGCGATCCGCGTCGACGAGGACGCGGTGTACGCGAAGGCGCGCGCGGCGACCGAGCACTACTGGAGCCGCGTCCCCGCCTGGCGGTGGGACGGCGCCACCGTCGACCGGATCGTGCCGCCCGCCTTCCCCATCCTTCGCGCGGCGCGCTGATCGGACGGCGGCACGCGATGAGCGCGGCGGCCGTGATGACGAAGCGGCAGCGGGTGATGGCGGCGCTCCACGGCCAGGAGGTCGATCGGGTACCGCTCGCGTTCTGGCTCCACAATTTCGCCACCGAGAACTCGGCGACGGGCCTGGCCGATGAGACGCTCCGGCTCGCGCGGGCCTTCGACTGGGATTTCCTCAAGCCCCAGTCGCGCGCCCAGTGCTTCGCCGAGACGTGGGGGCTGACCTACACCCCGTCCGGGGAGAAGGCGCGGCAATACACCGTGACCCACGCGCCCGTCGCGGACGCCGGCGATCTCGCCCGGCTGCCCGTCGCCGATCCGCGCACCGGCGCGCTCGGAGAGCAGCTCGCGGCGCTCCGGCTGATCCGTGCCGCCGTGGGCCCGGACGTGCCGATCATCTGGACCGTGTTCGCGCCGCCGATGATCCTGCCGATGCTGGCGCGGGGCGGGCGCGACCAGGCCCTCGAGTTCCTCCGCGGCGCGCCCCGCGAGACCGCCCGCGCGTTCGACGCGATGGCGGAGACGCTCGCCGAGTACGCGCGGCTCTGCGTGGCATCGGGCGCGGACGGCCTGTTCTACGCCACCAACGTGGCGACGCGGGCGCTCCTCGGCGCGGAGGAGTGCCGGCGCTGGCAGCGCCCCTGGGACCTGCGCATCCTGAAGGCGGTGGAGAGCGCCCCGTTCAACCTGCTCCACGTCTGCGGCGCGGGGATCCAGTTCGACGAGTTCGCGGACTACCCGGTCACCGCGTTCTCGTTCGCCACCCTCCCCGGCAATCCCACCCTCGCCGCCGCGCGGGCGCGCACCGGCCGCGCGGTGGTGGGCGGGCTGCCGGCCAAGCCCGAGATCGCGGGGATGACGGAGGCGGTCCTCGTGGACCGGGCGGCCGCCGCCACGCGGGAGATGAGGGCCCGCTGGCTCCTGCTCGGACCCGACTGCTCGATCAACCCGGACACGCCGGAGCGGCTCCTCCACGCGGTCGGCGCGGCGGTCCGGGGCGCCGCATCGTAGGGGCTGGAAGGTCCCGGAGCGCTGTGGTAGCATCCCCGCCACACCATCTCCTTCTCGGGAGGCGGGCATGGCTCTGGACATCGCCAAGATTCGCAACGTTGCGTTCGTCGGCCATGGCGGCGTGGGCAAGACGTCGCTGGTCGAGGCCATCCTGTTCGCTTGCTCGGCCACCACCCGGCTCGGCAAGGTCGACGACGGGACGACCACCACCGACTTCGACGCCGACGAGATCAAGCGCAAGATCTCGCTCAACACCGCGGTGGCCTTCTGCGACCACAAGGGCCACCGGCTCAACCTGATCGACACCCCCGGGTACGGCGACTTCGTGGCGGACGCCCGCGCGGGGCTGCGCGTGGCCAGCGCGGCGGTCGTGGTGGTCGACGCGGTGGCGGGGGTCCAGGTGCAGACCGAGAAGGTCTGGAAGTTCGCCAACGAGTACAACCTGCCGCGCGCGATCGTGATCAACCGCCTCGACCGCGAGCGCGCCGACTTCTTCCGGACGCTCGAGTCGCTGCAGAAGCGCCTCAAGGGCCGGCTGGTCCCGCTGCAGCTTCCGATCGGCAGCGAGAGCGGCTTCACCGGAGTGGTGGACCTGATCGCGATGCGCGCGCTCGTCACCGCCGACGGCAAGGTCAAGGAGGCCGAGATCCCGGCCGACCTCACCGAGACCGCCAAATCCTACCGCGAGAAGCTGACCGAGGCCGCCGCCGAGACCGACGACGACCTGCTCGCGAAGTACCTGGAGGAAGGCTCGATCGGCGAGGCGGAGATGCTGGCGGCGCTTCGCCGGGCCATCATGTCCGGCGACGTGGTGCCCGTCCTGGCCGCGTCGGCCACCCGCAACATCGGGGTGGCGCCGCTCCTCGACCTGATCGTCAAGGAGTTCCCGTCCCCCGCCGACCAGGGCGAGGTGGAGGGGACGGACCTTCGCACCAAGGCCGCGGCCAAGCGGGCGCCCGATCCGAAGGCGCCGATCTGCGCGATGGTGTTCAAGACGATCTCGGATCCGCACGTGGGCAAGCTGTCCGTCTTCCGCGTCTACTCGGGCACGCTCCGCTCCGACAGCCAGATCTTCAACGCGAGCCGCGACAGCCGCGAGCGCATCGGCCATCTGGGGTGGCTCTCCGGCAAGACGCAGAAGCCGGTGGAGGCCCTGGGGCCGGGCGAGATCGGGGTGGTGGCCAAGCTCAAGGACACGCTCACCGGGGACACGCTCTGCGACGAGGGGAGCCCGGTCACGCTGCCCGGCATCAGCTTCCCGGAGCCGGCCATCTCCTTCGCCATCCAGCCCAAGACGCGCGGCGACGAGGACAAGATCTCCACCGTGCTCCACCGCATGGCCGAGGAGGATCCCACGCTGCACCACCACTACGATCCGGAGACCAAGCAGCTCCTCGTCTCCGGCATGGGCCAGCTCCACGTCGAGGTGGTGGTGGAGCGGATGAAGCGGAAGTACAACGTCGACGTCTCGCTGCTGCCCCCGCGCATTCCCTACAAGGAGACGGTCAAGGGCCGCGCCGAGGTGCAGGGCAAGTACAAGAAGCAGACCGGCGGGCGCGGCCAGTACGGCGACACGTGGCTCCGCATCGAGCCGAGGGCGCGCGGAGGCGGCTTCGAGTTCGTCGACGACATCTCCGGCGGGGCCGTCCCGCGCAACTTCATCCCCTCGGTGGAAAAGGGCGTCCGCGACTGCATGAAGCGCGGGATCCTCGCCGGCTATCCGGTGGTGGATCTCCGGGTCACGCTCTACGACGGCTCCTATCACGACGTGGACTCCTCGGACATGGCCTTCCAGATCGCCGCCTCCATGGGCCTGCAGAAGGGCTTCATGGAGGCCAAGCCCTGCCTGCTCGAGCCCGTCATGAACGTCGAGGTGACCGCGCCGTCCGAGGGCGCGGGCGACGTCATCGGCGATCTCAACGGGCGGCGCGGCCGCATCGTGGGCATGGAGCCGAATGGCGACGTGGTGGCGGTGCGGGCCCAGGTGCCGATGTCGGAGATGCTGACCTACGAGTCCACCCTGCGCTCCATGACCGGCGGGCGCGGCGGCTACTCGATGGAGTTCTCCCACTACGAGGAAGTCCCGAGCCAGCTCGCCGAGAAGGTGGTCGCCGCCCACCGCGCCGAGAAGGACAAGCCGCACTAGGCCGGGCCCGGTCCGTCGGATCGGGGCGCGCGCATCTGCCGACCCTCGCGATACGCATGGACGACGTCCGCGCGGCTATGCGGTGACCCAGGGAAGACGTGCGTGAGCTTCGTGACCCATGTCGGAACCGCGCAATCCCCTTGACAGAGCCGCGCGTCGGTCTGTAGATTCACGTCGATTTCGGTCGAGAATCGAGAATTTACCGCTGAGACGGAGGGGAAGCCATGGGTGGGGTCACTCGCAGGGGGTTCCTGAAGGCGTCGGGACTCGGCCTCGGGGTCCTGGCCGGCGGCGGCCTCGCCGGGTGCGCCGCGTCCATGAAGGGCGACTTCGCGCCGAAGAAGGGGCCGCGCGTGGTCGTGATCGGCGGCGGCTGGGGCGGGGCCACCGCGGCCAAGTACGTCCGACTGCTGGACCCCGCCATCGAAGTCGTCCTCATCGAGCCCAACCACGAGTTCATCTCCTGCCCGTTCAGCAACCTGGTCTTGGCGGGCCTGCGCACGATCGGCTCGCTCACCATGGGCTACGACGGCTTGCGCAAGCACGGGGTGCGGATCCTCCACGAGACGGCCACCGCCATCGAGCCCGATGGCAAGCGGGTGCGCCTGGGCGAGGGGTATCTGCAGTACGACCGCCTCGTGGTCTCCCCGGGCGTGGACTTCCAGTGGGAGCAGGTGGAAGGGCTCGCCCAGAACCAGGACAAGGTCCTGCACGCGTGGAAGGCCGGGCCGCAGACCGTGCAGCTCGCCCAGCAGCTGGCGTCGATGCCGGACGGCGGCGTCTTCGTGCTGAGCATTCCGCTCGCCGCCTATCGCTGCCCGCCCGGGCCCTACGAGCGGACGTCGCTGGTGGCCTGGTATCTCAAGACCAACAAGCCCAGGTCCAAGCTCATCGTGCTGGACGCCAACCAGAACATCATCTCGAAGGCCGCCCTCTTCCGCGCCGCCTGGCAGGCGTACCCGAACATCGACTACCGGCCCGCCAGCCGCGTCATCGGCGTCGATCCTGGCGCTCGAGAAGTCCGCACCGAGTTCGACAAGATCCGCTACGACGTGGTCAACCTGATCCCGCCTCAGCGCGCGGGCGCCATCGCGGTGCAGGCCGACCTGGTGGGGGGCGACAAGCGCTGGTGCGAGGTCAACCACGTCACCTACGAATCG
>JBGOVO010000349.1:0-4433 GCA_041478145.1 Methylomirabilia bacterium
CTGGGCTACGGCCGCGGCTACCAGTACGCGCACGACGCGCCCGACGCGCAGGTGAGCCAGGAGCATCTGCCCGACGCCCTCCGCGGCCGCGTCTACTACCGCCCCACCGATCGCGGCGCCGAGAAGGACATCGCGGCGCGTCTCGCCACGTGGCGCGCCTGGCGGGAGAAGCAGAAGCGCCAATAAAAATCCCCGCGTCTGGTACAACTGAATCTATGGCGGACAAGCCCCGGAAGCTCCGCGTGGGTGTCGTCTTCGGCGGCCGCTCGGGCGAGCACGAGGTCTCGCTGGCCGGCGCCGCGTCGGTGATGGCGGCCATGGACCGGAGCCGGTTCGAGGTGGTCCCCATCGGCATCGCCAAGGATGGCCGGTGGCTGATGGGCGGCGACCCGCTGCGCGCGCTCGCCGGCGAGGCCCAGCGCCTGGCCCTGACCTCGGGCGGCTCGGAAGCCCACACCAAGCACGAATTGCTGGAGCGCGCCTCGACGCAGGACACCGGCGCCTCCTTGATGCGCATGGAGAGCTCGGAAGGGCTCCCCGCCGGGCTGCGCGACCGGCTGGACGTGGTCCTGGTGCTGCTCCACGGTCCGCAGGGCGAGGACGGCACCGTGCAAGGCCTCCTGCAACTGGCCGGCGTGCCCTATACCGGCGCCGGCGTGCTCGCCTCCGCCGTCGGCATGGACAAGGTCGCGATGAAGGATCTCTTCCGCGCCCACGGCCTGCCGCTCGTCGAGTACGCGGTGGTGCGCCGCCACGACTGGGAGCGGGAGCCCGGGCCGATCGCGCGCGGGATCGGCGCCGAGATCGGCTTCCCGTGCTTCGTCAAGCCCGCCAACCTGGGCTCGAGCGTCGGCATCAGCAAGGTGAAGGCCGCGGAGGACCTGCCCGCCGCCATCGCGGTGGCCGCCCAGCACGACCGCCGCATCCTGGTCGAGCGCGCCGTCCAGGGGCGCGAGGTGGAAGTGGCGGTGCTGGGCAACGACGAGCCGCGCGTCTCCGTCCCCGGCGAGGTCTGCTACTCCGGCGAGTGGTACGACTACGACACCAAGTACGGCGCGGGGCAGACCACGTTCAAGGTGCCGGCGCCGCTCGCGCCCGAGGTCACGGAGGAGGTGCGGGCGCTGGCCCTGCGCGCGTTCCGGGCCGTCGACTGCGCGGGGATGGCGCGCGTGGACTTCTTCATCGAGGGGGACCGGCGCGTGCTCGTGAACGAGATCAACACGATCCCGGGCTTCACGTCGACCAGCGCCTACCCGCGGCTCTGGGAAGCTTCCGGCATCCCCTACCCGGACCTCATCGCCCGCCTCATCGACCTCGCCCTCGAACGCCGGTGAGGGCGGGGCGCGCCATCCGCCGGAGTCCACGCACCACCGTTTACTTCTTCAGGCTCTTCATCTGCGGGGGCCCAGAAATGGCCCCCGCACTCCCCCAGTCGGCGGACAACCCGCCCGCCGTGGGCCGCACGCTCGTCTCGCCGTGCGCGTCGTAATCGCCGGCGGCGGCACCGGCGGCCACACGAGCCCCGGGCTCGCGGTCGCCTCGCGCCTTCGCGAGTCGGGTGTCGACGTCCACTGGATCGGCAGCCGCACCGGCATCGAGGCCCAGCGCGTGCCCGAGGCCGGCCTGCCGTTCCACACGATCCCGGTGGGCAAGCTCCGGCGCTACTGGGACTGGCAGAACGTCCCCGACCTGGCCGTGCGGGCGCCCGCCGGCCTGGCGCAGGCCTGGCGGCTGCTCCGCCAGCTCCGGCCGGCGCTGCTCTTCGCCACCGGCGGCTTCGTGGCCCTGCCGCCCGCCCTGGCCGCCCGCGCGCTCCGCATTCCGGTCGTGATCCACGAGCAGACCAGCGTGCCCGGGCTCGCCAACCGCGTGGCCGGCCGCTTCGCGCGGCGGATCGCGCTCACGTTCCCGCTGACCGGCGGGGAGTTCCCCACGGCGCGCACCGTGCTCACCGGTAACCCGCTGCGCCCGGAGCTGCGCGGCGGCACGCGGGCGGAAGCCTGCCGCCGGTTCAATCTGGATGCCGCGGCGCCGATCGTCTACGTGACCGGCGGCGCGCTGGGCTCGCACCGGCTCAACCGCGACGTGGGCGCGGCGCTGCCGCGGCTCCTCGAGGCCGGCCAGGTCATCCACCAGTGCGGCGACAACAAGACGACGGGCGACCGGGCCTGGCTCGCCGAGCGCGCCCGGGCGCTGCCGGAAGCGCTGCGGCGCCGCTACGCGCTGGCCCCGTACGTCGGCGCCGAGCTGCGCGACGTCTACGCGGCCGCCGCCCTGGTGATCGGGCGGAGCGGCGCCGGCACCGTCAACGAGTGCTGCCAGCTCGGCCTGGCCGCCCTCTACGTGCCGCTGCCGGGCACCAGCGGAGACGAGCAGACGGCCAACGCGCGCCTCGTGGAGGCCGCGGGCGGCGCCGTGGTCTTCCCCCAGGTCTCGCTCACGCCTGGGGGCCTCGTGGAGGCCGTGACGCGGCTCCTGGCGGATCCCGAGGCCCTGGGCACGATGGGCGCGCGCGCCCGGAGCCTCGCGGTGCCCGACGCCGCCGACCGCATCGTGCGGCTCCTGTTCGAGGTCGCGGGCGACTCACGGTGAGGGCCCGATGATCGCGTGGCTCGTGCTGCTGCAGGCCTCGCTCACGATCGCGGTGGCGGGCCCCGCCACGTCGCCCGAGTACCTGCCGCTCCACGTCGCTCAGGCCGAGGGGCTCTTCACGGCGCAGCAGCTCACCGTCACGCTGCGGTCCGTACGCTCGGAAGCCGGAGCGGCGGAGATGCTCCGAGCCGGGCAGGCCCAGCTCGCCGCCACGTCGCTCGACGCGGCTCTGAGGCTCGCCAGCGTGGACGGGCAGCCACCGCGGCTCGTCTGGGGCCTCACCGCCGCATCGCCGGTCGCGCTCCTCGTGAATTCCGCCCGGACGGCGAGCATCCGCTCCGCGGCCGACCTCGTGGGGCAGACCATCGCCGTCCCGGCACCCGGCACCGCAGAAGACCAGGCCCTCGGCCTCCTGCTGGCGCGGGCGGGCGTCCCGATGCACCGGGTGACGGTCCGGAGCCTGGGCGAGCGCGGCGCCCTCCGGGCCCTCGAAAGCGGCGAGGTGGCGGCGGCGGTGCTGGCGGAGCCCTACGTGAGCCGGCTGCTCGCGGAGGGCAAGGGCACCGTCGCGGTGGACCTCCGGACGGCCAAGGACGCGGCCGCGGCGCTGGGCGGCGCGACGGTGAGCGCCGGGCTCTTCGCGCGGGCCGGCGCGCCACTCGAAGCCGTCACGCTCCGAGCCCTGGCCGCCGCGCTGCAGGCGGCGCTGGATCGCGTGGTCTCCACCGCGCCGGCCGCGCTGGAGCCGGGTCTGCCTGCGGCGGTGATCGGCTCGTCGGCCGATTTCGCGGTGCGGCTCCGAGGCGCTCGTGACCTGTTCCTGGCGGGTGGCCGGGTGAGCGTGGAGACCCTCGAGCGCAGCCTCGAGCTGGTCCAGAGCCGCGCGCCGCTGCCCGCCAAGGTGAAGCTGCCCCGACGTGCCGAGTCGCTGCTGCTGCAGTAGGCAGTAGGCGCTAGAGCAGCCCGCGGCGCGCGAGGAGCGCGCGCGTGGTCGTGAGCGGCAGGCCAACCACATTGGTGAAGCAACCCTCCACCGCCTCCACCAGCCGGCCGCCGAGCCCCTGCACCGCGTAGCCGCCCGCCTTGTCGAGGGGCTCACCGGTGGCGACGTAGGCGGCGATCTCGGCGTCGGTGTACTGGCCCATCCGCACCCGGCTGGTCACGGACGCCGTCTCCTGCCGGGGCGCCGCGCCCGCCGCGGGCAGGTCCACCACGGCGAGGCCGGTGATCACCTCATGCACCCGCCCGCGCAGGTCGCGGAGCATCCGGGCGGCGTCGGCGGCGTCCTGCGGCTTGCCGAGCAGCCGGCCGTCCAGCACGACTTCGGTGTCGGCCCCCAGGATGACCGCCGGCGGGCCGCCCGCGGCCAGTTGGGCCGCGACGGCCAGCGCCTTGGCGAGCGCGACGGCAGCGATGGCTTGAGCGGGCGGGACCGGGGGGTGCTCCTCGGGGATGTGACTCGCCAGGACCTGGAACGGGATACCGAGGCGGCCTAGCAGCTCCCGGCGCCGCGGGGAGGCCGAGGCCAGGATGAGGACCGGCGTGCTCAGGTAACGGGCTACGTAACGATGAGGGGGTTCTTGTCGGTGATGACGCGGTCGTTCTTCTCGATCGACTCGCGCAGGAACTTGGGCAGGCTGAAGCAGTGCAGATGCGCGTTCCCGTCCCAGTACCCGAGCTGCTTGGGACTCATCCGCTCCGCGATGAGGCGGTCGATCTCGGCCGCGGACTGCTTCCGGGGGTCGGTGCCCTTCGAGGCCAGGATGAAGCCCCAGGGCGTCCCGAAACACGAGATGAAGCTCTGGTACGGGGCGACCACCGGGAAGACTTCCTGGAGGGTC
>JBGOVO010000380.1:0-3794 GCA_041478145.1 Methylomirabilia bacterium
AAGCCGAGCTGCACCCGCGCGTCCACCGAGCGCGGGTCGGCCTTCAGGATCTTCTCGAGCTCGGCGCGGGCGTCGTCTTCCTTGCCCGCGTCCATGAGCGCGGTGGCCAGGTAGTAGCGCGTGCGCATGTTGCCGGGCTCCAGCGCGACCGCCTGGCGGAAGGCGGCGACCGCGCGCTCGTACTGCTTCTGCTCGTAGTGGATGGCGCCCAGCTTGAGCCACACGCGCGGGTCGCGCGGGAGCGACTCCACCAGGGCCTCGATCTCGCTCTGGGCCTCGCCGTAGCGGCCCAGCTTGACGAGCAGGTCCCCCAGCCGCTCCACGAAGGCCGCGTTGTCCGGATTGGCCTTGAGCGCGTCCTTGTAGACGCCCACCGCGTCCTCGAGCTTGTTCTGCGCCTCGTAGACGAAGCCGAGCGCCGACCACGCGCCGTCGTGATCCGGGTCCAGCTCCACCGCGCGCTTGAGGTTGGTCAGCGCATCGTCCCACTGCTCGTTCTCGATGCCGATGCGGCCGAGCAGGTAGTAGCCCTGCGAGAGGTTCGGGCGCACCGTCACCAGCCGCCGCAGCACCGCGCGGGCCTTGTCGTAGCTCTTCTGCTCGAAGTGGAGCTGGGCCAGGGCGAGGTAGCCGTCCGGCGTCTGCGGATCGAGGGCGACCGCCTTCTCCAGCGCGGCCTCCGCCTCGGGCAGCCGACGCTGCCGCTTGTAGAGATCCGCGAGCGTCATGTGCGCGCTCGCGTTGCCGGGCTCGAGCGCGATCGCCTTCTGGGCGGCGATGAAGGCGTTCGCGGTGTCATTGATGCGGGTCAGCCACTGCGAGAGCTGGATCCAGAGCACCGCGGTGTCCGGATCGGCCTTGATGGCCTCGCGGAGCTGGGCGATGGCCTGCGGCATGCGCCCCGCGCGGGCTTCCATCTGGGCGATCACGTAGTGATCGTAGGCCTCCCCCTGCGCGCCGATGGGCCGGCCGGCCGGGGCGGCCACCGTGATGGTCTTCGTGACCGGCGCGGGCTCCGCCTGGCTGGGGCCGGTGGTAGCGCAGCCGGCGAGGGCGCCGGCCAGGGCCACCCCGCCCAGCGCGAGGACGGCGAGCGCGCGGCCGCGGCGCGCGATCAGGTCCTTGGCCACGAGGCGACGGACGGTGGTGGCCAGCACCGCGTCCTGCACGGGGGCGGCCGCGCGCTCCACGAGCGCGGTCTCCTCGGCGTCGAGCCGTGCGGCGGTGGTCTCGGGCCCCGCCCGGCGGGGCGCCGGGCGCTCCGCGCTGGGCGCCGGGCCGGCGAGGCTCAGGCGCAGCGCGGAGACGGACGGCCCGAAGCGGGCGCGGACCGCGTTCAAGACTTCCGCGGATCGCATGGAGAGCTCCTGGAGCCAGGGTGAGTTGTCGACCATCACGGTGAGCGTGCCCGCCTTCAGCTCGCCGGGCCGAGCGCGCCGCGCGAGGTCGGCGCCGACGGCCCCCCGCCAGCCCAGTCGAATGCGCTCGGCCAGCAGGCGCTCTTCGAGCGCGGGGACGGCGGCGATCAAGACATCGCCCACGCGGACGGGATGGGAATGACGGGCCGAACCGATGGCGCTCCGCATCGCGTTCCCATGATAACTGACCCTCTAGTTACTCGCTACCTTAACACCCGGGCGTCGCCATGGTGACGCGGCCCGCGGTGGCCGGGGGCAAATTGACTCCAATCGGACGGACATCTATAGTGTCGCTACCATGGCCCGACCCAAGCGCGGGGAGATTCTGTCCCTGACGATCGACGACCTGGCCTTCGGCGGGGAAGGCGTCGGGCGGGCCGATGGATACGTGGTCTTCGTGCCGGGCGGGCTGCCGGGCGACCGCCTGCGGGTGCGCCTGGTGCAGGTGCGCTCCCGCTTCGGCCGCGGGGTCATCGAGTCCGTGGAGGAGCCCTCGCCGCAGCGGGTGGACGCTCCGTGCCCCTATTTTGGGCGCTGCGGCGGCTGCCGGCTCCAGCACGTGGCCTATTCCGCCCAGCTCGCCTTCAAGTCCAAGCAGGTCGGCGACGCGCTGCAGCGCCTCGGCGGGCTCACGGACGTCGAGCTGCGCCCCATCATCGGCGCCGACGAGACCTTCGGCTACCGCAACAAGATGGAGTTCACGGTGGCGCGACCCCGAGGGCACGCCCCTCTCCCCAGCGGGGAGCGGGAGTCGATCGTCGTGGGGCTGCACGAGGCCGACCGCTACGACTCGGTGCTGGACATCGACCGCTGCCTCCTGCAGTCGGACCGGATGAACGCGCTGCTGACCGAGGCGCGCGCGTTCTTCGCCGAGCGCGGGCTCACCGTCTACGAGCAGGACGGAGGCGAGGGGCTGCTGCGCTTCCTCATGCTGCGCGAGGGCAAGCGCACCGGCGAGCTGATGACCAACGTGGTGACCTCGGCGCCCGCCGTCTCGGAGCTGGCGCCCCTGGCGGAGCGCCTGGCCGCGCGCGTGCCCGGCACCACGAGCGTGGTGATGAACGTGAACCCGAAGAAGGCGAGCGTCGCGGTCGGCGTAGAGGAGCATCTGCTCGGCGGGCGCGACCACATCCGCGAGGGCGTGGGCGGGCTCACCTTCCAGGTCTCGGCCAACTCGTTCTTCCAGACCAACACGCGCCAGGCCGAGCGTCTCTTCGAGCTGGTCGTCGAGTCCACCGGCCTGACCGGCACCGAGACGGTCTACGATCTCTACTCGGGCACCGGCGCGATCAGCCTGCTCCTGGCCCGGCGCTCCCGCTGGGTGTACGGCATCGAGGTCGCCCAGGCCGCGGTGGACGACGCGGGGCTGAACGCGGCCGCGAACTCCATCACCAACTGCACGTTCGTGTGCGGCGAGGTGCGCTTCGTGCTGCCCGCGCTCATCGCGAAGGGCGTGACCGCGGAGGTGGTGGTGGCCGACCCGCCGCGCGCCGGCTTCCATCCCAAGGCGCTGCACGCGCTGATCACCCTCGGGGCCCGCCGCATCGTCTACGTGTCGTGCAACCCGACCACGCTCGCCCGCGACCTGGGCGAGCTGGTGCGCGGGGGCTACCGGCTCGAGTGGGTGCAGCCGGTGGACATGTTCCCCCACACCCCGCACATCGAGGCGGTGGCCCGGCTGGCGCGCGTCGGCTCGTGAAGTCCTACCTGCTGCGGCGCCTCTGGCAGGCGCTGCTGGTGCTCCTCGGGGTCTCGGTGGTGGTGTTCCTGATCCTGCACCTGACCGGCGATCCCGCCGCGCTCCTGCTGCCGCCGGACGCGACCGCGGACGACATCGCGAAGTTCCGCACCGCGATGGGCTTCGACGACCCAGTGGCGGTGCAGTATCTCCGCTTCCTCAAGGGCGCGATACGCGGCGACTTCGGCGAATCGCTGCGCCACGGCGAGCCCGCGATGGCCCTGGTGCTGGAGCGCCTGCCCGCCACCTTCGAGCTGGCGGGGGCGGGGCTCCTGATCGCGCTGTGCCTGGCCATCCCCGCCGGCATCGTGTCGGCGGTCAAGCGCAACACCTCCGTGGACTACGTCTCGACGGTGGTGGCGCTGCTCGGCCAGGCGATGCCGACGTTCTGGCTCGGGATCATGCTCATCCTCGTCTTCTCGGTGCGGCTCAACTGGCTGCCGTCGTCCGGGCGGGGCCACATCGAGCATCTGATCCTGCCCGCCATCACCCTCGGCCTCTTCACCACCGCGCGCATCACGCGGCTCACGCGCTCCGGGATGCTGGAGGTGCTCGGCCAGGACTACATCCGCACCGCGCGCGCCAAGGGGGTCGGCGAGCCGCCGGTGGTGTGGAAGCACGCGCTCAAGAACGCGTCG
>JBGOVO010000079.1:0-12463 GCA_041478145.1 Methylomirabilia bacterium
AGCTCGCGCTTGACCCGGTCCGGATCGGCCCCCGGCTTGTCGATCTTGTTGACCGCCACCAGGATCGGCACGTTGGCGGCCTTGGCGTGATTGATGGCCTCCACCGTCTGCGGCATCACGCCGTCGTCGGCCGCGACGACCAGGACCACCATGTCCGTCGCCTGCGCGCCGCGGGCCCGCATCGCCGTGAAGGCCTCGTGACCCGGCGTGTCGAGGAAGGTGACCCGGCCGTGGCTCGTGTCCACCTGATAGGCGCCGATGTGCTGGGTGATGCCGCCGAACTCCCGCTCGGCCACCTTGGTCGTGCGGATGGCGTCGAGCAGCGAGGTCTTGCCGTGGTCCACGTGGCCCATCACCGTGACCACCGGCGGGCGGGGCCGGAGCTGCGCCGGATCGGCCTCTTCCTCCTCCAGCAGGTCGCCCTCGAGCGAGCGCACCTCGACGTCGAAGTGGAACTTGTCGTCGACGAGCTTGGCCGCGGTGGGGTCGAGCACCTCGTTGACGGTGGCCATCACGCCCAGCTCCAGCAGCGCCTTGATGACTTCCGTGGCCTTGTGGCGCATCGCCGCCGCCAGCTCGCCCACCGTGACGGACTCCGGCAGCTTGATCAGCTCCCGCTTGATCTCCTGCGGCGGCTCGGGCGGCGCGGGCGGGGCTGCGATGGGCGCGGGCTTGGGCGGAGCCGGCGGTGCGACCGCGGCCGGGCGGGCCGGGATCGGCGGAGCCGCGGGCCGCGGGGGCACGGCCGGGCGCGGGGGCGCGGCCGGCGGGACCAAGATGCGCGGCGGCACCGGCGGGATCGGCGCACGCTTCGGAATCGGGGGCGCCGGACGGACTTCCACCGGAGGCGCGGCCGCCGCCGGGCGAAGCGGCGTCGCGGGCTTCGGGGGCGCCGCGGGCGCGGGAGGCGGCGCCACCGCCGCGGCCGGGACGAGCGGCGGAGCCGGCGCGATCTCGGGCGGAGCCGGTGGCGGCACCGCCGCGGGCACGGGCCTGAAGATGGTGGCGGCCGGCTTCGGCACTTCGAGAACCGGCGCGGGGGCCAGCTCGACTCCGGCCGGCGCTTCCTCGCCGACCTTCGCGGCGGCGGACTTCTTGGCGCGGGCCGGCGTGCCGTCGCCCGCCGCCTTCCTCTTCGGTGCCACCGCCACCGCCTCGCCCTCGGCGGGCTTGGGCTTGGGCGCGCGCTTGGGCTTGGCCTCGACGGGCAGGTCACGGCCGCGGCCCAGCTTCACCCGCAGCTCGTTGGCCGCCGCCGCGAGGAGCGGGCTCATGGCGCGCATCCCCTTGTGGCCCATGCCCTCGAGCGCCACGATCAAGTCCTTGCTGGTGACGCCCAGCTCCTTCGCCAGGTCGATGACCTTCACCCGTGCCGCCACGCGCTCTTACCTCCTCATCCGGCTCGCCAGAATGGCGGCCGGGCTTTCCTGCGGGGAACGGCTGGCACGCTTGAACGCGTGCCCGAGCCGGCTCGCCTGCAGCGCCTTCTCCAGACATCCGGTCGTGGCGCACACGTACGCGCCGCGCCCCGCCACTCGTCCATCACGATCCACCCGCACGTCACCCGCCTCGTCACGTACCAGCCGGATCAGCTCCGCCTGCGCCCGCACCGTCCGGCAGGCGATGCAGGTGCGCTGAGGCTGACTCGGCCTGAGTCCCGTAAGCGCCTCGCGTCAGCGTTCCAGGTGACTCGGCTCGATCTCCGACCCGCCGTCGTCGGTGGCCGGCCCCTCCGGCTCCGCGCCCGGAGCCGGATGCTCCGCCACCCACGCGGCCGCGGCCGCCATGATCGAGGACGCCTTCGTCTCGCCGATGCCGGGGAGCGCCTGGAGCGCGGGGAGCCCCGCGGCCACGACACGGGCCGGCGAGTGCAATCCCGCCGCCACCAGCTTCTCCACGAGCTGCGACCCGAGGCCCGGCAGCCGGCCCAGGTCCTCGCGGCCCTCCGCCCGCTCCTCCTCGTCGCGCCGCCGCTCCTCCTCGATCTCGCCTTCGCTCTTGATGTCGACGCGGAAGCCGGTGAGCTTCGCGGCCAGCCGCGCGTTCTGCCCCTTCTTGCCGATGGCGAGCGAGAGCTGGTTGTCGGGAACGATCACCAGCACCGAGCGCGCCTCGTCGGCGCCCGCTCCCTCCTCGGGCTCCAGCACCGTGACCGAGGACACCTTGGCGGGGGACAGGGCCCGGGCCACGAAGACGGCCGGGTCCGGGGCCCACTCGACGATGTCGATCTTCTCCCCGCGCAGCTCCCGGCTGATGACCTGGATGCGCGTGCCCCGGAGCCCGACACAGGCGCCGATGGGGTCCACGTCGCGCTTCGTCGACGCCACCGCCACCTTGGCGCGCTCCCCCGGCTCGCGGGCCGCGGCCTTCACCAGCACGATGCCTTCCGCGATCTCGGGAATCTCGGTCTCGAACAGCCGCACCAGGAAGCCGGGATGGGTGCGGGACAGGAGGATCTGGGGCCCCTTGGCCGTCTTCTTGACTTCCAGCATGTAGGCGCGCAGGCGATCGCCCGGGTTGTAGCGTTCGCCCGGGAGCTGCTCCCGCTCGGTGATGACCGCTTCCGCCTTGCCCAGCTCGACGACCACGTTCCGCTTCTCGATGCGATGCACCGTCCCGCGGACGATCTTGCCCTCGCGGTCGATGAACTCCGCGTAGACCGCGTCGCGCTCGGCGTCGCGCACGCGCTGCAGGATCACCTGCTTGGCGGTCTGGGCCGCGATGCGCCCGAACTCCTGCGGGGCCAGCTCGAGCTCCAGCTCGTCCTCGAGCTGCGCGTCGGTGTTGAGCCGGCGGGCCTCCGGGAGCGTGATCTCGAGCTTGGGGTCGGTGACCGCGGTCACCACCATCTTGCGCGCGAAGACGCGCAGGGCGCCGGTGTGGCGATCGATCTCCATCCGCACGTTGTCGGCCGCCCCCATCGTCTTCTTGGACGCCGACAGGAGGGCAGACTCCAGCGCCTCGAAGAGGACCTCCTTGCTGATCCCCTTCTCTCGGCCGATCTGCTCGATCACGTAGATGAGATCTTTGTTCATCATCGCTTCGCCCGTCCAAACGCCAGTTCCAGCCTGGCTTTCGTCACCAGCCGGCGCGGTACCTCGCACCGCATTCCCACCGCCTCCTCCAGCGTGAGCGCGCTCGGCGACACCGCCAGGAGCCGGCCCGAGAATTCCGTTCGCCCTTCCACCGGCTCTCCCACCCAGCAGTGCACGTCGCGCCCGATGGCCCAGTTGAGCTCACGGTCCTTCTTCAGCACCCGATCGAGCCCCGGCGAGGACACCTCGAGGTCGTAGGAGGGCTCGATCAGCCCGGAGACGTCGAGCCCGTCACCGGCCTCCCGGCTGAAGGCCTGGCAATCGGCGATCCCCACACCCCCCGGCTTGTCCACGAACAGACGCAGGACCCAGCGGCGACCTTCCCGGCGCCACTCGCTGTCGACCAGGCTCATGCCGCGCGACGCCAACACGGGGGCCACGACCGCCTCGATCTGGTCGAGCCACTGTGCATCGTCCGCCATGCCACCACCCCCACAAAAAAAAGTGGGCGACGGCCCACTTTTTTCAGGACTTTAGCACAGGCCCCCGACCCCCGCAAGGGGCCGTGGCCGCCCGGAGGCTATGAAATCGTTTGCGCCATCTCCCGGACCGCCCCGACTACCTCCGCCTTGGGCACCCGGCGGTCGCTCCGGGTGCCGCGCTGGCGCACCTCGACCACGCCCTCCTTGGCCAGCGCGTTGCCGACCGTCACCCGGATCGGCACCCCGAGCAGGTCGGCGTCCTTGAACTTCACGCCGGCCCGCTCTTCCCGGTCGTCCATCAGCACGTCGAAGCGCGCCGCGCGGAGGTCCCGGTAGATCTCCTCGGCCGCCGCCATCTGCGCGACATCCTTCACCGCCACCGGCACCACGTGCACGTGGAACGGGGCGATGGCCCAGGGCCAGACGATGCCGTCGGCGTCGTGGCGCTGCTCCACCACCGCCGCCGCGATGCGGGCCGGGCCGATGCCGTAGGAGCCCATCACGATGGGCTGCTGCTGGCCGCGCTCGTCCAGGTACATGGCCCCCAGGGGGACCGAGTACTTGGTGCCGAGCTTGAAGATGTTGCCGACTTCGATCACCCGCTCGATGCGAAGCGGCTTGCCGCAGTTCGGGCAACCCTCGCCCGGGAGGGCCACCTGCAGGTCGGCCCACTCGCAGTCGAAATCCCGCCCGGGCGTCACCCCGGTCAGGTGGAATCCGTCGCGGTTGGCGCCCACCGCGTACGTCCCCTGCCGCAGCGACTCGTCGGCGATGATCCGGGCGCCGCGAACCCCCACCGGCCCGATCGACCCCGGCGCCACGCCCAAGTGCTGCTTGACCTCCTCCGGGTGCGCGGGCCGGCCCTCCGCCTTGAGTGCCCGCGCGAGCTTGCGCTCGTGCAGCGCGTGATCACCGCGGACCAGCGCCAGCACCGGCCCCTCCGGCCCGATGAAGACCAGCGACTTGATGGTGGCGGCCGGATCGATCCTGAGCATGGCCGAGACCTCGGCGATGGTCCGGGCGCCCGGCGTCGCCACTTCCTCTTTCTTGGCGTCCGACGGGGCGGGCGCGGTCGGCACGCCGCGGGCGAGCTCCACGTTGGCCGCGTAACCGCACGCCGCGCAGAGGGCCACATCGTCCTCGCCGGCCGCGCTCGGCGCCATGAACTCGTGGGAGCCCGAGCCGCCCATCATGCCGGGATCGGACTGCACCACGACGTAGGTGACGCCGCACCGATCGAAGATGCGGCAGTAGGCGTCCTTATGGGCATTGTACGAGACCTCGAGCGCGGCGGCGTCCGGATCGAGGGTGTAGGAGTCCTTCATCAGGAACTCGCGGGTGCGGAGCACGCCCGACCGCGGGCGCGCCTCGTCCCGCTCCTTGGTCTGGATCTGGTACCAGATCTGGGGCAGATCACGATACGAGCGGATCTCGCGCGCGGCGAGCCAGGCGATGACCTCCTCGTGGGTCATGCCGAGGCACATGTCACGTCCGTTCCGGTCCTTGAGGCGGAACATCTCTCCGCCGATGACGTCCCAGCGCCCCGATTGCTGCCAGAGCTCGGCGGGGTGGAGCACGGGCATCGTGATCTCCTGCCCGCCGATGCGGTTCATCTCCTCCCGGATGATCGCGTTGACTTTCTCGAGGACGCGCAGGCCGAGCGGCAGGTAGACGTAGATGCCGGCCGCGAGCTGGCGCACCAGCCCGGCGCGCACCATGAGCTTGTGGCTGATGGCCTCGGCGTCGGCGGGATCGTCCCGGAGCGTGGGGATGAGCGACCGGGTCCAGCGCATGCGGGCTACGTGGTCTCGGTGACCTTGTTGGGGCCCGGCACGCCCGGATCGTAGATCAGGCGCTTGACCGGCACCCCGTTCAGGAGGTGCGACTCCAGGATCTCCGGCAGGTCGCTCTCCTGGACCCCCGCGTACCAGACGTTCTCCGGGTAGACGACGATCATGGGCCCGTGGCCGCACTGCGAGAAGCAGCCCGCCTTGTTGACCCGGACCTCGACCTGGCGTCCGGCGGTCGCCACTCCGGTCCGCAGCGTCTTGACGAACTTCTCCACGTCACCCTGGGCGGGACAGTGGTCCCCCTGGGTACAGACGAAGACGTGCCGTCCGTACTGTCCCATCAGAAGAGGCCGATCCGCTTGAAGTCGTTGTAGAACGCGAACACCATCAGCAGCATCAGCAGCGCGAAGCCGACCTGCTGGGCGACTTCTCGCTTGCGCACCGAGAGGGGCCGGCCGAGCACCGCCTCGAAGGCGAAGAAGAGAAGGTGACCGCCGTCGAGCATCGGCACCGGCAGGAGGTTCAGCAGGAAGAGGTTGATGCTGATCACCGCGGTGAAGAACGCGAGGCTGGCGATGCCCTGGCGCGCTTGCTCCCCCGCCGTCTTCGCGATCTGGATCGGCCCGCCGATATTGTCGCGGGGGATCTGGCCCAGCACGATCTTGTAGAGACCGATCGCGGTCTTGAGCGTGACATCGGCGGAAAACGCGAGCCCCTCCCACGCCGCCGAGAGCGGGTGGGAGCGGACCAGGGTCGTGGCGCCGCCCGGCCGGATGCCGACCAGGCCGACCTCGACCTCCTTGCCGTCGGGGCCGGGGATCTTCCCCTTCTTCGGCGTCACCGTGATCGCTAGCGTCCCGGTTCCGCGCTTGACCTCGAGCCGCGTGGGCTGATCCGCGCGCTGGTGGATGCGCTCGGCCAGCTCGTCCCACGAGAGGACCGGCTGGCCTTCGAGCGCGGTCACGACGTCCCCGCTCCTGAGCCCCGCCTTGTCCGCCGGATCGCCCGCGATCGTGTCGCCGATGGAAGCGGGCAGGTACGGAGCCGCGCCGATCTCCCAGACGCTCTGCTCGTCGCCGAAGAGATCCTTGCGCTTGGCCGACGCGGGAGTCAGGGCGACGGTCCGCTCGCCCGCCGGCCCCCGCACCGCCACCTGGAGGGAGCGGCCGGCCGCGGCCTGCACCGCGTGGGCCAGGTCTTCCCAGTACTGCACCGGCCTGCCGTCCACCGCGACGATGCGCTCGCCGGTCTTGAGCCCAGCCTGGGCCGCGGGCCCGCCGTCGGTGATCCGGCCCACCTCGGCGGGGGCCACCTGCCGGCCGACGAGCATGAACACCAGCGCGGCGATGACCACGGCGAGGACGAAATTCATCGCGGGCCCGGCGAAGACGATGAGGAACCGCGCGGCGAGCGGCTTACGGTTGAAGGCCTTGGCGGGATCGAGCGCGCCGGTCCGGCCGCCTTCCAGCGGATTCTCGTCGTCGCCCATCATCTTCACGTACCCACCCAGCGGGATCGCGGACACGCAGTATTCGGTCTCCTTGCCGCGGAAGCGCCAGAGCACAGGCCCGAAACCCACCGAGAAGCGCTCGATGCCGACACCGGCGAGCCGCGCCATGATGAAGTGGCCGAGCTCGTGGATCACAATCAGAACTCCGAGCACCACCACGAACGACACGAGTGTCCGGAGCGTGTCGAACGACATGAGCATTTGGAAAGTAGCCACGAGCCCGTCCTTATCTCACCGAGGTGGCGACGCCGCCGGGAAGCCAGTCTCGCACCGCCGCCCGTGTCCGGGCGTCCACGTCCACGCACGTGTCGATGCTGTCGAGCGCGGGTGCGGGCACCCGCGCGAGGGCCTCGGCGATCAGCTCCGGGATCTGGGTGAAGCGGATGCGGCCCTCGAGGAACGCGGCCACCGCGATCTCGTTGGCCGCGTTCAGGACGACCGGCGCGGCGCCGCCCGCGAGGAGCGCCTGGCGCGCGAGCGCCAGGCAGGGGAATCGCTCCGCGTCCGGCTCCTCGAAGGTGAGCGGCCCGACCCGCGTGAGGTCGAGGCGCTCCGCGGGACAGCGCAGCCGCTGGGGATACGTCAGCGCGTACAGGATCGGGATGCCCATGTCGGCGACGCCGAGCTGGGCGATCACCGAGCCGTCCACGTACTCGACCATCGAGTGCACGATGGACTGGGGGTGCACCACCACCTGCACCTGCTCGGGCGCGAGGTCGAAGAGCCAGCGCGCCTCGATGACCTCGAGCCCCTTGTTCATCAGGGTGGCCGAGTCCACCGTGATCTTGGCGCCCATCCGCCACGTCGGGTGGTTCAGCGCTTCCTCCACCGTCACCTTCGCGAGGGCTTCCGCCTTCATGGCGCGGAACGGCCCCCCCGACGCGGTGAGCAGGACGCGGCGGACCTCGCTCCGGTTGTGCCCCTCGAGGCACTGGAAGACCGCGCTGTGCTCGGAGTCGACCGGCAGGAGCGGCACCCCCCGCTCCCGGGCCGCCACGGTCATCAGGCGACCCGCCATCACGAGGGTCTCCTTGTTGGCGAGCGCGATGCTCTTGCCGCTCTTGATCGCGGCCATGGTCGGCAGGAGCCCGGCCCCGCCCACGATGGCCGAGAGCACCACGTCGGCGTCCACCTGCTCCGCCAGCGTCACGAGGCCGGCGGGGCCGGCGAGCAGCTCGGGGCGCGGAGACGGCAGGGCCCGGGCCACCGCGTCGAGCGCGCTCGGGTCCGACAGGGCGAGCGCCCGCGGACGGTGGCGGCGGCAGAGCTCCACGACCAGGTCCGGGTTCGAGCCGCGGGCCGCCATGCCCTCGACCCGGAACTCGTCGGGGAAATGCTCCACCAGCTCGAGCGTGCGCCGTCCGACGGAGCCGGTGACGCCCAGCACGGTCAGACGCTTCATGTCCCGAGAGACCGCGCGTACGTCGCGTAGTAGAAGAGCACCGGGGTGTTGACGAGTAGGCTGTCCATGCGGTCCAGCATACCGCCGTGGCCGGGGATGAGCCGGCCGGTGTCCTTGGTGCCGACACTCCGCTTGATGGCCGACTCGATGAGGTCGCCGACCTGGCCCACGACACCCAGCAGGAGCCCGACCACGATCGCGCTCTCCGCGGAGAGCGCCGGGAAGAACCACGCGCGCGCCCCTAGCGCGGCGAGCACCGACGCCACGAGCTGCGCGACGGCGCCCTCCACCGTCTTCCGGGGGCTGATCGCGGGCGCCAGGTTGTGCCGGCCCAGCGTGGAGCCGATGACGTAGGCCGCGGTCTCTCCGAGCCACGTCACCGACACGAGCAGGAGGATCCACTTGCGCCCCGCGTCGAGATCGCGCAGCCAGAAGGTGTAGCCGAGCAGCCAGTTCACGTAGCCGACGCCGAGCAGCGTGACCGCCACCGGCTCCCAGGCGGCGCGCCCCGACTCGCGCCGGAGCAGCCCGACCGCGAGCATGACCAGCAGCACCGCCGTGAAGGTGACCGCCGTGAAGGTGGCCCGCTCGGACCCCGGCAGCGCGAAGCTCGCGGTCAGCACCGAGCCGCCCACCAGGCCCAGCCGCCGGAAGCTGCGGATCCCGGCCCGCTCGAAGATGCCGGTGAACTCCCACTGCCCGAGGGCGCCCGCGAGGACCATGGTGGCGCCGAACATCCACACCGGGCCCCCGACGACCATCCACACGAAGAGGGGCAGCAGGATCAGCGTGCTCAGGAGCCGTCGCGCCAGCGCGCCGCCGCGCGACGGGCCGGCGGTCTCCACCGGCCGCGGGAGGGGCACGCCCTGCGCCTGAGACATCAGAGTCTCCCGAAGCGGCGGTTCCGCTGCTGGAAGTCGGCCACCGCGAGACAGAACTCGCGCGCCCCGAAGTCCGGCCACAGGGTGGGGGTCATCCACAGCTCGGTGTAGGCGACCTGCCACAGGAGGAAATTCGAGAGGCGCAGCTCGCCGCTGGTGCGGATCAGCAGGTCGGGATCGGGGATGCCGTCGGTGTACAGCGCGCGCGAGACGCGGACCTCGTCGATGTCCTCCGGCCGCAGCGCGCCCGTCTGCACGTCGCGCGCGAGGGCGCGCACCGCGTCCACCAGCTCGTCGCGGCCCCCGTAGTTGAAGGCCATCAGGAGCGTGAGGCCGGTGTTGCCCGCCGTCGTCTCGATGAGCCGCCGGATCCGGTCGCCCACGCGCGCGGGCACGCCCTCGGGACGGCCGATCACCCGGAAGCGCACGTTGCGCTCCATGAGCTCGGGCAGCTCGCGCTCGATGGAGCGCTCCAGCAGGGTCATGAGGGTGGAGACCTCGTGATGGGGCCGCTGCCAGTTCTCCGAGGAGAACGCGTAGAGGGTCAGGAACTGGATGCCCAGCTCCCCCGCGATCCGCACCACGGTGCGAACCGCCTTCACCCCCTCGCCGTGCCCGGCCACGCGCGGCAGCCCGCGGCGGGTGGCCCAGCGGCCGTTGCCGTCCATGATGATCGCGACGTGCCGAGGGAGCGGACGCGCCAGGATACGCTGCTTGAGATCGTCGTCGGGAAGCGTCGACAACTCTGCCACCGACACCGAGACCCCGGCCTTCGCCGCCATATCAGCGCATGTTACGTGAGGCCCTCTCGAATTGCCAGTTAAAACGCCCCCATACAGCCGAAAACGAGCTGGGATTTCACGGGATTGCGGACACGAGTGTCCGCGGCTGGGGGGAGTGCGGGGGCCATGTCTGGGCCCCCGCAGATGAAGAGCCTGAAGAAGTAAACGAGTGTCCGCCGACTAGACCGTCAGGACTTCCTGCTCCTTCTTCTTGGCCAGCTCCTCGACCTTGGCGGTGAAGCGGTCGGTGGCCTTCTGGATCTGATCGTGGCCGCGGCGCTCGTCGTCCTCGGAGACCTTCTTGTCCTTGGCCAGGCTCTTGAGCTTGTCGTTGGCCTCGCGCCGGACGTTGCGGATCGCCACCCGCGCGTCCTCCGCGAACTTGCCCACCGTCTTGGCGAGCTGCTTGCGCCGCTCCTCGGTGAGCGTCGGCATCGTGAGCCGGATCACCTTGCCGTCGTTGCTCGGGGTGAGGCCGAGATCCGATTTGAGGATGGCCTTCTCCACTGCGGCCATCTGCGAGGTGTCCCACGGCTGGATGACGAGCGTCCGCGGATCGGGCACGGACACCGAGGCCATCTGGTTGATCGGGGTCATGACCCCGTAGGCTTCCACCCGCACCGCGTCGAGCAGGGCGGTATTGGCACGGCCGGTGCGGACGCCCGCGAACTCCCGCGTCAGCGCGTCCACCGCGGCCTGCATCCGGGTCTCGAGGTCCTTGATCACGGCTTGGGTCATGGTCTACCCCTTCGGCGACGCTCCCGCGTCGGCGGAGACGACGGAGCCGACCGGCTCGCCCGTGACTATCCGTCGGATGTTGCCCCGGCGCGTCAGGTCGAAGACCACGATCGGCAGCTTGTTGTCCATGCACAGGGAGATGGCGGTGGTGTCCATCACCTGCAGGCCCCGGTTGAGCACCTCGATGTACCCCACGCGCGGCAGGCGCACCGCCGTCTTGTCCTTGGCGGGATCGGCGGTGTAGATCCCGTCCACCTTGGTGGCCTTGAGGATCGCCTCCGCCCCGATCTCCACCGCGCGCAGCGCCCCCGCGGTGTCGGTCGTGAAGAAGGGGTTGCCGGTGCCCGCCGCGAAGACGACGACGCGGCCCTTCTCGAGATGGCGGATGGCGCGGCGGCGGATGTAGGGCTCGGCCACCGCCCGCATCTCGATGGCGGAGAGCACCCGTGTCGGCACCCCCGCCTTCTCGATGGCGTCCTGCAGCGCGAGCGCGTTGATGACGGTGGCGAGCATGCCCATGTAGTCGCCGGTCGCGCGGTCCATGCCGCCCGCGCTCGCCGCGATGCCGCGGAAGATGTTGCCGCCCCCGATGACGACGGCCACCTCCACCCCCAGCCGCACCACCTCGGCGATCTCCTCGGCGATGCGCGAGATGACGTCGGGGTCCATGCCATAGCCCTGGCTCCCCGCCAGCGCCTCGCCCGAGACCTTCAGCAGAATGCGGCGGTAGGCGGGAGCCGGGCCGGGGGCGGCCATGGGCGTCTAGCTCTCGCCGACCTGGAAGCGGGCGAAGCGCTTGACCACGATGCGCTCCCCCATCTTGGACGTGGCCTGGTCCACCAGGTCCCGGAGGCGGGTCTTGCCCGAGGCATCGCGGATGAAGGGCTGCTCCAGGAGACAGGACTCGGCGTAGAACTTCTCGAGCTTGCCTTCGATGATCTTGTCGACGACCTGCGGGGGCTTCTTCTGGTCGGCCATCTGCTGCCGGTAGATCTCGCGCTCCTTCTCCACCATCGCCCCCGGCACTTCTTCGCGGGAGACGAAGCTGGGGTTGGCGGCGGCCACCTGCATGGCGACGTCCTTCACGAGCTGCTGGAAGTCGTCGGTGCGCGCGACGAAATCGGTCTCGCAGTTGATCTCCACCAGCACCCCGATCTTGCTCCCGGGATGGATGTAGGACGCCACCACGCCGTCCTTCGCCTCGCGGTGCGCCTTCTTGGCCGCGTCGGCGAGGCCCTTCTTGCGCAGGTGCTCGACCGCGCCCTGCATGTCACCCTGGGACGCCTGCAGGGCCGCCTTGCAGTCCATCACGCCCGCCCCGGTGCGATCCCGGAGCTCTCTCACCTGTTCCGCGGACGATGCCATGGATTTCTCCTCGCCTCCGGCGGTTCAGGCGCCCGCTTCCGCCGACGCGGACATCTCCGCCTCGGTCACGACGGGCAGATCCGGCGAGGCCGGGATCTCCTCCGCCTCCTGCTTGGCGTGGCTGCCGCTGCCCTCGATGATCGCGTCGGCGATCCGGGAGGTGATCAGGCGCACCGAGCGGATGGCGTCGTCGTTGCCCGGGACCGGGTAGTCGATCCCGGACGGGTCGCAGTTGGTGTCCACGATCGCCACGATCGGGATGGCCAGCCGGCGCGCTTCCTCCACCGCGATCGTCTCCTTCTTGGGGTCGATGATGAAGACCGCGGAGGGCAGCCGGTCCATGTTCTTGATGCCGACGAGGGTGCTCTGCAGCTTCGCCCGCTCCCGCTCGAGCCCGATGACCTCCTTCTTGGGCAGCCGCTCGTACTCGCCGGTCTCGCTCATCTCGTCGAGCTTCTTGAGCCGCGCGATGGACTTG
>JBGOVO010000207.1:0-6971 GCA_041478145.1 Methylomirabilia bacterium
CGATCAAGCTCGACAAGGACAAGCCGCAAGGGGAGCTGCGCTTGGTCGGAGAGGATGGGTTCGGGATCCGGATGAGCCTCGTGCTCCGCTTCCGGGCGGACAGCTACGTGGTAGAGCACGAGATCCAGCTTGAGAACCGGCTCTCCGTCGCCCAGACCGTCGAGCTGGGGACGGCGTGGACGGCGCCCGTGGAATGGCCAAAGGAGCAGGAGCAGTTTGCCGGGGCCCGGCCGATCCACGTGGTCCGGCTGCCGCAGGGGTCATTCTGGGCGAGACGCGAATCCCTCGGCAAAGCCGAGGAGTACGTGGGCGAGGACCGCTGGGTCGCGTTCGAAAGCGGAGTGGCGCCGCTGGGCCAGAACGGAGTCTACCTCACCGCCCTCATTCCCCAAGGGCCGGGGATGTCCGTGACCGAGTCTCGGCGTGAGGCACAAAAATCCAATGGATCTAATGTCTTACATGGTGCCGAGGTCGGGCTTCGGATAAGGCTGGCCGCGCTTGAGCCGGGCAAGTCGTGGGAGGGGCGGGCGCTGACGTACATGGGCCCGATGGAGTATGAGCGACTCAAGTCTCTCGGGGTCGGTCTCGAAAAAGCCATCTATTTCGGTGGCTTTCCCTTCCCGGAATCCTGGGCGGTCCATTACGGTGCGCCCAGCTTTCCGATGGAGTGGATCGTGGTCCCCACCCTCGCGGTCATGCGGTGGTTCCATAGCTTCATCGCCAACTACGGGGTCGCGATCATCCTGCTCACGGTCATCACGAAGGTTCTGTTCTTTCCCCTCACGATCAAGAGCATGACCTCGATGAAGGCCATGCAGGCGCTTCAGCCGCAGATCAATTCGCTGCGCTCCAAGTACAAGAGTGACCCACAGCGTCTGCAGCGGGAGACCATGGAGCTCTACCGGGCGCACAAGGTGAACCCGCTCGGTGGGTGCCTGCCGATGATCGTGCAGATTCCGATCTTCTACGCGCTCTATGACGCGCTCTCGGTATCGGTGGATCTGCAGAATGCTCCGTTCGTGTGCTTCGGCCGACTCTTCGGGATGGATCTCTGGATCTGCGATCTGGCCAGGCACGATCCCACGTATGTCCTGCCGATCCTCATGGGCATCTCGATGTTCGTCCAGCAGAAGATGACGCCGGTGATGGGGGATCCCCGTCAGGCGAAGATGATGCTGTTCATGCCCGTGGTCTTCACGTTCATGTTCCTCAATCTCCCCTCGGGCTTGGTTCTCTACTGGACCCTGTCCAACGTCTTGCAGATCGCTCAGCAGAAGTACATGGAGCGCCTAAGAGGCAAGCCCGAGAAGGCCCCGGCGCGCGCCGCGAAGAAGGCGTGACCACGTCGTGACGGCATAGGCTCAGCGAGGTTGACCAGGCGGACCGTCGCCCCGATCGACCAGCTAATGACGGCGATCGAGGCCCTCGCGGGCCGGGCGGCCACCCTCGAGGATCGGCGCCGCTTCGAGCGTTACCTGGATCTGTTTGTTCGGTGGAATCGCACTCACCGGATGACCGCCCTCGAGTCTCCGAGTGCCATCGTGCGCGACCTCTTCCTGGACTCCCTGCTCTTCCTGCCTCTCTTACCCCCTCGCCCCCTGACGGTCGTGGACATCGGCGCGGGCGCCGGGATTCCTGGGCTTCCCATGCGGCTGGTCGAGCCCGGCATCGCCCTGACGCTGGTCGAGTCGAAACGCAAGCGCGTTTCCTTCCTGCTGGCTGCCTGCCGCGAGCTCGGGTTGTCTGATGTGATCGTCAAGGAGGGCCGGGCCGAGGCCCTGGTACAGAGCGACGCCGGACTGGCTGGTACGTTTGATGCCGCGGTCTCTCGGGCCGTCGGTCCGGCCCCGGCGCTCTTCGCCGTGGCCTGTAAGTACCTGAAGCCAGGGGGTCTATTCATTGCCGCAGGACCGCCGCAGCCTTTGGTTCGGCGTCCGTTCGAGACCATTCGGGTGGTGGTTCCCGGCTCGCGCAGCCGGCGAGTTCTCCTCAAGGCCATTAAAGAAGGTTGAATTCACCGGCACCTGTTCGGTAATGTTCCACGTGGAACACTTTACTAGGTGTTCCACGTGGAACATTGCTGGAGGTGGAGTCGAATGGCCAGGGCGGTCGCCGTTGTGAACCAGAAGGGCGGGGTCGGCAAGACGACCACGGCGGTCAACCTCGCGAGCGGCCTGGCGCTCGCGGAGCGAAGGACTCTTCTGGTCGATCTCGATCCTCAGGGCAACGCGACCACCGGCCTGGGTGTGGACAAGGCCAGCCTGGAGCGGACCATCTACCATGTGCTCCTCGAGGGCACCCCGATCGCAGACGTGGTACGCCCCTCGATGCTCCCCTTCCTTCATCTCGTCCCCTCTGACATCGACCTGGTCGGAGCGGAGATCGAGCTGGTGACCCAGGACCAGCGGGAAGGTCGACTCAAGCAGGCCCTCCTGGCCGTTAACCACGCGTACGACTACGTCATCATCGACTGTCCGCCTTCGCTTGGCCTCCTGACCCTCAATGCCCTGGCCGCCGCGGACTCCGCACTGGTGCCCCTTCAGTGCGAGTACTACGCGATGGAAGGGCTGGCCCACATCATCAAGACCATTGGGTTGGTCCGCGAGCGGCTCAATCCAAACCTGAAGGTCGAGGGGATCGTCCTCACGATGTTCGATGGCAGGACCAGCCTCGCGTCCCAGGTCCGGGCAGAGGCTCAGCGGCACCTTGGAAGCCAGGTCATGACGACCATAATTCCGCGAAATATAAGGCTAAGTGAGGCTCCTAGCCACGGGAAGCCGATCATGCTCTACGATCTGCGCTCCGCCGGCTCTACGGCATATCTCGATCTCGCCAGAGAGGTGATCACACATGGCTAATCGACAACATGGGCTGGGCCGGGGCCTGGGCGCCCTACTCTCCTCCCCTGGTCCGGCCGGGACTGAGCCGGGGCCGTCGGCCACCACCGAGCTGCCGATCGATTCGATAACCCCGAATCCCCAGCAGCCTAGAAAAGACTTTGACGACAAGGCTTTACGTGATCTCTCGGCGTCGCTGAGCCAGAGCGGGGTGCTGCAGCCCGTGGTGGTGCGTCGGATGGGCGCCGGCTATCAGCTCGTCGTGGGCGAGCGCCGGTGGCGCGCGGCCAAGCTGGCCGGGCTCACCCGCATTCCCGCCGTCATCCGCGAGGCCAGCGACGCGCAGAGCCTGGAGCTGGCGCTCGTGGAGAACCTCCTCCGCGAGGACCTGAACCCGATGGAGGAAGCGGAGGCTTATCAGCGGCTGCTGGCCGAGTTCGGCTGGACGCAGGAGGAGCTAGCCCAGCGGGTCGCGCGCGATCGCAGCAGCATCGCCAACTGCCTGCGGCTGCTCAAGCTGCCCGAGCTCATCCAGACGGATCTGCGCGCGGGCCGGCTCACCATGGGGCATGCGCGGGCCCTGCTCTCCCTCGTCTCCCCTGCCGAGCAGCTCAAGCTGCGCGAGCAGATCCTGGCCCATTCCTGGTCGGTGCGCGCCACCGAGGAAGGCGTGCAGGCCAAGCGCGCGCGGCCGGTGCGGCGCCAGCTCCGCCGCTCGCCGGACCTCGCCGCGGTGGAAGACGCGCTGCGCGTGGCGCTCGCCACGCGCGTGCGCCTGGTCGGCAACGAGCGCGCCGGCCGGATCGAGATCGTCTATTCCTCGCGCGAGGAGCTGGATCGCCTCGCCGAGCTGATCACGATGCCGCCGCGGTAAGATCGGCCGCATGAGCGAGCGCATCGTCGTCGGCATGAGCGGCGGCGTGGATTCGTCCGTCGCCGCGGCCCTGCTCGTCGAGCAGGGCGTCGACGTGATCGGCGTCACCCTGCGCGTGTGGCCGTGGCGCGAGCCGGTGGAGTCGACGCGGAAGTTCGGGAGCTGCTGCTCCCCCGAGACGGTGGACGACGCGCGCGCGGTCGCGCGGCGGCTCGGCATTCCGTACTACCTGCTGAATGCCGAGCGCGAGTTCGAGCGCGCGGTGATCGAGCCCTTCGCGCGCGCCTACGCCGCGGGCCGGACGCCGGTGCCGTGCGTGGCCTGCAATCGCGAGGTGAAGTTCGGCTCGCTCGTGCAGCGCGCCCGCGCGTGGGACGCCGCCGCGGTGGCCACCGGGCACTACGCGCGCATCACGCGCGACCGGGAGACGGGACGCTGGCTGCTCTGGCGCGGCCGTGACGCGCGCAAGGACCAGTCGGATTTCCTGTGGCCGCTCACGCAGTCCCAGTTGGCGGCCGCGCGGTTCCCGGTGGGCGATCTCACCAAGGACGCGGTGCGGGAGAAGGCGCGCACGCTCGGGCTCGTGACCGCGGACAAGCCGGAGAGCCAGGAGATCTGCTTCATTCCCGACGACGACTATCGCGGCTTCCTGCGCCGGCGGATCCCGGAGGCCTTCGGCCCCGGGCCGATCGTGGACGGGCAGGGGACGCCACTCGGCCGCCACGCGGGGCTGGTGAACTACACCGTGGGCCAGCGGCGCGGGCTCGGCCTCTCCTCGCCGCGTCCGCTCTACGTCACCGCGCTCGATCCGTCGCGCAACGCGGTGGTCGTGGGTGAGGCCGGCGAGGTCGAGGTGGCGGGGATCCTGGCCGAGCAGGTGAACTTCATCGCCATCCCCACGCTCACCGGCCCGCTGGCCGTCGCGGCCAAGATCCGGCACAGCCACGAGCCGGCGGCCGCCACCATCGAGCCGCTCGAGGCCGGCGCGGTCCGGGTCCGGTTCGAACGGCCCCAGCGCGCCCCCGCGCCGGGGCAGTCGGTGGTCTTCTATCAGGGCGACCTGGTGGTGGGCGGGGGGGTGATCGCGCGCCCGGAAGCCCCTTGACAGTCGGGACGCCCGCGGTGATACTCGGATACCCTTTGTTCCTTCTTTCACAATAGCGCGCAGCCGGAGAACTCACCATGATTCGCGTACTCGCCATCGCTGCGCTTCTGCTCGGGGTGGGGCCGTCGGGGGCGCTCGCCAGCGAGGGCGGCGGCGGCTTGATCAACGTGGACAAGTCGCTGTTCATCCAGATCATCAACTTCGCCCTGCTGCTCTTCATCCTGGTCAAGCTGCTCTACAAGCCGCTGCTCGCCAAGATGGACGAGCGCACCCAGGCCATCCGCAAGTCGCTGGACGAGGCCCAGGCCGCGCGCGCGGACGCGCAGCGCGAGCGCGAGGAGAACGCGGCGAAGCTGCAGGCCGCGTACGCCGAGGCGCAGGCCATCCGCGCCACCGCGCTCAAGGAAGCGGCCGAGGAGCAGCGTCGGCTCGTGGAGGGCGCGCGGGCCGAGGCGGGGCGCCTCGTGGAATCGGCGCGCAACGAGATGGCGCAGGACGTCCGCCGCGCGCGGCAGGAGCTGCGGCAGGAGGTGAGCGATCTCGCCATCACGGTGGCGGAGCGGCTCATCCGCAAGAGCCTGCGCGACGAGGATCATCGTCGCATCGTCCAGGACGCGATCGGGCGCGTCGACAAGGTCAGCTAGCCCGTGCGCGCGCACGAAGGCACCGCCCGGCGCTACGCCAAGGCGCTCTTCGAGCTGGCTCGGGGGAGCGGGGCGGCGGAGGCGGTGGGGCAGGAGCTGGGGCAAGTGGCGGCGGTGTACGCCGCCGATGCGCGGGCCCACGAGACGCTGACCCGTCCGTGGATCAAGCCGGAGGATCGCCGCGGCGTGGCCGCCGCCATCGCGCAGCGGATGGGCGGCCGCAAGCTCGTGCAGGACTTCCTGGGCCTGGTGGCCGAGCGCGGGCGCGCCGACCATCTGCCCGAGATCATCGCCGCCTACCAGGGTCTGGTCGACGCGGATCTCGGCCGCGCGCGCGCGCAGGTGCGCACCGCGGTCGCGCTCACCGACGGCGAGAAGCAGCAGCTCTCCGCCAAGCTCGAGCGGGCGCTCGGCAAGCGCATCATCCTGGAAGAGCGGGTGGACGCCACGCTGCTGGGCGGCTTCATCGCGCAGGTCGGCAGCCTCATTCTCGACGGCAGTCTCGACGGGCAGCTCGCGCGCATGCGCCAGCGGCTCGCAAGGGGATAGCACATGATCAAGGCGGAAGAGATCAGCGACATCATCAAGCGCCAGCTCCAGGGCTACGAGGCCGAGGTCGACCTCAAGGAGGCCGGGCGCGTGATCGAGGTCGGCGACGGCATCGCGCGCATCTACGGGCTCGAGAAAGCGCTCGCCGGCGAGCTGCTGGAGTTCCCGGGCGACGTGTATGGCCTCGTGCTGAACCTGGAAGCCGACAACGTGGGCGCAGTGCTCCTCGGCGACGACACGAAGATCAAGGAAGGCGACCCGGTCGCGCGCACCAAGCGCATCGCCCAGGTGCCGGTCGGCGAGGCCCTGGTGGGCCGCGTGGTCGATGCGCTTGGCCAGCCGGTGGACGGCAAAGGGCCGATCGAGGCCAAGGAGTTCCGGGCGATCGAGCGTTACGCGCCGGGGGTGGTGGACCGCCGAGGCGTCAAGGAGCCGCTGCAGACCGGGATCAAGGCCATCGACGCGATGATCCCGATCGGCCGCGGCCAGCGCGAGCTGATCATCGGCGACCGCGGCACCGGCAAGACCGCCATCGCGGTGGACACGATCATCAATCAGAAGGGGCAGGGGGTCTACTGCTTCTACGTGGCCATCGGCCAGAAGCGGTCGACCGTGGCCCAGGTCGTCAAGGTGCTGGAGGACACGGGCGCCATGGCCTACACCACCGTGGTGGTGGCCTCGGCCTCGGAGTCGGCGCCGCTCCAGTACATCGCGCCCTACGCGGGCTGCACGATGGGCGAGTACTTCCGCGACTCCGGGCGGCACGCCCTCTGCATCTACGACGACCTCTCCAAGCACGCGACGGCGTACCGGCAGCTCTCGCTGCTGCTGCGCCGGCCCCCGGGGCGCGAGGCGTACCCGGGTGACGTGTTCTATCTCCACTCGCGGCTGCTCGAGCGCGCGGCCAAGCTGAACGACGAGCTGAAGGGCGGCTCGCTCACCGCGCTGCCCATCATCGAGAC
>JBGOVO010000412.1:0-3324 GCA_041478145.1 Methylomirabilia bacterium
CCACGTCGAGAGCACGCCCGGCCGCGGCGGCACGACGACCATGGGAATATCCAGCAGCTCGGCGAGCCGGCAGGCGTGGAGCGGCCCGGCGCCGCCGAACGCCACCAGGGCGAACCGCCGCGGATCGTGGCCGCGCCCCACCGACACCGTGCGGATGGCGCGGGCCATCGCGTTGTCGATGATCTCCAGGATGCCCGCCGCGGCCGCCTCCACCCCGAGGCCGAGCGGCCGGCCGATGCGCGCCGCGATCGCGTCGCGCGCCGCCGCGACGTCGAGCGGCAGCTCGCCGCCCAGCAGCGCGGCCGGGATGCGGCCCAGGACCAGGTGCGCGTCGGTGACGGTGGGCTCACCGCCGCCCCGACCGTAGCACACCGGGCCCGGCTCGGCGCCCGCGCTGCGCGGCCCCACCGTGAGGCGCCCTCCGCTCGTCACCCCGGCCACGCTGCCGCCGCCCGCGCCGATGGTGTGGATGTCCACCATCGGCAGCTTGAGCGGGAACGGCCCGACCATACCGTCCTTGGTGATCTCGGGCCGCCCGGCGCGCACGAGGCAGATGTCGGCGCTGGTGCCGCCCACGTCGATCGAGATGATGTCGGCGAAGCCGGCCGAGCGGCCGACCGACACCGCCCCCACCACGCCCGCGGCGGGCCCGGAGAGTACCGTCTGCACGGGCTGGCGGATGCAGGTGGCCGCGCTCGTGACGCCGCCGTCCGACTTCATGATCAGGAGCGGGGCCTGCACCCCCTCGCCGTCCAGGGCCTGCCGCAGCACGCTCACGTAGCGGCTCACCGGCGGCATCACGGCCGCGTTCAGCGCGGTCGCCATGGTCCGCTCGAACTCGCGGAACTGCGGCAGCACCTCGGACGACAGCGACACGAGCACCCCCGGATATTCCTCGGCCAGGATCGCCTGCATGCGCTGCTCGTGCGCGGGATTGGCGTAGGCGTGCAGGAAGACCACCGCCACCGCGGGGATCCCGAGCTGGGCGAGCTGCCGCGCGAGGGCCCGCGCTCCGGGCTCGTCGAGCGGGGTGAGCACGGCGCCGTCGACGTCGAGCCGCTCCCGCACCTCGAAGACCCGATCCGCGGTGATGGGCCGCGCGGGCTTGGACCAGCCGTAGAGATTGCCGTGGCGTGGGATGTCGTGGCGGCCGATCTCGAGCACGTACTTGAAGCCGGCGGTGGTGACGAGCGCGGTGGGCGGCGTCTTGCCCTCGAGGATGGCGTTGGTCGCGGTGGTGGTGCCGTGGAAGACGCGCAGGACGTCCGCGGGCGCGCGGCCGGCCAGGGCCAGCACCTTGCGGACCGCGGTGATGAAGCCGGCCGAGAGATCGCCCGGCGTGGAGGGCGTCTTCGCCACCCAGAGGGCGCCGGTGGCCGCGTCGGTGAACGTGATATCGGTGAAGGTCCCGCCCACGTCGATGGCGAGCGTGCAGGTCTTGGTCACGGACCCCGTCATTGTAGACCCGGCGGGGGTGGGGGAAAAGATGCTCGGCGGCCAGCCAACCGGCCGACCGTCTGCTACACTTCTTGCGAGCCGACGGGACCGCGGCCCGGGCTCGACAGCCCGGCGCCGCTTCGCTGTCTAAAGGCATGGAATACAAGGACTACTACAAGACCCTCGGGGTGGAGCGGACGGCCGACGAGAAGGCGATCAAGACCGCCTATCGCCGCCTCGCCCGCAAGCACCACCCCGACGTGAACAAGGGCAACGCCGAGCGCTTCAAGGAGATCAGCGAGGCCTACACGGTCCTCTCCGACGCCGAGAAGCGGAAGCGCTACGACACGCTCGGCCCCGACTGGGAGCGGTACGCCCAGGCCGGCGCCGGCGCCACCGCCGGCGCGCGCTCGCCCTTCGAGGGGCGCCACGTGCGCTTCACCGAGGAAGGGGATCTGGGGGGCTTCTCGGATTTCTTCCGGACCATCTTCGGGGATCTGGGCGGGGCGGGGCGCGCCGAGTCGAGGCGCGGCCGCGGCCGGACCGAATTCGAGTTCTCGGACCTCGGCGATCCGGGCGGCGGCTTCGGCCCGGCGACGGGCCGGGGCAGCGACGTCGAGGCCGCCATCGAGCTGACGCTCGAGGAGGCCTTCCAGGGCGCGCGCAAGACCATCTCGATCGAGCTGGACGAGCCGTGCCCGGAATGCGGCGGGTCGGGCAACGTCAACCGGCGGCCCTGCCCGCGCTGCCGCGGCGGCGGCTGGACCAAGGTGACGCGCAACCTGGACGTGAAGATCCCCGCGGGCGTCGACACCGGCTCGCGCGTGCGCGTTGCCTCCGGCGGTCCCGGCGGCGGCTCGAGCGACCGGGGCGACCGCGGCGACCTCTACCTGCGCGTCACGGTGGCCCCGCACCCAGGCTTCGAGCGGAAGGGCGACGACCTCTACACGGATCTGCCCCTGCCGGTGACGGTGGCCGCCCTGGGCGGCGAGGCCTCGGTTCCCACGCTCAAGGGCCAGGTGTCCATGAAGATTCCCGCGGAGACGTCGAGCGGCAAGACGTTCCGGCTCCCCGGCTACGGCATGCCGCATCTCAAGGGCGGCGGGGCGGGTGACGAATACGTCCGCGCCCAGATCGTGATCCCGACCGAGCTCAGCCCGCAAGAGAAGGCGCTATTTCAGGAGCTGAAGAAGCTCAGACCGGAGACGACGTGATGAGGCTAGACAAGTTGACCGTGAAGGCCCAGGAATCAATCCAGGCCGGGCAGTCCCTGGCCGACCAGGGCAACCACCAGGCCATCGAGCCCGAGCACCTGCTGCTCGCCCTCTTGCAGCAGCAGGAGGGCGTGGTGGGGCCGCTGCTCGCCAAGCTCGGGGCGCGGCCGGAGGCGCTCGCGCGCCAGGTGCAGACGGAGATGGAGAAGCTGCCCAAGGTCCGGGGCGGCGCGCGCCCGTACGCCTCGCCGCGCTTCGAGGGCGTCATCAACCGGGCGTGGGAGGAGGCCGAGCGTCTCAAGGACGAGTACGTCTCCACCGAGCACCTGCTGATCGCCATCGCCCAGGAGAAGGGCGGCGCGTCCGCGCGGCTGCTCGCGGGGGCGGGCGTGACCGCGGAGGCCATCTACCGCTCGCTCGTCGACGTGCGCGGCTCCCAGCGCGTGACCGATCCCAATCCCGAGGACAAGTACCAGGCGCTCCAGCGCTACTCGAAGGACCTCACGGATCTGGCGCGCAAGGGCAAGCTCGACCCGGTCATCGGGCGCGACGAGGAGATCCGCCGCGTGGTCCAGGTGCTCTCGCGCCGGACCAAGAACAACCCGGTGCTGATCGGCGAGCCCGGCGTGGGCAAGACCGCCATCGTCGAAGGGCTCGCCCAGCGAATCGTCGC
>JBGOVO010000287.1:0-5352 GCA_041478145.1 Methylomirabilia bacterium
CGGGTTGAGGTTCGCGGGGTTGGCGTCGTACCAGCCGAGGTACCGCTGATACACCGACTTGGCATTGTGACTGAGCGTGCCGTAGTAGCCGCGCACGTGCCACGTGGAGGAGAGGCTCCTGGGTAGCGTGAGCCGTTCGGCGATCTCCGCCGGCTTGTATCCGTGGTTCATGAGCCGCACGGTCTGGTCGTGCAGGTACTTGTAGAGGTCGCGCTGCTTGCCGAGGTAGTCGAGGAGGCGGGTGTTGCCCCACACCGGCCAGTGGTGCTGGGCGAAGGCCACCGCGGCCTCGCGCCCGAACCGATTCATCGCCTCGTTGAGGTACTTGGCCCACGCGTTCGCGTCGCGGGCCTGGGCGCCGCGGATGGGATAGATGTTGTGCAGGTTGTGGGTGGCGTTCTCGGCGAGGTTCAGCGCCCGCAGCTCCGGGTAGAACATGTGCATCTCGGCGGGCGCCTCGGTCTGGGGGGCGAGCTGGAACACGATCTCGATGCCGTCGATCCGGTGGGTCTCGATCGGCTCCGTGATGGTGCGCGTCGGAGGGATCAGCGTCACCGTCCCGCGTGAGGTTGCCTTGCCGAGCCCGGCGTCCACCTGGCCCCGCGGGCCCTTGGGCAGGGTGGCGCCGAACTGGAACTGTCCGCGCCGGACCATCGCGGTGCCCGCGAGCACGGCCTCCGAGGCGATCTCTTCCAGGAATCCGGCCGGCGCGACGATCGGGATTTCTCCCGCCTTGACGCGGGCGGGGTCGACGACGCCGCGCACGCCACCGTAGTGGTCGGTGTGGCTGTGCGTGTAGATGACCGCGGTGACCGGCCGCCGGCCGCGATGCTCGAAGTAGAGGTCCAGGCCAGCCCGGGCGACCTCCATCGAGAGGAGGGGGTCGATGACGATCAGACCACGGTCGCCCTCGAGGATCGTCATGTTCGAGATGTCGAACCCGCGGACCTGGTAGATGCGATCCGTGACCTGGAAGAGCCCGTTGTGCGTGTTCAGCCGGGCCTGCCGCCACAAGCTCGGGTTCACGGTGGGCGGCGCCTCCGTCTCGCCGAGGAACGCGTAGTCCTTGAGACTCCAGACGACGCGGCCCTGCGCGTTCCGGATCTCGACCTCGGGCAGCGTGGCCAGGAACCCGCGCCGCGCGTCCTCGAAGTCCTGGGTGTCCTCGAACGGGAGCGCGTCGAGGAGCGCGCGATTCTGCGCGCGCGTGATGGGCGTGGCGTCGTGGGGACCGTCGGCGGCCCGCGTCATGCCGACACCAGCCCCGGGGTCACCGACGCGTTGGGCAGGACGCGAAACACGTCGGGCGAGATCTTCACCTTGAGCGACCGGCTTCCCCCACCCAGGATGATCCACGGCAGGCCCATCAGCCCCTCGTCCACGTAGACCGGCAGGTCCGGGGGCAGCGCGAACACGGTCACGCCGCCCAGCATCATCCCGGTGAGCGCGCGCGTCTCCTCGGGGTCGGCGAAGGAGACGCGCGGGACGCCCAGCCGCTTCCGCACCGTATGGTTGACGTCCACGCGCTTGGTAGCGCGGACCACGCAGGCGCAGTAGCGCTTGGGCTCCTTTTTCGAGCCCACGATGATGGTGTTGGCCGACTGCTCGATGGGGTAGCCGTACTGGGCGCAGAACGCAACGGTGTCGGCGTACTGCGGGTCGATCTCGACCATCTCGTGCGGGAGGCCGAGCTCGTCGAGAACCCGACGCACCCGCTGCTCGATCTCGTCGGTGGCGATGGTGACGACCTCCCCGCGAAGGCTCGTATTGGTTCGGCCAGCAGAGCATACTAGCATCGAGGTGATTGGAGGGCGCCATGAGCACAGCCGATGCCCGGATGCCGACCGAAGAAGAATCCCGGCGGGTGGCCGAGCAGGCCCGCCAGGAGATCTGGGAAGGCCGCGGGTTCCTGCGCGATCTCTTCCTCGGCCATCTGGCCCTCGACCTGATCCACCCGTTCCCGCACGCGGGGAAGGAGCGGCCCGAGTTCGCGCGGTTCCTCGAAGATCTCAGAACGTTCCTCCGTGAGGAGGTGGACCCGGTCGCCATCGATCAGAGCGGGGAGTATCCCGCGCCGGTGCTGGCGGGGCTGCGGCGCCTGGGCGCCTTCGGCATGAAGATCCCGAAGGAGTTCGGCGGCCTCGGCTTCACCGTCTCCGAGTACTGCCGGGCCATGGAGCTGGTGGGCAGCTACGACGGCAACATCGCGGCGGTGCTCTCGGCCCACCAGTCCATCGGCGTGCCGCAGCCTCTCAAGCTCTTCGGCACCGTCGAGCAGAAGGCCAAGTATCTGCCCCGCTGCGCCGGGGGGGCCATCTCCGCCTTCGCCCTGACCGAGCCCGGGGTGGGCTCCGACCCCGCCAGCCTCTCGACCACCGCGGAGCGGAGCGGCGACCACTACGTGCTCAACGGCGAGAAGCTCTGGTGCACCAACGGGACGCTGGCCGAGCTCCTGGTGGTGATGGCGCGCGACCCCGAGACCCACCGCATCAGCGCCTTCATCGTGGAGACGGGGTGGGAGGGCGTGACGGTGGAGTACCGGTGCCGCTTCATGGGGCTCCGGGCGCTCGCCAATGGCGTCATCACCTTCCGCAACGTGCGCGTGCCGCGCGAGAACCTGATCGGGCGCGAGGGGCAGGGGCTGAAGATCGCCCTCGTCACCCTCAACACCGGACGGCTTACCCTGCCCGCGGTGTGCGCGGGCGTGGCCAAGCGCTGTCTCGAGATCTGTCGCGGCTGGGCCGCCGTGCGGGTGCAGTGGGGCGTGCCCATCTGGAAGCACGAGGTGATCGGTCACCGCATCGCCGACATGGCGGCGACCGCATTCGCGATGGACTCGGTGGCCAAGCTCGCCGCCGAGATGGCCGACCGCGGCGGCTACGACATCCGGCTCGAGGCGGCCGCCGCCAAGGAGTGGAACACGGTGCGCGCCTGGGAGCTGGCCGACCAGACGCTGCAGATCCGCGGCGGGCGCGGCTACGAGACCGAGGCGTCGCTGGCCGGGCGCGGGGAGGCGCCGATCGGCGTCGAGCGCATGATGCGCGACCTGCGCATCAACCTCATCTTCGAGGGCTCGAGCGAGATCATGCATCTGTTCATGGCCCGCGAGGCGGTGGACAAGCACCTGGAGGTGGCGGGCGCGCTCATCGATCCCCGCCGAGGGGCGGCCGAGAAGCGGGCGGCGCTGCCGCGGGTGGCCGCCTTCTATGCGCGCTGGTATCCGCCGCTCTGGCTCAAGGGCCTGGTCGCGCCCGGGCGCTTCGGCGAGTTCGGCCCGCTTGCGCGGCACCTGCGCTTCGTGGAGCGGAGCGCCCGGCGTCTGGCGCGGGCCACCTTCCACGGCATGCTGGTCTACCGCGCCCGGATGGAGCGGAAGCAGGCCTTCCTGTTCCGCAGCGTGGACATCGCGATGGAGCTGTTCGCGATGGCGGCGGCGGTCACCCACGCCGCGCGGCTGGCCGACGGGCGCTATCCGGAGGCCGAGCGCGCCTGCGAGCTGGCCGATCTCTTCTGCCGGAGCGCGAGACGGAAGGTGCGGCGCCTGTTCCGCGATCTGTGGCGCACCGACGACGCGCTCAAGGGCCGCGTGGCCGCCTCGGTCATGACGGGCCAGCACGCGTGGCTCGAGCGGGGAATTCTCGAGCTGGGCCTGCCCCCGGCTGCATTCCGGCCGCGCGCGTTCCTGGTCCCGGGGGCCGCGAAGCCGCCCGAGACCGACCACGTCCCGGCCGCGCGCGCCTAGCCGACCGCGCGAATCAAGGCCCGCCCCGCTTGGGGTGAGCCTTGAAGAAGTCCCAGATGAGCGCGGTCGCGTCGAAGTCGCGGCAGACGCGGCCGATCAGCATCTCCGGCAGGTACTGCGCGCCGCCCGGCCAGGTGTGCCCGCCGCCCTCGAGCCGCACCAGCACGACCTCGCTGCCGTCGCGCCCCCCGCGTACGCGAGCCGGACCCCGCCGCACCGATCCTTCGCGGAGGCGGCGGGGTTCGCGCCGGTGGGCAGCGCTTCCTGCACGGGCTCGCGCGCCGCGCCGTTGAGCGCGGCCCAGCAGCGCGCCGCCTCCTCCGTGTCGATGATCTTGCCGCGCCCGAACGAGATGGGGCCGCCGCGATAGGGCACGAGGGGGTCCGCGGTGCCCTGGAGGATCAGCACCGAGACCGGCTGCTCGGGTCGGAACCACGGGTCCGGCGGATCCGCGACGCCGCCCACCACCGGCGCGATGGCCGCGATGCGCGCGGACAGGCGCGCGGCCAGGTAGTGGGAGAAGATGCCGCCGTTCGAGATGCCGGTGGCGTAGACGCGGCGCGGGTCCAGCAGATGCACGCGCGCGATGGCGTCCAGCAGCGCCGCCACGAAGCCCACGTCGTCGACGTGGTCGCGATGGGCCCGCGAGCTCGTGAATTCGCGTCCGTCGTTCCAGTTCCGGCCGACGCCTTCCGGGTAGGCCACCACGACGCCCTCGCGATCGGCCAGGGCGCTGAAGCGGGTGAGCCGCTCGGTGGACGGGCCGTTGCCGCCACCGCCGTGGAAGACGAGGACGACGGGCACGGGGCCCGGGCCGAGACCGGGCGGCACGTGGAGGTAATAGGTCCGCGCGGTCCCGTCCACTTCGAGCGTCCGGGGCACGCTCGGCCGCTCCACCGCCGCGGCGGCGGACGCCACGAGGAGGCAGGCCAGCGGCAGCGCGAGCACGCGGCGGCGCATCGGTGATCGGCAGGCTATCGCAGCCGCCGAAAGGGTACAATCGCCAGGCCCGGGAGGAGGGGCCCCGATGACCACCGACCTGCTCGAGATCGTGAAGGATGGAGTGGCCGTGCTCACGCTCAACCGGCCCGACCGGCTCAACGCCATGTCACGCCCGATGCTCGACGCCCTCCTCGAGGCCCTGCCGCGTCTGGCGGAGGATCCCGACGTCGGCGTGATCGTCCTCACCGGCGCGGGCCGCGGCTTCTGCGCGGGCGGCGACGTCAAGGCCATGGCCGAGGGGAACGAGCTGGGCGGCCAGACCATGGAGGAGAAGGCCCAGGCCCTGCGGTCGCGCATGGAGACCTCGCGGTGGCTGCACGAGATGCCCAAGCCGACGATCGCGATGGTGCGCGGGCCGGCGGCGGGGGCCGGGCTCTCGCTCGCGATGGCCTGCGACATGCGCATCGCGGGCGACAGCGCGCGCCTCGGGACCGCCTTCGCGCGGGTGGGCTACTCGGGCGACTTCGGCGGCAGCTACTATCTGACCCAGCTCGTGGGCACCGCCAAGGCCCGCGAGCTGTACTTCACGGCCGATCTGCTGGACGCCCAGCAAGCGCTCGCGCTGGGTCTGGTCAACCGCGTGGTACCCGACGCCCGGCTCGAGGAAG
>JBGOVO010000035.1:0-17618 GCA_041478145.1 Methylomirabilia bacterium
CGAGGGCGTCGTCGCCGCCGAGGCGATCGCCGGCCAGCACCCGCGCCCCATCGACTACACCAACGTGCCGTCGTGCACGTACTGCCGGCCCCAGGTCGCCTCGATCGGGCTGAGCGAGGCGCGCGCGAAGGACGGCGGGCGCGAGGTGCTCGTCGGCAAGTTCCCGTTCACCGCCAACGGCAAGGCCGTCGCGCAGGGCGACACCGAGGGGTTCGTCAAGGTGGTGGCCGACAAGGCCACCGGCGAGCTCCTGGGCGTGCACATCGTCGGCGCCGAGGCCACCGAGCTGATTCACGAGTTCGCGGTGGGCCGGACGCTCGAGGCCACCCTGGAGGAGATCGTCCACACCATCCACGCCCATCCCACGCTCTCCGAGGCGGCGCTCGAAGCCACCCTGGCCGCGCTGGGTCATCCTATTCACATCTGATGATCGGTCTCCCTCTCCCCACCGGGGAGAGGGCGGGGTGAGGGGGACGGATGGAGTTCAGGCTCACCGGGGAGCAGGAAGGGCTGCGGCTCCGGGCGCGGGAGCTGGCCGACACCCTGTTCCGGGCGCGCGCGGCCGGCTGGGACGCCGCCGAGGAATATCCCTGGGACAACGTGAAGGATCTCGTGCGCGCGGGCTTCATGGGGCTCACGATCCCGCGCTCCCACGGAGGACCGGGCGGGTCGATCCTGGACGTGCTGCTGGTCGTCGAGGAGATCGCGCGGGTCTGTGGCGTCACCGCCCGCATCGTGGTCGAGGGGAGCCTGGGCGCGGTCGGCGCGCTCACCGCCTACGGCACCGAGGCGCAGAAGCGGCGCTACTTCCCGTGGGTGCTCGAGGGCGAGAAGCCGGCCATCGCCATCACCGAGCCCGAGGCGGGCTCGGCGGCGACCGACCTCGTCACGCGCGCCGACGAGGCGCCCGAAGGCTACGTCCTCCACGGCGAGAAGCGCTGGATCACGGGCGCCGGGACCTCGCGGCTCTATCTCGTCTACTGCCGGATGAGCGAAGCGGCGGGGGCGGGCGGCATCGGCGGCATCTTCGTCGAGCGCGAGACGCCGGGCTTCCGCATCGGCGAGCGGGACCGGACCATGGGATTGCGCGGCATCCCGGAGGGGCGGCTTCACCTCGACGGCTGTCGCGTCCCGAAGGACCACGTGCTGGTGGGCCCGCCCGACGGCTTCAAGAAGCTGATGCAGGCCTACAACGGCCAGCGACTGGGCGCGGCGACGGTCGCGCTCGGGCTCGCGCAGGGCGCGTACGAGCTGGCCCTGGCCTACGCCGGCCATCGCCGCCAGTTCGGCCGGCCCATCGGCGATTTCCAGGGTATCCGCTGGAAGCTGGCGGACATGGCGATCAAGCTCGATGCGGCCCGCCTGCTGATCCACCGGGCGGCCGCCAATGCGGACGGCGGATTTCCCGATGCGCTCGAAGCGGCCAAGGCCAAGACCTTCGCGGCCGAGATGGCGCAGGAGGTGACCGGTCAGGCGTTGCAGATCCACGGCGCGGCCGGCTACGGGCGCGGCCTGCCGCTCGAGCGCATGGTGCGCGACGCCCGCATGTTCGCGATCGGCGGGGGCACCGTGGAGATGATGCGCAACCTGATCGCCGACCGCCTGCTCCCCGGCCGGGCCGACTTCCGTCGCTAGCAGCAGGCTCGACGGCTCTCCGTCGTTCTGTCGCGTTTGCGGACATAGCCTTGGTCAACTGTCAGGAAACGAACAATTGCTCGAAGGGTCTTCTTGATTTGCTCCGGATTTTCAGTGCCTTGACCGTGGACCACCGTGGCATGACAGTTGCGCGGCATTCTCGTCGCCATGCCCCGAAGCCTGCTCCTGATATTCGCAGTTGCCGCGGTGGCTCTCGGCGCGTGCGCCACTAGTCAGCCGGCGGGAAGTCAGCCCTCAACTGAGAGCACCGATGTCTACAAGGTGGGCCCAGTGCGCGTGCTGCTTCGGCCGCAGCCCGAGGTGGAGTTCATGTGCCGGCTGCAGATCCAGCAGCGGAGAACGCCCGGTGGGCAAATCCTCGGCTGCTACGTACCGCTCGAGCAGGCCATCATCTCCACGCCCGATCCGTACGTCCTGTTGCACGAATTCAAGCACTACTTCGAGGGCCCCTTTCACGACTAGCCGGCCGGACCGCTCGTAGCCCTCCGCGGTTCCTCACGCTGCCGCCGAAGTTCCTCGCTGATTTCAGTTGTTGACAACGCTTTATCCTTGCGCCACCATCCACCGCCAACATCGCGCACCAATACTCCGCGCTGTAGCGCTACTTTCGTAGGTGCGATGAGGAGGGGCTCAATGTCCACTCTTCGCTCGTCCCGCCTGGTCCCCGTCATCCTGCTCTCAACCCTCTGGCCGACCCTCGGTTGGGCTCAGTCTGCTCCCCCGGCCGGGGTGGTGACCGGCGTTCAGGGCCGGGCGACCGTCGCCCGGCCCGTGGTCGCTCAGCCGATTCCGTTGAAATTCAAGGACGATCTGTTTCTCCGCGATCAGGTCATGACCCAGGAGAACGCGCTTGTCCGGGTGCTCCTTGGTGGCAAGGCCCTGGTGACAGTGCGAGAGCTGTCCACCTTCATAATCACCGAGGAGCCCGGCCGGGCCGCGGTGGACCTCAAGAGCGGGAAGATCGCGGTCGGGGTGGCCAAGAGCCTGCTCAAGCCCGGAGAGGCGATCGAGATCCACACGCCGAACGCCATCGCGGCCGTGCGGGGAAGCCTGCTCGTCGTAGCGGTGCAGAACGTCGGCGGAGTTCTCCAGAGCTTCTTCACGGCCCTGGACGCGTCGTTGCCCATCACGGTCACCCCCCTGGGCGGCGGGGCAACGGTGGCTCTGGGAGCCAACCAGGCCGTCGGGGTCTCCGGGTTGGGCGCGGCCATCAATGTCGGGCCGGTGCAGAATATCTCGCCGGCCACCGCTCAGCGTGAGGCCCAAACAGCCTCGGCACCGCGGACGGCAGACACCCAGAGTCTGGCCTCGCCCATGGCGCCGACTGCCAGCGCGGCCCAGTTCCAGACCGCGACCACGCTCGCTTCGCTCATCGCCCCGCCTCCCCCGGGGACGGTGTCGACACCAACGTCGCCGAGCGGGCAGACCACGCCGTCGGATCCGACGCTGACTTCCGCGACCCAGACTCAGCTCCTACAGGGGTCGGGCTCGACACTGACGGTGGCATCGCAGACGGCGGTTCAATCCACGCCCCCGCCGCCTTCGACGTCGAGTCTCGGGGTGAATGCGACGGCTACAGGCCAAGCGGCGCAGAGTGCGGCGTCCTCGGGCTCGGGGAGCACTGGCGGGACGGGTGGTACGGGCGGGACCGGCGGAACTGGCGGAACTGGTGGTACGGGAGGTACTGGGGGCACCGGGGGCACCGGCGGCACTGGGGGCACCGGGGGGACCGGGGGAACTGGAGGCACTGGGGGCACCGGCGGAAGCGGCGGGCCGGTCGTCATCTCTGGCCAGAACCTGGTGCTGGCAGCCAACCAGACCCTGAAGACCTTCAGCGGGCAAAGCTCCAGCACGGATACTGGCGCCGCCGTGGCGGTCACCAATTCGACGGTGACCGGGCCAGACAACCTGATCGTCGTCGAGCCCGGGGCTAACGCGAGTTTGGCAGGGTCCCTGCTCGCGGCGAGCGGCACGGCAGCAACGCCCACCGCACTCGGTGCGAATTCGAGCGTGGTGGATATCCGGGGTGCACTGTCCAGCACGACAACGGGCGCCTTCATCAGTGCCGATCCCACGATCATGACGACCACCGACTTTCTCCGCGTCATCGGTGGCAGCTTGACCCTGGCCGGCCCACTGCTGACCGACGTCCAGGGTGTGTATGCGGTAAGCCGTGATTTCCTGTCTGTGCAGCAGGGCGGCACGCTCTCGGCCAATGGCGCTTCCCCGCTGCTCCAGTTCTCCAACAGCGGCGTGGTCCTGGGGACGGCGGGCTCCCAGACCCCGAGCCACCTGTTCACGCTGAGCGGTGCCGGGTCGAGCGCCAGCCTGGGCGGCTCCCTCGCGAGCCTCACGAACAACAGCGGCATCACCGTCAATGGCGGCCCCGGCTCCGCGCTCATCGGAATCGCGGCGGGGACGGCGCTGACGAGTCCGTCCGCATCTGCGGTGGTGAACCTCTCGGGTAGTATGCTCGCCCTCGGCCCGGGCGTCACGGGACTGCTGGGGACCGGTGGGGCGCTGACGGGCGGCGGATCGCTGTTCAGAGAAACGGCCGGCTCGAGCATCGTGGGCGACCTGACGGTGCCCGCGGTGGATCTCTCGAATACCTCCGTCAACTTGAGCGGCGCCCTGGTCCGGCTCGAGGGCGGCAGCCACCTGTCAAGCGGCGGCGTGAAGGTGACGGGCGGCTCGCTGACCGCCGACACCCTTCTGTCCACCGACAGGGCCGGCAATACCGCCGACGTCCACGGCACCGTGCTCGACCTGAGCAACAGCACCGCCACGCTGCGGGCGCTGAGCGGGCACGATCAGGCAAGTGTCAACACCGATACTTTGAGCAACGTCCTGTCCTTGAATCAGCCCACTCTCCGGCTTTCCAGCAGCACTCTCTCCCTCAGCGAGGTGGACGGGATCGTCGTCGGGTTTGGGGGAGGCACTGGTTCCGCACCGACTATTCCCGGTGTGGCGCTGACCTCGGCCGGGACCAGCGCCGCACCGAGTACGCTCAACCTCAAGGGCACGTTGCTAGGCCTAGCGGCGGCGACCGTCACGGCGACCCAGCCGCTGCTCCAGCTCGATCACACCACGGTGAATCAGACAGGCACCACGAGCGACCTGATCACCGTACTGGTACCGCCCGGGCAGACCGCGACGACGACGGGCCCACTCCTGAGCGCGACAAATAGCACGATCAACACCAGCGGCCGCCTATTCCATTTCAACGGGGGCACCCTGACAAGCAATTCGACGTCGCCGCTTCTATCTTTCGATCCGACGGTAGTGACCAGCGCGGCGCAGCTGATCCAGGTGGACAACGGCTCCAATTTGAACCTGAACGGCGGGCTGCTCACGGCGCAGGCCACCACGTTCAGCATCGGCGATCAGAACATCAACGCGTTCGGTCTTGCGAGTGTGCTGGACGGGTCCAAGGTTACCAGTACGGCCTCGACGCCGCTGTTGGTATTCGACGCGTCCAGCGTTGATTCCGGAGCTGTCCTGTCTATCCGACGATCTGCCTCGACGCTGGCCCGAAGCACGCTGACCCTGTCGGGCCCGCTCCTCTCCGCCATCAACGGCAGCACGTTCAACAGCTCGAGCCTCGGCCTGGGTCCGACCCTCGGCACTACCGGAGGCCAATGCTGCTCCGTCGTGTCCATCACGCAGGGCTCGCAGCTGTCCAGCACCGGAACGGCACCGCTGCTGCAGGTGGTTGGGTCCACCGTCAGGACCGGCCCGGATGCGCAGTCAGGTGGCAGCATCTTCAGCGTGTCCGACACGTTCACCGGTGCGCCGGCAGCAGAACTGGTGGCGCCTTCCACTGTGAGTCTCGCGGGTCCCCTCCTAGTCGCCAACGGGAGTTCGCTGAGCGCCCTGTCGAACGTGCTGTCTGTCACCAGGTCAAGCTTTCTCAGCACTACCCCGGACGCGTTGATCCAGCTCAACGGGAGCACCGTCAACCTTGGTGGCGTGGACCCGTTCACCGGGGCCAATGCCAATAGCCGTCTGGCGGTCGTCTCGGCCTCGGCTACCACGCCCGCTTCATTGAGCCTGCAGGGGCCGTTTCTGAGCGCGACGAATTCGACCATCACGACCGGGCAGGAGATCCTGGGCGTGTTCAACGGCGCCTCGCTGACCGACACGAGCACGGGGGCGCTCCTGTCCCTGACCGGCGGATCCGCGACGGCCGGCACAGCGGTCATCCCTGGAGCCGGCGGCAACTTCATCTCCTTCGCTTCCTCTCCCACCATCCCGCTTGGGGCATCCGTGAGCCTGGCGGGGCCCCTTCTCAACGCGGTGAATACTACGCTCACGAACGGGAACCCCGCCAGCAACGCGTACTCGTTCCTGTTCATGGGCGACAGCGCGAACGTGACGAGCACGGGCACTGCGCCGTGGCTCTCCTTCAATAACGTCAGTCTTATCTCGTCTGCCGACCTCGTGGACTTGAGGCGGTCGCTGTCCGCCCTCAACCCCACGACACTCACGCTCGCTGGGCCGCTCTTCGCAGCGACCAACGGCAGCAGCTTCAACACGACAAGCCTGGGGGCCCTTTCCGGGACGGCTTGCTGCTCCGGCTTCTTCATCGGGCAAGGCGCGCAGCTCACCAGTACCGGAGCGGGAGCATTGATCCAGCTGACGAATTCCACGTTCAACGCCGGACCGGATATTCGGTCCGGGGGAAACTTGATGTCAGTTTTTGACACGGGGGCATGTTGTGGGGAACCGAACGTACTGGTGGCTCCGTCGAAAGTTACTCTCGCCGGGTCTCTGCTCAGCGCAACGAACAGCAACATCAGTGCCCTCTTCAACTTGCTGAGCGTGGCGCGGTCCGGTCTGTCGAGCGCAAGCGCGAACCCGCTGATCCAGCTCTCGGGAAGCACGGTGAGTCTCGGAGGCCTGAATCCGTTCGGCAACGCGCAGACGACCGGACGACTGGTGGTGCTGGTCTCGTCGGCTACCGCGGGCACAGTTGGCTCTCCGGCGACTGTCTCGCTTACCGGTGCCGGGCCGCTGTTGGCGGCCACGAACTCCAGCCTGAACATGGCCGGGGACGTGGTGGGCGTGTTCAATGGCGCTACGCTCAGTAGCGCCACGACCGCTCCGCTTCTTCAGGTGACCGGCGGTAGCCTGACCACCAACACGACGGCGGGGGTGAACGGGTTCGTCCTTAATGTCGGTGGTCTGGGTGGACCAAGCAGTAACGCCCCTGCGACGGTGACACTGAGCGGCCCACTTCTCAGCGTCAATAGCACGGCAGGTGGCTCGCTCAATCTGGCAGGCGGATTCTTGAATGCCGTCAATGGTGGCACGGTTGTGGTAAACGACATTGTGAACGGCGTGGCCGTAGGGCCGGTGACCTCCATCACTGGCGGAAGTAACCTGGTGGCGACCAGCCCGGGACTGCCGATGTTCAGCTTGTTTGGAACCGCGACGGCGCCCGACGCCCAACTCGGCGGACTCCCCTTGGGCACGGACCGACCGCTGCAGGGGCCTCTCCAACCGGATGGCACGCGACCCGTTCCGGGGTCGCTACTCCAGACGAGCGCGGCGACCGTGCAGGGCCAGCATCTCCTCTACTTGGACACGGCGCTCCTTGAGGCCACGGCCCCCCTGCTCAATGCGACGGCCCAGAGTGCGCTCACCACGGCCCTCGACGCCGTGAGCCTTCCCAACCGGGCGAATCTCCTCACGAGCACGGGGACTGACCTCATCCGGCTCGACGCCAGTAGGCTCAACACGACGAGCGGCTCGCTTGTCAACGTCAACGCGAGCAAGTTGACTGTGGGCGGGAATCTGGCCACCCTGCTCAATGGAGCGACGCTCACCATCCTTAACGGCCCACTGATCACTGTCAGCGCGGGCGGCTTCGCCAATATCGCGGGTTCGCTGATCAATTTCGGTGGGACGGGTGGAAACGTGGTCAACATCAGCAACAACCTCTGCCCGTGCTCGACCATCGGGGGGATCCCGGTCGCGCTGCAGAACGGAGCGCTGGTCGCCAACGTGCAAATCGCGAATCCGATCAAGAACCCTACGCTCGGCACGCTCACGCTGTCGTCCAATGCGGCGGTAGCCGTGGTGAACGGGGCGGGGAGCAAGCTGACCGTCGCCGGTCGCTAGCCGGGAGCCGCGAGCGCTGAGGGGGGGCGAACGGTTGCGACTGCGGCTAGTACGTCCAGCCGAGGACGCCCGAGACGACGTTGCGGCGATACTGGAAGACGTCGAGGCTGGATCTGGCGAAGGTGGTCTGGTAGCTGACGGTGAAGGTGAGGTTGTAGGGCAAGGGGGTCACGACCGCGAAGACGTTCGTGTACTCCGTGTCGTGTCGCTGAACGGTCCCCGGCGCCTGGCTCGGCAGGATGACGCTCTTGTGCAGGTATTGACGGAAGTGGACGTCGAAGTCGTCGGTGAGGCGGATGCCCTTCCAAGGCAGGGTGTACTGGCCACCCACGAGCACCCGGTTACCGTAGTAGCTGTAGTCACGGCCTCGACCCTGCGGTCCGTCCAGGTCGTCGAAGTCCCACTGATAGCCAAGCTTAATGAGATGCTGGTCGTTCGAGAAACGGAAGGCATGTGTGAAGCCGGCCATGTAGTTCGAACCGTCACGCTTCTCCGGCCCCGGGATGTTCGTCTCCTGGCCGTACCCCTTGTTCTGGTAGCGGAGCTGGAGCGCGTCGAGCATCCAGGAGTTGGGCAGGATCACGACGCTCGGCACGATCGTATGGCGCTGAACGAACTTGGGGCCCCCCAGCGTCAGGTAGTCGTAGGTATATTGCAGCGCCGCCTGGTAGGGCATGCTGCTCACCGTCCCCCGGTAGCTCGTGCCAAGGCCTCCCAGGTAGTCCACGATGTTGAAGTGAGTGAGCTCATTGTTGTAGCTGGTGAAGAACGAGGCCGTCGCCGTGGCGTCCCACCCACCCTGGCGGAAGAACGAGTAGTCGGCCCGGACCGAAGCCAGCTCGCCGGTGTTGGCCTGCTGGCGATGGCGCAGCTGGCCCACCAGGGGATCCGTGCCCTGGTCGGGGTTGACGGGCACGTTGTCGTCATAGAAGAAGCCCACGCGCACTTCGGCCCGGAACCGACGCTCCCCTTCGCGGGCGGCCGCCACGGCGCCGCGCAAGCGCTCGGCGGGTCCGGTGAGGGGCGAAGCAGGCTGAAGCTTCAGCGCCTCGTCCAGTTCCGCGGTCGCCTGCTCGGGCAGCCCCAGGATGCCCAGCGCCAGCCCGCTGTAGAAGCGCGTCAGCTGCTGGATATTGAGATCGGTCGACGTGCCCGCCCGGAAGGCGCGCAGCGCCCCCTGATAGTCCTTTTGCCGGTACCGCATGAAACCGACGTAGTAGCCGAGGCTGTCGAGACGGGGGTTGGCGGCGAAGACCTCTTCCAGCAGCGGGCGAGCCCGGTCGTACTGTTCCAGGCCGAAGTAGAGCGCGCCGAGCTGGAAGAGAATCGACTGATCGTGGGGCTCGCGCTTGCGCGCCTGCTCGAGCGCATCCGCGGCCTGGTCGTAGCGCTTGAGGGCGATGTTGCTGAGCCCGGTGTAGTAGAGCGCCTCGACGTTGTTGGGCTCGAGCCGGAGCGCTTCCCGGAGACTCGCGAGAGCGTCCTCGTAGCGCTTCTCTTCGTAGGCGAGAATGCCACGGACGACGAACACAGAGGCCTCGCCCTGCTGCGCCCAGGCCTGGCTCGCCCAGTACGTGGTGAAGAGAAGTGCGCAGAGGACGGCCAGGCCACCAAAGCCTACCGGCCGAAGTCGGAGCCCGTTGCGAGCTGGGACCTGTTCGCGCCGCATGACGCTCCCCTAAGACGGCTTAGACAGTTAGGGACGAGCGAGGGCCTGAAAGCGAAAAGCCCACCACGAATACCAGCCGCGCGCCTCCAGTGTCAAGAAATGCGTGCGCGCCACCCTGGACTGGCCAGTCGGGGGCATCACTCGTGACATGCCCGGCGTGCCGGCAGGACACTTCCCCCGGCGCGGCGTTCTGTGGGGCCTGCGGAGCCCGGCTGGAGGGTGTCTGCCCTTCCTGCGGCCTCACCAATTCCGCGGGAAACCGGTTCTGTAACGCCTGCGGTACCGCCTTGGCGGCCGAGGCGACCGCGGGTCGATTCACCTCCCCGCGCAGTTACACGCCGAAACACCTCGCCGAGAGAATCCTGAGCTCACGCGCCGCCCTCCAGGGCGAGCGCAAGCAAGTCACGGTTCTCTTTGCCGATCTTCAGGGTTTCAGCGAGCTGGCGGAGGGCCTCGACCCCGAGGACCTGCACCTCCTGATGGACGAGGTCTTCGCCGTGCTGCTGGATACGGTGCACCGCTACGAGGGCACCATCAACCAGTTCCTCGGCGATGGCATCATGGCGCTGTTCGGAGCCCCGGTTGCCCTCGAGGACCACGCTCTCCGCGCCGTGGAGGCGGCTCTCGAGATCCAGCAGACTTTTGCCGCCCGGGCAGCCGATTTCCGCGCCCGCTTCGGCGCGGCGCCGGCGCTCCGGATCGGGCTCAACTCCGGCCGGGTGGTGGTGGGGAAGATCGGAGACGACCTGCGCATGGACTACACGGCCCAGGGCGACACCGTGAACCTCGCCGCACGGCTGCAGCAACTCGCCATGGCGGGCACCGTGGCCGCCTCCCCCGCCACCCACTGGCTGGTTGCCGACTCCGTAGAGTGCCTATCGCTCGGCCTGCACTCCTTGAAGGGCAAGGCAGCACCCGTCGAGGTCTTCCGTCCGGTACGGGCCCTGGAGAGAGACGAGCTGTTGCGGGCCTCGTCGGGACGCGGGTTATCACCTTTCGTCGGTCGCGGGGATGAGCTCGGCCGGCTGCGCGAAATATTCGAGGATGTCTCCCTTGGACACCCGCACACGGCGATCGTCACGGGGGACGCCGGCGCCGGCAAGTCACGCCTCCTCCTCGAGCTCCGCCGCCGAATTGACCGGCCCGGGCTGCGCTGGTTCGTGGGCCACTGTGTACCCTACGGGCGGTCCACCCCCTATCGTTCCATTCTCAAGAGCTTGCGGGCGGCCTGTGGCTTACAGGACAACGAACCTCCGGAGGACGCCATCCAAGCGCTCGATGAGCTGCTCGCTCCCCTCGGAGAGCGTCGGCAGCAAGTGGGGGCGGTGCTGCGCCACCTCTTGGGGCTCCAGCCGCCAGAGGTAGAGCTGTCCCCCCTCCTGACTGCTGATCGAGGGGCCGCCATCACGCGAGCGCTTGATGCGGTGATCGAGGTTCTGGCCGCAGGAGGGCCGCTGGTGATGGTGTGGGAGGACTGTCAGTGGCTCGACCCGGTCACCGCCGAGTATCTGGCGCTCATCTCGCAGCGACTGGCGCCCGGCCCGATGCTGTTCATCCTGACCTACCGTCCCGGCGACTCGGCGCCGCCGATCGCCCGGCCGGCGGGTGAGCAGATCCTGCTGTGTCCCCTGACCGCCTCCGAGTCCCACGCCCTGGTAACGGGGATCGCCGGTGATCAACTGGGTCCGGACCTGATCACGCTGGCGGTAGACCGCGCCGGAGGCAACCCGCTCTTCCTCGAAGAGGTTACGCGCACGCTGGTGGAATCCGGCCCGGAGAGCATCCCGCCCACTGTCGAAGCCCTTCTGAGGGCCCGCATCGATCGCCTGTCCTCGGATCTCAAAGTCACGGTGGAGACGGCGGCGGTCATCGGCCAGGAGTTCTCACGAGCTCTGCTCGGGCAAGTGCTGGGAGAATCCGTGGACGTGACCGCCTCGCTGCGCGAGCTCGCCAGACAGGGATTGTTGACCGAGTCCGACGGGACAGCGGACGTTTTCCGCTTTCGGCAGCCGCTTCTCCAAGAAGTGGCCTACGAGGGCTGGCTCATTCACCGGCGGAAGGCCCTCCACCGACGAATCGGCGAGACCATCGAGCGTCTGTACTCGCAGCGGCTCCTCGAGCACGTCGAGAAGCTCGCGCGCCACTTCACGCGGGCGGAGGAATGGGAGCGTGCCGCCTACTACCATCGCGCGGCGGGACGCAAGGCCGCGAGCCTGTGCGCAAACCGGGAGGCGATTCAGCGCTTCGAGCGGGCTCTCGAAATGCTGGGACGGCTGCCCGCGAGCCCCAGTCGTACCAGCCAGGTCGTCGACGTCCTCCTCGACCTCTGCTCACCCAAGCTCCAGCTCGGGCGGCTCGACGAGGTGCTGCGACTGTGCCGGGAAGCAGAGTCTCTGGCCAAGGAGCTCGGCGACCAGGGCCGGCTGGCTCACGTGTACTCCCATTTGAGCAACTACCACTATATGAATGGGGAACCCGACACGGCCACCGAGTTCGCCCGGCTCTGCCTGACGATGTCCTCGGGCGCCGATGTGGCTTCGATGCCGCACTCACCCCTTCAGTACCTCGGCACTTGCTATCACGTCCTCGGACTTTACCGGGAGGCGGTGACGGTCCTCACGCAGCACGTCGAGGCCATCGAGCACGAGGACGAGTTCCGGCGCTTCGGACCCACCAACCTGTCCCATGTCTCCTCGTGCGGCTGGCTTGCCTTCACGCTGGCCGAGCTGGGTGAATTTGCGCGCGCCAACGAGGTGGCGGCGAAAGGCACCGGGGCCGCGGCCATGGCGGGGCATGCCTACGTCCAAGCCATCGCCTCGACCTTCACGGGCCTGGTATGGCATACCCAGGGGGAACTGGACCGCGCGCTCCCAGTCCTCCGCCAAAGCCTCGACACCTGCCTCGAGCACCAGCTCGTCGTGTGGCGACCGATCGCGGCCGCCTTGCTCGGACACACCTACGCGCTGCAGGGGCAGGTGCCGCAGGGCCTCGACCTCTTGCGCGAGGCCGCCATGCTCAGGGAGCGGCTCCAGGTGCGGGCGTACAGCGCGCTGTGGACCGCGCGCCTGGCCGAGGCGCTCTTGGTCGCGGGCCAGCTAGAGAACGCGCTGGAGGTCGCCCGCCGCGCGGTAGAGGCCGCCGTCCAGTACAAGGAGCCGGGAAATCACGCTCGCGCGCTCATCGTGCTCGGGACGGCGTGGCTTCGGCTGGGCCCGGCGAGTTTCGGCCATGCCCGCGATTCCCTTCAGCAGGGGCTACTGGAGGCCGAGAGGCTCGGCATGCGTCCACTGTTCGGGCGCGCCTCCGATGTTCTGGGGCGGCTGGCTAGCGAACAGGGTGACGCCGCGGCGGCGCGGCAATTCCGGCAGACGTCGGCGTCGATCGAACGCGAACTAGGTCTCAAACCCTGGTGGCAGGCTCTGGTTGACCCGCCTCGGGCTGTCGAAGAGCGCCGCCCGGAGCTGCGCCGGTATCCACGGACAGCCGTCTCGTGGCCCGTCACCGTTGAGACCGAGCAGCGGCGTCTCCACCTGCGTACAACCAACATGAGCGCAGTAGGAGCCAAGGTTCGCCCGAGCGAACCGCTAGCAGTCGGGACGCCAGCCCAGCTTCACTTCCAGCGCCCGGACGGCCGATCGCTCGATGTGCAAGCCCGAGTCTCGCGCGCAGATGCCGACGGGCTCGTCTTCGCCTTCGTCAGTGATCTGGGGGAAGGCGTTCTGCTCTCGGCGGAGCCTCCTCCGGTGAACGCGTTCGAGTGAAAGCTAGTCATCAGTGGTGGGGGTGCATGAAGGGGAGCTGGAAGAGCATGAAGTAGCCGTTGGCGGTGAGCACCGCGCCCACCACGGCCAGGACCAGGCTGAACGAGAAGATCAGCCGGGAGCGGGCCAGGATCGACACCGACGACATGACGATGGCGATCTGCAGGAGGGCTTCGGCCACCAGGAAGTAGGGGTCACGCGCCTGGAAGGAGTCCCGCAGGGCCTCGAGCTTCTTGGCGTCCTTCTCGATGTCCTTCTTCTCCGCGTTGTAGCGCTTCTCTTCCTCTTCGAGCTTCTTGAGAAGCCCCTCCAGCTTCTCGCGCGCGGCGGGCTTGAGGGTGGCGTCGCGCTCCGCCAGGTCGGCCTCCAGCCGCAGCTTCTGGCCCCGGTACAGGTGCTCGCGGATGACCTTGGCCTGGTAGAAGGCCCACTGGTCGGAGGATTGCTGCTGGGCCAGCAGCATCTCCTTCATCACGTGGTTGCCGCCGAGGGCCGCGATGGCCAGCACCACCGCGAAGATGGCGGTGACCAGCGCGACCCGGCGGCTGAAGTGATTCTCGGCGTGCTCGCGCAGCTCGTCGGGCTTGGGCAGCTCGACCTCGGGCATCGGTCAGTTGCTGGAGCGGCCCCGCGTGATCTCGTCCTTCATGGCCGAGCGGCCCGCCTCGAAGGCGGACGTGAGCCGCTGCGCCTGCTCCTCGAAATACTCGCGCCCCTTGTCGAAGAGATCGCCCGCGCGGTCCTGGGCCTGCCCCGCCGCGTCCTGGGCGCGCTTGAACAGGTCGCCGCTGTGCTCGGCGAGGAGCTCGCGGGCCTCGCGCCCCGTCTTGGGCGTGAGGAGCACGGCCGCCGCCGCGCCCGCGATGGTGCCGAGGAAGAACCACCCGAGGTAGCCCGCCGCGTCGCTTCCGCGCTCTTCCGTCATGTCCTTCTCCTTTTCCCGTCGTCGATCAGGTGTCGATCAGTGGCGCCGGTCCTTGAGCCGGGTGAGGAAGACCTCGACGCCGCGCTTGACGCCGGCGGCCACGCCCGCGTACTGGCCGATCCGCGTGAGCCCCCCGACCGCGCCGACCACGCGGGCCACCGTCAGCGAGATGTCCTCGACGCGCTCCACGACGGCCCCGATGCGCTCGAGGTTGTCGTTGGCCTTGTGCGAGAGCTTCTGCAGCTCCGCGGTCAGCCGTTCGAGCTCGCTCGCCATCGGACGGATCTCGCGCTCCACGAGCGCGAGCACGCTGTCCGCCCGCTGCGCCGTGTTCTTGAAGGCCCACAGCGTGGAGATCAACACGATCGTGAGCGCGACGACACAGGCGAGAATCACGCCGACCGCGAGGGGGGTCATCGGGCTCTGAGTATGGCAGGGGCGGTCGGGCAAGTCAATCAAACCGCCCGCATTCATTGACTTTCCCGTTCCGCGCCCCCTATACTCCACGTGCAGGGTCCGCCGTCGGATCCAAGGAGCCCCATACGCGCATGTCCCTCCACGATCGCTTCGACGAGCTCAGGCGGCGCAACGAGGCGGCCGAGCTCGCGGGCGGCCCCGAGCGCGTCGCCCGCCAGCACAAGGCGGGCAAGAAGACGGCGCGCGAGCGGATCGAGCTCCTGCTGGACAAGGGCTCCTTCGCCGAGATGGACCGGCTGGTCGTCCACCAGAGCCGCGACTTCGGCATGGACGAGCAGCGCATCCCGGGCGACGGGGTCGTCACGGGCGGAGGTCGCATCCACGGGCGCCCCGTCTTCGTCTTCGCCCAGGACTTCACCGTCTTCGGCGGCTCGCTCTCCGAGGCCTACGCGCGGAAGATCTGCAAGATCATGGACCTCGCTATGAAGACGGGGGTGCCCGTCGTCGGGCTCAACGACTCGGGCGGGGCCCGCATCCAGGAGGGCGTGGTCTCGCTGGCCGGCTACGCCGACATCTTCCTCCGCAACACGCTGGCCTCGGGGGTGGTGCCCCAGATCTCGGCGGTGATGGGGCCCTGCGCGGGCGGTGCGGTCTACTCGCCCGCCATCACCGACTTCGTGTTCATGGTCAAGAACACCTCCTACATGTTCGTGACCGGCCCCGACGTGATCAAGGCGGTCACCCACGAGGAGGTCTCGTTCGAGGAGCTGGGCGGCGCCGCCACTCACGGCGGGACCTCGGGGGTCGCCCACTTCGCGGCCGAGAACGAGGAGGAGTGCCTGGCCCTCATCCGCGAGCTCCTCACGTTCCTGCCCCAGAACAATGCCGAGGACCCGCCGGTCCGTCCCTCGCTCGATCCCGCCGATCGGGTGGACGAGGAGCTGCAGACGGTGGTGCCGGAGCAGCCGAACCGCCCCTACGACATCAAGGACATCGTGCGGCCGGTGCTCGACGACCGGTACTTCTTCGAGATCCAGGCCGACTACGCGCCGAACCTCGTGATCGGCTTCGGGCGGCTCGGCGGCCGGCCGGTGGGGATCGTGGCCAACCAGCCCGCGCACCTGGCCGGCTGCCTCGACATCAACGCCTCGGTCAAGGGCGCGCGCTTCGTGCGCTTCTGCGACTGCTTCAACCTCCCGATCGTGACGTTCGAGGACGTGCCCGGCTTCCTGCCCGGCACCGCCCAGGAGTTCGGCGGGATCATCAAGCACGGGGCCAAGCTGCTCTTCGCGTTCTGCGAGGCCACCGTGCCGAAGCTGACCGTGATCACCCGCAAGGCGTACGGCGGCGCCTACTGCGTGATGTCGTCCAAGCACATCCGGGGCGACGCCAACTTCGCCTTCCCCACCGCCGAGATCGCGGTGATGGGCCCGGACGGGGCGGTGAACATCCTCTACCGGCGGGACATGGACGCGGCCGCCGATCCCGCCGCGCTGAAGGACGAGAAGGTGCGCGAGTACCGCGAGAAGTTCGCGAATCCCTACGCGGCCGCCGAGCGGGGCTACATCGACGAGGTCATCGAGCCGCGGGACACCCGACGGCGGCTCATCCAGGCTCTCGAGGTCCTGCACACCAAGCGCGACAGCAACCCGCCGAAGAAGCACGGGAATATTCCCCTATGAGCTGGCCCCTATGACCCCCGACGAGCAGGCGCGCTTCGAGCGGGCCCGCCGGCAGTGGGAGGAGCAAACCCTCAAGCCCGCGCTGGGCCGGGCGGCCGAGCGCCCCGCGCTGACCGATTCGAGCGGCTCGCCGCTGCCGCGCCTGCACACGCCCGCGGACACCGCGCCGATCGACTACGTGCGGGACCTCGGCTTCCCGGGCGAGTTCCCCTACACGCGCGGCGTGCAGCCCACGATGTACCGCGGGCGCTTCTGGACGATGCGCCAGTACGCGGGCTTCGGCTCGGCCACCGAGACCAACCGCCGCTTCCGCTACCTGCTCGACCAGGGCCAGAGCGGGCTCAGCGTGGCCTTCGACCTGCCGACCCAGATGGGCTACGACGCCGACCACGAGGTGGCCCGCAGCGAGGTCGGCAAGGTCGGGGTGGCGATCTCGAGCGTGGAGGACATGGCCGCCCTCTTCGAGGCCATCCCGCTCGACCGCGTCTCGACCTCCATGACCATCAACTCCACCGCGTCCATCCTGCTCTGCCTCTACATGGCGGTGGGCGAGCGGCAGGGCGTGCCCGCGGACCGGCTCTCCGGCACGGTCCAGAACGACATCCTCAAGGAATACATCGCCCGCGGGACCTACGTGTTCCCTCCCGGCCCCTCGATGCGGCTCATCACCGATACCTTCGCCTTCTGCCGCGAGCGCGTGCCGCGCTGGAACACCATCTCGATCTCGGGCTACCACCTGCGCGAGGCCGGCTCCACCGCCGCGCAGGAGGTGGCCTTCACGCTCGCCAACGGCATCGCCTACGTGACCGCCGCTCAGGCGGCGGGACTCAAAGTCGACGAGTTCGCGCCCCATCTCTCCTTTTTCTTCAACGCGCACAACGACCTCCTCGAGGAGGTGGCCAAGTTCCGCGCCGCCCGCCGGCTCTGGGCCCGCATCATGCGGGAGCGCTTCGACGCCCGGGACCCGCGCTCCCAGATGCTGCGCTTTCACGCCCAGACCGCGGGCAGCACGCTGACCGCCCAGCAGCCCGAGAACAATATCGTGCGGGTCGCGGTGCAGGCCCTGGCCGCGGTGCTGGGTGGCTGCCAGTCGCTCCACACCAATTCGATGGACGAGGCGCTGTCCCTGCCGAGCGAAGCGGCGGTGCGCATCGCGCTGCGCACCCAGCAGGTCCTGGCCCACGAGTCGGGCGTGGCCGACGTCGTGGATCCCCTGGGCGGCTCCTACACGATCGAGCGGACCTCGCGGCGGATCGAGGAGGAAGCCGAGACGTACATCGCCAAGATCGACGGTCTCGGTGGCTCGGTCCACGCCATCCCGTTCATGCAGCGCGAGATCCAGGAGGCGGCCTACCGCTACCAGCAGGAGGTGGAGGCCCGGCAGC
>JBGOVO010000206.1:0-7048 GCA_041478145.1 Methylomirabilia bacterium
ATCATCCTCCTCGCCGAGGGCAGGCTGGTCAACCTGGGCTGCGCCACCGGCCATCCGAGTTACGTGATGAGCTCCTCGTTCGCCAACCAGGTCATCGCCCAGATCGAGCTCTTCACCAGCCCCGAGAAGTACCCGATCGGGGTCTACGTGCTCCCCAAACACCTGGACGAGAAGGTCGCGCGCCTGCAGCTCAAGAAGCTGAACGCGAACCTCACCGAGCTGACCGACACCCAGGCCCGCTACATCGGCGTGGAGAAGACCGGCCCTTACAAGCCGGACCACTACCGCTACTAGCGCGACCGGGGGTATGCTCCGTCGGGCCGCGGGCTCGTACGAGAAGGGCTCCCTCGGCGTCGGGGCGCGCTATGAACGATGGTGTACCAGATGGTGTACCAGTAGGTCCGATGCGAGGCTGACGTGAAGCGCTTTGTCGTGGGCGCCGTGCTGGTCGTCGCACTGGGGGCGTGCGCTCAGGCCTGCCTGCGGGACGACCATCCGCCGTCCCCTTTCGAGATGGGCCCGTCGGATTTCGAGAGCCGCCGGGCCCGGGCCGAGGAGGGCGATCCGGCCGCCCAGTACGAGCTCGGGCTCGCCTACGTTGCCGGGCGCGAGGTCGGCGCTGACCCTGTCGAGGCGGCTCGGTGGCTCCGGCGAGCCGCCGAGCAAGGCCACGCCAAGGCCCAGGTTCGACTGGGCGATATGTATGGGAAGGGATCGGGCGTCGCGAAGGATGAGGCCGAGGCGCTCCGCTGGTACCGACGCGCCGCCGAGCACGGCGAGGCCCACGCGGAGCACGCGATCGGCCTCGTGTACTTTTGGGGCCTCGGCGTGGCTCAGGACGATGGTCAGGCCCTGCGGTGGTTCCGGCGCGCGGCGGACCGGGCCTTGGCGGCTGCCCAGCATGACCTCGGCTGGATGTACTTCAGCGGGCGCGGAGTGGCCCGGGACGACTTCGAGGGCGTCAGGTGGTACCGGCGAGCCGTCGAACAGGAAAACGCCAAGGCCCAGTACGACCTCGGGTTCGCCTACAGCCAAGGCCGAGGAGTCGAGCGGGACGATCGCGAAGCGGTCCGCTTGCTCCGCCTGGCCGCGGCGCAGGGCGAGACGGACGCGCAGTGCCATCTCGGCTTCATGTACTTCGCCGGTCACGGGGTGCCTCGAGACGTAGCCGAGTCTGCGACGTGGTTCGAGCGAGCCGCCCGGCAGGGCTCCGCGAAATGCCAGAGCAATCTGGCCGCCATGTATGTCACAGGCCTCGGCGTACCCCAAGACTTCGAAGAGGCCGCGCGCTGGTTCCGGCAAGCGGCGGACCAGGACGAGCCGGACGCGGAGGCCGGTCTGGGCTTGCTCTACGAGCGCGGCCTGGCGGTCCCCCCGGATCCGATTCGGGCATATCTCTGGTATCACCTGGCGGCATCACACGGGAAGGCGACCGCGCTGCAGCAGCAAGAGGCTCTGACGCGCCGGATGACGCCCGCTCAGCTCGACGAGGCCCGGCGGCTGGCGCCGGTCGTCAAGCCGGGCCACGAGGCCCTCCGGACGGATTTGATCCGGCCATCGGCCGCGACCTCGACAGGGGGCTCGACGAGCGCCGTCGCGCTCGGGGACCTGATCCCGCGGGCCGCGCTGTTCGTCGGGGACCACCCGGCACGGCCGCTCCTCTCGCCGGATGGACGGCGCCTCGCATATCTGGCTCGCTGGAACGACGTCTACAACCTGTGGGTCCGCACGATCGGCGAGCACGACGACCGCCTGTTGACCCGGGAGACCGAGCGCGACCTCTGGCACTTCCGGTGGCAGTGCGATGGCGAGCACTTGCTCTTTCTCCAGGATCGGGATGGCGACCAGCGGTGGCGTCTCTACCAGGCCGATCTGGCCGGCAATCCGGCCCGCGACCTGACACCGACCGGCGCCGGATCGGTCTCCTCCGACTGGATCGGAGGCGCGTGCTCCGATCCCGATCGAGGCCTGGTCCTCGTTCACGCGGATGGCGCGGCCTTGAGTGCCTACCGGGCCGACCTGCGATCGGGTCGCCTCGTCTCCGACACGAAGAATCCCGGCGACGTCACGGAGTGGGCCGCCGACCGCGCTCAGCGAGTCCACGCCGCCCTCGCCTTGACGCCGGAAGGTTACGCCGAGGTGCGCGTCCGCGCTGACGACCGAGCCCCCTGGCGCGTGGTCCAACGGTGGGGCCCCGAGGAGACCGACGGCCACTTGGTCGGCTTCACGGACGACGGCCGACACTTGCTCCTCACCTCGAGCGTCGGGGCGGCCACCTCCCGGCTGCTGCGCCTGGATCTCGCCACCGGCCAGAGCGCGGTGCTCGCCGAGGACCCTCGCTATGACGTCGGCGCCGTCCTGTCCAGCCCGGTCACCCGCGAGATCCAGGGCGTTCGATTCGTCCGGGATCGAGCCGAGTGGATGCTGCTCGATCAGTCCCTGAAGCCGGACTTCGATGTGCTGCGCTCGGTCTGCGGCGGTGACGTGGGCTTGGAGAGCCGCGACCGGATGGATCGGACCTGGGTCGCCCGATGTGATTCCGATAGCCGGCCCCCCGTCTACTATCTCTACGTCCGCGCGACCAGGTCGGCGACTCCGTTGTTCGCGCCCGATCCCACTCTGGCGGGACGCGAGTTCGCCCGGATGCAGCCCTTCGAGTTCCGCGCGCGTGACGGCCTGACCCTTCACGCCTACCTGACGTTCCCGGTCGGTGCCGAGCCGCGAGGTCTTCCGATGGTGCTCCTGGTCCACGGCGGGCCCTGGGCTCGCGACGCATGGGGGTGGGATCCCGAAGCTCAGTGGCTCGCCAACCGTGGCTATGCCGTTCTCCAGGTGAACTTTCGAGGATCGGCGGGCTACGGCAAGGCTCACCTCCGAGCCGCGGATGGCAACTGGGGTGGGAGAATGCTGGACGACCTCCTGGATGCGGAGAGATGGGCCATCGGGCACGGATACGCTCGGCAGGGGAAAGTGTGCCTCATGGGCTGGAGCTACGGCGGATACGCGACGCTCGCCGCCCTGGCGTTCGCCCCCGATGCGTTCGCGTGCGGAGTGAGCCTGGGCGGCGTGTCCCATCTGCCCGCTCAGGTGCGGGCGTACTCCCCTCCCGCGCGCGGGTACTGGGAGCAGCATGTGGGCCGGGCCGACCCTGACGACGCGTTTCTGAGGGCCCGATCTCCCAGTGTCCACGCGGCGTCGATCAGCGCCCCCCTGCTCCTGGCCCACGGGGCAAGCGACCGCACGGTCGAGCGCCTGCAAAGCGACCTGATGGCGTCGGCCCTTCGGAGCTACAAGCGGACGGTCGTCTACCTGGTCCTTCCCGGCGAAGGGCACAGCCTCCGCAACCCGGCGAATCGGCTGCGCTTCCTCGCGCTGACCGACCAGTTCCTCTCCGCGTCGCTCGGGGGACGGGTCGAGCCACGGGGGTCGCAGGACGATTTCACTCCCTTCCTGCGCTAGTCGCCGGGGCGGGGCGGGCCGACGCGGGGTGGCGCAATCTCGATTTCCTCAAGATCAGCACCGACGAGGGGATCGTGGGCTGGAGCGAGTACAACGAGTCCTTCGGGGGCGCCGGCGTCTCCGCGGTCATCGCGGCGCTGGCGCCCGCGCTCGTCGGCAAGGATCCCCGCCCCTGGGAGGCCCACGTGGCTCTGCTCTACGCGCTCCGCCGGCAGGCCGCCAGCGGGGTGATCCAGCAGGCCATCGGCGCCATCGAGAACGCCCTGCTCGACGTCACCGCGCGCGCGCTCGGGGTGCCGGTGTACGCGCTCTTCGGTGGCCCCGTCCGCGACCGGATCCGCCTCTACTGGTCGCACTGCGCCACCTACCGGGTGAGCCGCGCCCGGGAGATGGAGCTGGCGCCGGTGCGCACCCTCGACGACGTCGTCAAGCTCGGACGCGAGGTCGTGGCCAAGGGGTACACCGCGCTCAAGACCAACGTGCTGTTCCTCGGTGACAACCCCCGTGCCCACGTGCCGGGCTTCGGCCGCAGCGTCGGGTTCCCCGAGCTCAACGCCGACCGCCACGTGATCGGCGCGGCGCGCGCCCTGCTCGCCGCCTTCCGCGAGGGCGCCGGCCTCGACGTCGACATCCTCGTGGACCTCAACTTCAACTACAAGACCGAGGGCTTTCTCAAGATGGCGCGCGCGCTCGAGCCCTACGATCTCTTCTGGATCGAGATGGACACGCGGGACGCGAAAGCGCTCGCCTACGTCCGGAGCCGCACCTCCATCCCGGTGGCCTCCTGCGAGTGCCTCTTCGGACGCCGGGACTACCGGCCGTTCTTCGAGCGGCAAGCGGTGGACGTGGCGATCATCGACACCCCGTGGAACGGCGTGGGCGAGTCGCTCAAGATCGCGGCGATGGCCGACACCTACGAGACCAACGTGGCCCCGCACAACTTCTACGGGCACCTCGCCACCATGATGAACGCGCACTTCTCCGCGGTGGTCCCCAACCTGCGCATCATGGAGATCGATCCCGACATGGTGCCGTGGCAGGGCAACCTCGTGACCGTGAAGCCGGAGATCAAGGACGGCCACCTCGTCCTCCCCACCGGCCCCGGCTGGGGCACCGAGGTGAACGAGGACGCGGTCCGCGCGCATCCCCCGTGGACCGGCCGCTAGGGCCGGCCCCATCCAGGTCGTTCGCGTCGCGCGCTAGCGATCCAGCCAGACGTTCTGCATGCGGCCGAAGCTGTAGAGCGAGTGGTGGGGCACGAGGTTCTTCACCTGCGGCCAGTGGGCGAAGTGATCGATGCCCCAGGCCACGGTGGGACGGGCCCCCGCCGCGGTGAGCCGCCGCTGGATCTCCTGCACGAGAGCCAGCCGCTTCTTCTGATCGAGCTCCTGTGATTGCTGCTCGATGAGCCGGGACACGCCCTCGTCGCAATAGCCGGTGTAGTTCCGGAGCGACGCGCACGTGTAGTTCTCGAAGAGAATGGCGTCGGGGTCGTCCACCCCGTAGCCCGAGATGTTGATGCCGAGCTGGAACTCCTTCCGGGTGGTGATCCCGTCCCACTGCACGCTGTCGAGCGGCTTGATCTGGATCTCGACGCCGACCTGGCGCAGCTCGCTCACCACGTAGGAGGCCAGGTCCACGTAGGTCGCGATGGCCCGCGTCTGCGCCTCGAAGCGCAGGGGATTCGGCGGGCCATACCCGGCCTCCGCCAGGAGCTTGCGCGCCGCAGCGCGAGGATCACCGCGAGCGCGGGCAGCCCGGACCGCCATCGCCTCATCCCCGCGTCCTCTAGGGGAAGGTGCGAAAGGTCCGCAGCAGGGACGCGCGCGCGGTCGGGCCGGGCGACGCGAAGGGGAGCACCACCGGCGTGGCCCCGGTTCGCGCGAAGGCCTCGATCTGCGCGCGGCAGGCGTCCGCCGTGCCCACCGCGCCGAGTCCGTCGAGCACGCGCTCCGAGATCTCCTTGACCGCGCCGGCGCGATCCCCGGCCTTCCAAGCGGTGTTCACCGCTAGGACCTCCTCCGCGAAACCGCACTCCTCGAAGAAGCGCGCGTACGCGCTGACGATGGCATAGCCGGTGATGTCGCGGGCCAGCGCCTCGCGCACCGGCGCGCGCTCGTCGGTGACGCACGTGCGCACGTAGACCGCGACGTCGACGTCCGCGAGGCTCCGGTTCGCGCGCTTGGCGCCGGCCTCGACGTGGCGCATCGAGGCGGGCACCGCGGCGGGCGGGATCCAGTTGAGGAGCACGCCGTCCGCCACCTCACCCGCCAGCTCGCACATCCGGGGCCCGAGCGCGGCCAGGTAGATGCGCGGCGGCGGCGACGGGGCCGGGATGGCGAGCCGGAAGCTCTTGAGGCGGTAGAACTTCCCCTCGAAGTTCACCCGCTCCCCCGCGGCCGTCATCCGGATGATCTGGACCGCTTCGCGCATCTGCTGGACCGAGGGCGCGAACGGCAGCCCGTGCCACTGCCCGACGATGATCTCGCTCGAGAGCCCGAGCCCGAGCGCGAAGCGTCCGGGCGCCAGATGGGCGAGCGTCGCGGCGGCCTGGCCGTACACGATGGGCGTGCGGGTCTGGACGGGGATCACGCCGTTGGCGATCTGGAGGCGCCGGGTGTGGGTCGCGATGAGGGTCGAGAGCACGATCGCTTCCGGGCCGGAGGCCTCGCCCACCCACGCGGTGCGGTAGCCCCGGGTCTCGGCCTCGCGGGCGATCGCGGGGAACTCGGCGAGGGGCATGGCGAGGCCGGTCAGGGCCACGTCGGTGGGCATCAGATGCGCTCGCTCACGATGTACCGCTTGTTGTGCGTGTACGGTCTCACCTCGGGCTTCCACCGCCCGATGTCCGACGTGTCGTTCCACAGCTTGGACATGGGCAGATCGGTCCGCTCGACCTCGTAGGCCGCCAGGTAGCGCGGCTCGCCCGGGGTCTCCGTCCGGTACCGCACGACGTTGACGCACCCCGGAAGCTTCAGCAGCAGGGGGACGTGCTCGACGTCGTAGAGCTCGTTGAAGAGGGCCTCGCGGTGGGGCTCCACGTCCATCAGGACCCAGAAGATGTAGGGCGTCCGGTAGGTCAGCCCCGCGTTGCTCCCCACCCATTCATAGGTCGCGAGGTGACGGTTCATCGTGTGGGGCCGGATGTCCTTGGGCCACCGGCCGGCCTCGCCGGCCGTCTTCCACTGGGGGCTCTGGAGCACGGCCGGGCTGTCGATCTCGTAGGCCGCGAGGTAGCGCGGGTCGGTAGGGGACGGGTTCCGGTACCGCGTGGCCCGGCCGACCCCGGGGACGGCCGCGAGCAGGGGAACGTGCTCGTGGTCGTAGACGTCATTGAACGTCTTCTCGTGATCGTGGGCCACGTCCATCCGGACCAGGTACAGGTAGCGTGCGCTCATCGTTGTCTCCTCCCGGCGCAGCACTATCTCACATTCCCCCGCGACTCCGCTGTTGGTGACAAGTGAAATGTCCGCTGGGTTTTGACACGTGATCTGTCCGCTCAGGCCGGAGGCCCCGTCGGCAGTCGGGGGCGGCGCCGGCGCGTGAGCCGGGGGATACGAGGGGTCGGGGGCGCAGTCGATCGTCGATC
>JBGOVO010000010.1:0-27047 GCA_041478145.1 Methylomirabilia bacterium
CGAGGTCGCGGTCGGCGGTGCCGGCGTCGCCGTTGGTGCACAGCACGTAGCTCACCTCGCAGCCGGCGGCCACCCACCTGGCGATGACCCCGCCCGAGCCGATCTCGGCGTCGTCGGGATGAGCGAAGACCACCATCGCGGATTCGGGGGTGGCGGTGACGATCTCGAGCTTGCGGTCGGCGTGGTCTGGCATGAGGTCGATCTTACCCGGTTCCGGGCCCGGCCCGCGCCACGCGCGGCGCCCGGGGAAGGAGGGCGCGGTGGTACCGCTAGGACTCGTGCACGGTCGCGAGGACCGCGGGCAGGGCGGCCAGCACATCCCGGAGGCAGCCGCGGACCCGCCCGATATTGCCTTCCGCCTTCTCGGGGATCCCCCCGCGCGAGACCTGGGCGATGAACTCCTCGCGGGTGGTGGTCATCAACAGCGAGGCGTTGATCTCGAGCTGGAGGGCGTGGACGCGTCGGGTCGTGGGTTGGCCGAACGTGGCCACGATGTTGCCCCCCGAATAGCCGCTGACGTTCTCGTGCACCTCGAAGCCGTGGCGGCGGAAGATCGCGCCTACGATCGCCGAGAGCTGCGGGGCGCAGGTGGCGCCATGGCACGTGCCGATGATCACCTGATGGTCCTTCATCCGGCGCGGGCTCCCGGTGTGGCCATCGAGGAGCATCGCGTACCCGTAGGCGTGGTGGAGCTGGGTGAGCAGGCGGTCCAGGGCCGAGTAGTAGGGGTCGTAGAGCGTCTGGAGCCGCTCTTCGAGGTCGTCGAGAGCGAGCGGCCGCGCGAAGATGGGCGCGTCGCGCATGGTATGGGTGCGCACGACCCCGCGCCGGGAGCGCACCTCGCCGTCGTGGTGCTCGAAGTCATCGCGGCGGCGATTGACGTCGACGAACATGCGGGAGAACGGGGTCGCGAGGACGGTGGCCCCTTGCTCGTGCAGGTCGCTGTAGAGATCGCCCACGAAGGTATCGGCGAATCCGTAAGCGAAGGTCTCGAACCACGGCTCGCAGTAGTCGTCGCGGGTGATGTGGGGCAAGGGCTGCGTGCCGTAGTGGGGCACGCTCACCAGAACCGGCGTGCGGGTTCCCGCCGCCGGGTGTCTGACGATCGGAAACGGGCTCACCCCTCGATCTCGATCCAGGCGCGGCGCTGAATCCGGCCGGTGAGTCGGGAGAACAGGTCGGCCAGCCTCATCTGCCAGCCGTACTTGGCCCGTAGCGCCGCGTGGGCCCGCTCGATCGAGCCGGGCTCGGTGACGACGCGCGCGGCCACGTCCCGCCAGACCCCCCGGATTTCCCCCCGCATATCGGAAGGGGCGATACGCGCTCGCGCCGAGCCGCGCAAGCGCTTGACCTTGCCGGATTCATCCGCGGTGAAGAGATAGAGCTTTCCCGCCGCCGCGGCAAACCAGACCGGAGTCCGGACCTCGGTGCCGGTCCGACGGAATGTCGCGAGACTCATATAGCGGTGCTGGTCGAGCGCGGCGATATCCGGCAAGATGGGCAAATCTTAGCATCCCGAGCGCTCATCGGCCCATACTCGCTGCGAGCCGGTGCACCTCGCCGCCCGCGAGCAGGAATGCTCCCGTCCCGTAGATCTCGGTGTCGCCCGGACTCGTCGCTCCGGGGCGGTCGTTCGGGGCCTGCACCGAGCCGAGCATCCCCCTGGAGGGCGGCGACCTTCCGCGCCATCTCCCGGAAGAGGGCGACGAAGCGCGGACGGTCCGGGTAGTCCGCGGGCAGGTACTGCAGCACGCGCGCCAGGCCCGCGAGCGTCCAGCCATTGCCGCGACTCCAGAACGCCTTGGCCCCGTTGCGCTCGCGCCGATCGAGGAAGCGGCTGTCGCGATAGTACAGGTGCGCCTCGCGGGCGTAGAGATGCTCGGTCAGTCAGCTTTCTCGGCATCTCGACCGATCCGGTCGACGTTGTGCGCACGCACGGTGGGTGGAGTGAGATGGCCATGCTCTGGGTGCTCAACCAGAGCGACGGGAGCCGGACCCTGCTCGACATCGCCGAGCGGTCGGGGCTCCCCTTCGCGGCCATCCACAAGGCCGCCACGGCCCTTCGGGAACACGGGCTCCTGCAACACGCGACCGGATGACGCGGCGGAGGCGACCGCCGAGATCCTCTCCGCCGCGAACCCAGACCACTCCCGTCTCCCGACCCCCTGATCCCGTCCAGGTCGCCCCCCGGCCCGGGTTCGATGATCCGGCTGGCGCTGGGGCATCCCGCTCGCGTGCGCCCTCATCACCGTCGCGGTGCTCTGGCCGACCCTCGTGAATCAGTTCGTGGACCGGGACGGCGACGCGAATCTGGTCGCGGACGCGCCATGCGCCGCGCGACCGGACGGGACACGGCGGACCGCGATGGTCTGGAGTCTAGGCCACGCGCGCGCGGGTGAAGCGGCCGATCGCCTCGACGGCGGAGCGAGCCTCGTCGAGCATCGGCAGGAACCAGTGCCAGACGTGGATCATGCGGTCCCACACCTCGAGCGTCGTATCCACGCCGGCCGCCTTGGCCCGCTCGGCGAGCTGCACCGCATCGTCCAGGAGCACCTCATCGCTCCCGACGTGGATCAGCAGCGGGGGCAGCCCGCGGAGATCGGCGAAGAGCGGAGAGGCGAGCGGCGTCCGGGGAGCCGCGGTGCCGAGATAGGCTCGCGCCATCTCTTCGACCCCGGCCCGGCGCACGATCGGATCGGCTTCGGCCTTCGTCCGGTAGCTCCCCCCGCTGCAGGTGAGATCCACCCAGGGGGAGATGCAGACGCCGCCCGCGGGCAGGGCCACGCCCGCGTCCCGGAGGGCGAGGAGCGTCGCCACCGTGAGGCCGCCGCCGGCCGAGTCGCCCGCGATCACGATGTGCCCCGGCGCGACCCCTTGGTCGAGGAGCCAGCGGTAGGCACCGACCGCGTCGTCGACCGCCGCCGGGTGGGGGTGCTCCGGGGCCAGGCGGTAGTCGAGAAGGAGCCCGCTGGCCCCGCCGGCGCCGGCGATGGCCGCGGCCAGGTGGCGGTGCGAGCGCGGCGAGCCGATGACGTAGCCGCCGCCGTGGAGATACAACACGACGCGGCCGGCCACCGCCCCGGGCGGGCGTAGCCACTCCGCCGGCGCCGCGGGCGCGCTCACGCGCTCCACCTTGACGTCGGGCGGCGTGGGGAAGACCTTCTCGGCGCGCTCGTACTGGGCGCGGCGCTCCGCGATCGTCAGCGAGTCCGACGGGGGCAGCTTTGCCAGGTGCGCGCGAACGACGTCGATGCCGCGGTCGGCCATGTCACGCCTCCATGATGGGACGATCGCCTTCTGAGTCTCCGGAGTCTAGCAGAGACTGGACGTCGTGGGGCCGCCGGCCGTGGGCGGGGTCGATCAGCCGGCGTGGATGCATGCCGTCGACATAGCCCATCTCGCGCGGGACCGCCAGCACCTGCTGCTCGATCTGGCGCAGCCAGGGCTGGCAGTACTGGGGGGGTAATGGCGAGGCGCGGCGCGGTACTGCGGTTGGCGCCCCCGCGATGCCAGAGCGTGCCCATGAACACGATGACCGACCCGGCCGGCATGATCACGGCCTCGATCCGGGGGTCGTCCTCGGCCGGCCGCTCGTCGCCCCAGCGGTGGCTGCCCGGGATGATCTCGGTGGCGCCGTTGTCGGCGGTGAACTCGTCGATGGCCCAGATCGCGCTGATCCCATAAGCCGGGCGAGGCCGCGGGATCCGGTAGAAGCCGTCGTCGTAGTGAAGGGGCTGACGGGTCTCGCCCGGATAGAGCTGGATCGCGAGGTTCGCCGAGAGCAGGTAGTTTGGCGCCAGCAGCGCATCCAGGATCGCCAGGATCCGGGGGTGCTCCACCAGCTCCGCGATCACGGGCGCCTTGCCCAGGAGCGCATAGACGCGCTCGGTCTCGAAGCCCTCGAAGTTGTTCCGGCCGCGAAGCGTCCCGCGGAGGTAGGGCGCGAGCGCCGACTTGATGCGGTCGATCTCGCTATACCCGCGCGTCTCGTGCCGCCCGTGACGCGTCGCACGGTCACCCGGCTCCGGCGCGGGGCCGGCAACCGGCCGAATTCACTTGCCAAGAGGCTGGCGCTCGGGGCACACTCCCGCAACGACCCCGACCTCATCGTCCGCCTCCTGGCGGATCGGGGGGCAGTGGATGATGGCAGGTTCCCGGAAGTCATTCCTTTGGCGTGTCCCAAACAGGAGGGGTCTCGCGTCCATGTAGATCCATAACGGTGGAGCGGCGACGCCCCGTCGCCGGAAGGAGGTCCTGCCGATGAACCGCCGAGCCTTCCTGCTCGTCATGACCGCTGTCGTGAGCTCGATCGTCCTCGTGTCCAGCGCGGCGCTGGCCCAGACGCCGAAGCGCGGGGGCACGCTCCGGGTCAGCTACGGCAACGAGATCGCTCACCTCGACTTCCACACCGCGCCCGGCTACGAAATGATGTGGGTCGCCATGAACGTCGGCTGCGGCCTCGTCAACGTCACGCCCGACGGGAAGTTCGTGGGCGACGCGGCCGACTCCTGGCAGGTCTCGTCGGACAATCTCACCTACACCTTCAAGCTTCGGAACAACGTCCTCTTCCACGACGGTACCAAGGTGGACGCCGCCGCGGTGAAGTTCAGCATCGACCGGCTGATGGATCCGGCCACGAAATCCGGGATGCGCACCTTCTACGATCCCGTGCACTCGGTCGAGGTGCTGGATCCCCAGACCGTGCAGGTGCGGCTCAAGCAGCCCTACGCCTTCTTCCTCCACATGCTCGCCGCGTACCGGACGGGCCTCATCCTCTATTCGCCCACCGCCACCCAGAAGTACAGCCTCGACGACCGCAAGCAGGGCAAGCCGGGCGCGATGGTGGGCTGCGGCCCGTTCCGCCTCGTCGAGTGGGTGAAGGGGAGTCACCTCGTGATGGAGCGCTTCGACAAGTACTTCGTGCCGGGGCTCCCCTACCTCGACCGCGTCGTGATCCGCACCATCAAGGACCCGGTGACCGAGATGGCCGCGTTCAGGGCCGGGGAGATCGACTTCATCGCGTCCTTCTCGCCCGAGCACGTGGACACGCTCAAGGCGCAGAGCCCGCAGGCCCAGATCATGACCGGGAAAGAGACCACCCCGATGCTCGCGGCGATGAAGGTGACCGTCCCCAGGGACGGCAAGCCGATGTCCAAGGAGCGCGCCCCCCACCCGATCTTCGGGGACCTCCGCGTGCGCAAGGCGATCGGCTGCTACGGGATCGACCGGGCGGAGATCGTCAAGATCGCCTTCAAGGGCAAGGCCACCCCCTGGGTCGGCATGAACCCGCCGGGCACGCTCGACACGGTGGACGTCAACGCGATGTGCCCCTACGACCCCGCCCGGGCCAAGGCCCTGCTCGCGGAGGCGGGCTACGGCCCGTCCAAGCCGCTGACCTTCGAGCTGATGGCCGACACCGAGAAGTCGGTGTTCAACGTGATCGCCACCGTCATCAAGGAGCAGATGGGACGCCTCGGGGTGACCGCGAACATCCGGCTCGTGGACAAGGTGTCGTGGATGAACACGACGCTCCAGGACGGCCCCTGGGACATGTACGTGGAGGACCTGCTCTCGCTGATCACGCTGGACAGCAACGCGTACCTGTCGAACAGCTCGTCCTCCTGGAGCCACCCGCGCCACCACGACAAGCGGGTGGACGAGTACTACGCGCGCTACGCGCGGGAGATGGACCCCGCCAAGCGCAAGGCGATCGCCCGGGAGATCCAGGAGTTCTTCGTCGAGAACATGTACTGGAACAACATCTCCGGCTCGCCGTTCTACATGGTCGCGCAGCCGTGGATGAAGGGCTACACGTACAACGCGGAGTTCGAGGTGCACTACCACCGCGTCTGGCTCGACAAGTAGCGGGGGGCGGGGCGGGATGCGCGTGTACATCCTGAAGCGCCTGCTCCAGATCGTGCCGACCGTGGTCATGATCACGCTGGTCGTGTTCCTGATGATGCAGTCGATCCCCGGCGACCCGGTGGTGGCGCTCCTGGGAGACGCCTACACCGAGGAGGACGCGGTGAAGGCCCGCCAGGCCTACGGGCTCGACCAGCCGATCCTGGTCCAGTACGCGATCTGGCTCGGGAAGCTCGTGCAGGGAGACTGGGGCGCCTCGATCCTGACCGGGCGCCCGGTCCTCCAGGACGTGCTCGTCCGCCTGCCGGTGACCCTCGAGCTGATCGTCCTGTCGATGGGCGTCGCGCTGGCGATCGCGGTACCGGCCGCGATCATCGGCGCGCTCCGCCAGAACACGTGGGCGGACTACACCGCCACGTCGGTGGCCATGATCGGCGTCTCCATCCCCGAGTTCTTCGTGGGCGTCCTGCTCTTGCTGGCCTTCTCGATCGGGCTCGACGGGATCCTGCCCAGCTCGGGCTGGGTCTACTTGCCCGGCACGTGCCCGAACATGGTCTGCGGGGTGAGCTTCTGGGGCAACCTGCAGCACGTCCTGATGCCGGCCATCGCGCTCGGCATTGGCCGGGCCGCGATCCTCACCCGGCTCCTCCGCGCGAGCATGCTGGAGGTGATCCGGACGGAGTACGTCACGACCGCGCGCGCCAAGGGCCTGAGCGAGCGGCCGGTGATCTTCAAGCACGCGCTCAAGAACGCGCTGATTCCCACCGTGACCGTCATGGGGCTCCAGGTGGGCTTCCTCATCGGGGGCGCGATCGTGGTGGAGACCCTCTTCGCCATGCCCGGCCTCGGCACCTTCGGCATCGATGCGATCATCGCCCGCGACTACCAGCAGGTGCAGGGCTTCGCCCTCATCACCGCGCTCGCGTTCGTCTTCATCAACCTGATCGTCGATCTCACCTACACGTTCCTGGATCCGCGCATCCGGTACGCATGAGCGCCCTCCGCGAGGCCGAGCTCCCCGTCGGGATCGCCGCGCCCGGTCGCGTCGGGGGCGGGGAGTCGCTGCTCACCCAGGCGATCCGCCGCCTTCGCAAGAGCACGACCGCCCTCATCGGGGCCGCCATCGTCCTGGGGCTGGTGCTCGTCGCCATCTTCGCGGACGTGCTCGCGCCGCGGAGCCCGACCGCGAGCGACCAGACCCAGACCTTCGCCCGGCCGAGCGAGGACCACCCGCTCGGGACCGACCAGCTCGGGCGCGACATGCTGAGCCGGGTCATCCACGGCAGCCGCGTCTCGCTGGCGGTGGGCGTGTCCTCGGTGGTGCTCGCCCTCTTCCTCGGCGTGCCGCTCGGGCTGATCGCCGGCTACTACGGCGGCCGGGTCGACAGCGTGGTGATGCGCGTGATGGACCTCATCCTCGCCTTTCCGATCTACCTGCTCGCGATCATCCTGATGATCATGTTCGCGCCGACCGCGGGATTGATCGGGACGGTCAAGGTCGTGGGGGCCATCGCGATCGTGCGCATCCCGATCTACGCGCGCCTCGTCCGGGGCAGCGTGCTCTCGATCAAGGAGAAGGAGTACATCGAAGCCTGCCGGGCCCTCGGGGTGCGGGACCCCGCCATCGTCCTCCGGCACGTCCTGCCCAACTGCCTGGCCCCGATCATCGTCACCACCACCCTGGGCATCGCCACGTCGATCATCGTGGAGGCCACGCTGAGCTTCCTGGGCCTCGGGACCCAGCCGCCGACCCCGAGCTGGGGCTGGGACCTGAAGGCCAATGTCGCCTTCATCCAGGCCAATCCCTGGCTCTCCCTCTTCCCCGGCCTCGCCATCTGCGTCACCGTCCTGGGCTTCAACCTGTTCGGCGACGGCCTCCGGGACGCCCTGGACCCTCGGCTCAAGTAGCCCTCCCCCCGGCGATGGCTCGCGCTCGGCGGGCGATGATCTCTTGTCATGCGCCCGCCGCCCGATGGATGATGGCCCCCGAGCGGGCCCAATCCCGTCCAATCCCGCCCCCAATCCCGGAGGAAGACGCATGCGATACGCGAAGCGGGCGATGATCGTGGCCGCGCAGCCGGAAGCGACCGAGGCCGGCGCGGAGATCCTGAAGGCGGGCGGCAACGCGGTGGACGCCGCGATGGCCTGTGCCCTGGTGCAGGGCGTGGTCGACCCCCTGATGTGCGGCATCGCCGGCTTCGGGAGCTGCGGCATCGCGATGCGCGGCGGCTTCCACGGCTACATCGACTTCCACGCGCCCGCCCCGCTCGCGGTCCGCCCCGACATGTGGGCCGACCGGATCGAGTCCGAGGCGCGCGACGGCTACGGCTTCATCCTGCGCGGGCGGGTGAACGACATCGGCTACCAGGCCATCTGCGTGCCCGCGAGCCTCCGGGCCTATCGCGACGCCCACCGCGAGCACGGTCGCCTGCCGTGGGAGCAGATCGTGGAGCCGGCGATCGCCTGGGCGGAGGGGGGCTGGACCGTGCGCCCGCACGTGGGCTCCTGGTGGGCCGAGGACGGCCAGATGGGCCGCGCCGCGAACCACGAGCGTCTCGCGTTCACGCCCGCCTCGCGCCGGCTGCACTGCCGTCCCGACGGCACGCCCAAGCGGGTGGGGGACAGGGTGGTGAACCGCGACCTCGGCCAGACCCTGCGCCTCATCGCCAAGCACGGCGACGACGTCTTCTACGAGGGCGAGATCGCCCACGCTATCGTCGAGGACATGCGCCGCCACGACGGCCTGATTGCGACGGAGGACCTGCGCGGGTGGCGGACGGTGCGGAACGCGCCGCTGTGGGGCGCCTACCGGGGCTACCGCGTCTCGAGCAACCGCCCGCCCGGCGGCGGCGTGCTCCTGCTCGAGATGCTGAACATCCTCGAGCACTTCGATCTGCGCGGGCTCGAGCACAACTCGGCCGAGTACATTCGCGTCGTCGCGGAGGCCATGAAGCGCGCGACGATCGACAAGGACCGCCACGTGGGCGACCCGAGGTTCGTCGACGTGCCCGTGGACCGCCTCATCGGCACCGATTATGCGAAGGCCCTCGCGGAGGAGATTCACGCGGGGCGGAAGGCCGACGTGCCGCGCTTCAACGCGGGCGCGCCGAGCCGGGACACCACCCACGTCTCGGTGATCGACGCCGACGGGAGCTGTGTGACGATGACCCACTCGCTCGGCATGCCCTCCGGGGTGATCACCGACGGGCTCGGCTTCATGTACAACGGCTGCATGGGCGTCTTCGACCCGCGCCCGGGCCGGGCGGGCAGCCTGGCCCCGGGCAAGGCCCGCTTCAGCTCGGTGGTCCCGTCGATCGTGTTCGAGGGCGACCGGCCCCACCTCGTGATCGGCGCGCCGGGGGCGACCCAGATCGCCATGGGGGTCCTGCAGGTGCTCCTCAACGCGCTCGACTTCGACATGACCATGGTGGAGGCGGTCAGCGCGCCTCGCTTCTCGGCCACCAGCAACGCCATCGACGTGTCCAACCGCATCCCGTGGGGCGTCGAGCGCGCGCTGCAGACCCGGGGCTACGAGGTGGTGCGCAGTCCGCAGACCTACGGCTTCGCCGCCGTGCACGCCATCCGCGTCCACCCCGACGGGCTCGACGGCGGCGCGGACCCCGGCCACGACGGCACCGTGATGGCGGTGTAGGGCGAGCGGCATGGACCCGCATCCCCTGGAGCGCCGGGGTTCTAGCCCCGATCCTTCGAACGATCAGGCCCCGCGGAGGCGGGGGTCCAGCGTGTCGCGGAGGGCGTCGCCGAGGAGCGGTTCTTGAACTCGGCGAGGGGCACGTGCGCGGGGTAGATCGGCGAGTAGCCGGAGGCCAGCATGAGCAGGAGCGACGGCTGCGGGCGCTTGAGCCGGAAGACGACGGTGGTCGGGCCGCGGTCACCCACGACGAGGTGACGCGCCTGCTCGAAGCGGGCGTCGGGGAAGACCTCGAAGACCCGGGCGAAGGCCCCGCGCACGCGCTCGCGCCCCGCGTGGCGCGTGCCGCAGACCTCCGAGCCGGCGGCGCCCTCGAAGACGCAGTCGTCCGCCATGAAGGTCATCAGGAAGTCGACGTCGTGTTGGTTCCAGCCGGTGTCGAAGAACGCGTCCAGATCCTTCGTGGTCACTCGAGCCTCCGCGCGCGGATGAGATGTGCTGCCTGATGCGCGCGAGGATCCGCCTCCCGCAGGTGCGCCGTCAATTCCCCATACATCCGTGTGCCTGCGCCGGGTGACCCCATGTATGGGGCTCGCGCGGAGTCGATCCCCATACATCCGTCCGGCGGCCCGGCCGGACGCTACATGTTGCTATGTTTTCCGGGCCGCCGCGCCGCGCACCGTCACGCCGGTCCACTGCTCGTAGAGCCGGGTGACGCCGGCCATGTCGAGCTGGCCGAATCCCTGGGCATGGGCCGCCTCGTAGACCTGGCGTACCGTCGCGGCCAGGGGCACCGGCATCTCGAGCCGGGCGGCCATCGCGAGGGCCAGTGAGACGTCCTTGCGCGAGAGGCCGATGCTGAAGTTCGGCGTGAAGTCGCCCGCCAGCACGTTCGGGAAGCGCTTGAGGAAATGGTGGGAGCGGCCGCCGCTCGTCGACAGGATGTCGAAGAGGCGCTGCGGGTCCACCCCCGCCTTCACCCCGAGCACCATCGCCTCCGCGGCGACCGCCACGTTCGCCATCGACATCATGTTGTTGACGATCTTGACCACCAGCCCCGAGCCGAGCGGGCCGATGTGGTGGATCTCGGTGCCGAGCGTGAGCAGCAGCGGGCGGTGGCGCTCGAGGACCGCCGCGTCGCCGCCGATCAGGAAGACGAGCTTGCCGGTGCCCGCCTCGAGGGGGCCGCCGCTCACCGGCGCGTCCAGGCAGTCCACCCCCGCGGCCTTCGCGGCCGCCGCCACCTCGCGCCAGGTATCGGGGTCGATGGTGCTCAGGTCGATGAACGTCGCGCCCGACCGCGTCGCGGTGAGGATGCCGTCCGCGCCGAGGTAGGCGCGGCGCACGATGCCGGGGTCGGGCAGGCTCGACAGCACGACGTCCGCCGCCTTCGCCGCCGCGGCGGGTGACGACGCGAGCGTGACGCCCGCCGCCGCGGCCTGCCGCGCGCGGTCGTCGCTCACGTCGTAGCCGGTCACCGCGTAGCCGCTCGCCACGAGCCGCTTCGCCATCTGCCCGCCCATGGTCCCGAGCCCCACGAACCCGATCCTCGGTGTCGTCGTCACGTTCGATCCTCCCGCGTCTCGATCACTCGCCCGCCGCGTGCGCGCCCGCGAGGCGGCCGAAGACGGCGCCCGACATGAGGCCGGTGCCGCCCGGATAGTTGCCATGGAAGAGGCCGCCCACCATCTCCCCGCACGCGTACAGGCCGGGGATCGGCGTCCAGCTCGTGCTCACGACCTGCGCGCGGTCGGTGATCCGCACGCCGCCGAAGCTGAAGGTGATTCCGCCGGTCACCGGGTAGGCCACGAAGGGCGGGGTGTCGAGCCGCTGCGCCCAGTTCGACTTCGGGAGCGGCAGCCCGCGGGTGGAGAGGCCGTCGCGCACCGTCGGGTCGAAGCGGCCCTCGGTGACGGCGGCGTTGTAGGCCTCCAGGGTCCGCCGGCAGGCCGCGTGATCGAGCGAGAGCTTCTCCGCGAGGGCGTCGAGCGAGTCCGCCTGGACCGGCGTCCCGGTCCGGTAGCGTCCCTCCAGGAGGTGGGTGACCTTGCCGTCGAAGATCTGCCAGCCGATGCCGCCCGGCTCGTTGAGGATGATGCCGCCGAGTTTGGCGTAGGTGTAGAACTGGAAGTCCTCGCCCTCGTCGAAGAAGCGGAGACCGCGCGCGTTGACGAGCACCCCGTAGGGATACGACAGCCGGTTGGTCTTGTCGGTGAGCTTGCGGTCGCCGTGGGGTGGCGCGTCCGCGTCGATGGGCGTGGAGTGGCAGCCGGTCCACTGGCCGTGGGGGAGCGCGCCCAGCTCCATCGCCATCCGCAACCCGTCCCCGGTGTTGTAGCGCGTGCCGCGCACCTTGGCGTGGTCCCAGGGCCGCCCAAGATAGCGCGCCCGCCACTCCGGGTTCGCCTCGAAGCCGCCGCACCCCAGCACCACCGCCTTGCCCGACAGCGCCTCGAAGCCCCCGGGCCCGCGCGCCTCGACGCCGGTGACGCGCCCGCTCCGGTCCTGCAGGAGGCGCACCACCGCGGTGTCGTAGCGAACCTCGACGCCCTGGCGCTCGGCGATACGAAACCACATGGCCGACAGGCCGACGCCTTCGTGCTTCGCGCGGATCACCGCGCCGGGCGACCACTTGAGCGTGTCGCCCACCTTGACCGCCGAGAGCGAGACCGCCGGCTCCATCTCGATGCCCTGGCGGGCCATCCAGCCGGCGGTGTCGTAGGAGCGCCCGATGAGCAGCTCGGCCAGCTCCGGATCGGTGCGCCCATCGGTGACGCGGCGGAGATCGGCCATGAAGAGCCGGTCCGGGTAGGGCTCGACGCCCGCGAAGAAGCTGGGCACCTCGCCCTCGGCGTCGGGCACGAGGGCGCGCAGGTCCTCGGCGCGGTCGAAGGCGATGCGCAGGAGCCCGCCGCTATAGTGCGTGTTGCCGCCGCGCAGGGCGCGCGGCGCCTTTTCCAGCGCGACGACGCGGGCCGCGCCCTGCTCGCGGGCGGAGACGGCCGCGGCCAGGGCGGCATTGCCTGCGCCCACCACGATGACGTCGTAGTCGCTCACTCGGGCCTCCGGTACGGACGGGCGGTACGGGCGGCTTACGATAACACCTCGGCGCGCCCCGCCTTGAGATCGCTTATCATGAGCGCCCATGTCGAGCCCCTATCCCCGGGACCTGATCGGGTACGGCGGCACGCCTCCGGATCCGAAGTGGCCGGGGGCCGCGCGGATCGCCGTCAACTTCGTGATGAACTACGAGGAGGGCTCCGAGTACTCGGTGCCCGACGGCGACGGGTTCTCCGAGGCCTCGCTCACCGAGGCGGGAGGCCGCGACCCCGGCGTCCGGGGACGGGATCTGGCCGCCGAGGGGATGTTCGAGTTCGGCAGCCGCGTGGGCTTCTGGCGCGTGCTGCGCGCCTTCCAGGAGCGCGGCCTGCCGCTGACCGTCTTCGGCTGCGCGCTGGCGCTCGAGCGCAACCCGCCGGCCAGCGCGGCCATTCGGGCCGCCGGCTTCGACGTGTGCTCCCACGGCTGGCGCTGGATCAAGCACTACGACCTGAGCGAGGCGGAGGAGCGCGAGCACATCCGGCGCGCGGTGGCGTCGATCGAGCAGACCACGGGGGAGCGTCCGCTCGGCTGGTACTGCCGCTATGGCCCGAGCGTCAACACGCGACGTCTCCTCCGGGAGGAGGGCGGTTTCCTCTACGACTCGGACGCCTACAACGACGAGCTACCCTACTGGGTGGCCGGCGGCGGGCGGCCGCACCTGGTGGTGCCGTACAGCCTCGGGCCGAACGACGCGAAGTTCGGCGGGGGCGGCCTCTTCACCGCCGAGGACTACTTCACCTTCGTCCGGGACGGCTTCGACGTGCTCTACCGCGAGGGGCGCACCCAGCCCAAGATGCTGTCGATCGGGCTCCACAACCGGCTGATCGGTCACCCGTCACGCGCCGCCGGCCTCCAGCGCGTCCTCGACTACGTCATGCGGCACGCCGGGGTGTGGGTGGCGCGGCGTATCGACATCGCCCGGCACTGGATCGCGACCCATCCGCATGCCGGGGGAGCGTGAAGACGACCACGTTGACATGCGCCCGGGCGCATGATATTCGCCGCAGTTAGGTACACGCGAGCGGGTCCCGTCTCACCGACGAGAGGAGAATCGCGATGACCTCAGTTACCGTCAACGGCCGGCGCTACGATGTGAACCTCCCCGACGACACCCCGCTCTTGTGGGCGCTCCGCGACGAGTTGGGTCTCACCGGGACCAAGTTCGGCTGCGGCATGGCGCTCTGCGGTGCCTGTACCGTGCACGTCGACGGGCAGCCGGTGCGCTCCTGCGTGACCCCGATCGCGGCGGTGGCGAAGAGCAAGGTCACCACCATCGAGGCGGTCGGCGCGGATCGGGTCGGCCGGGCGCTGCAGGCGGCCTGGGTCGACATGGGTGTGCCCCAGTGCGGCTACTGTCAGGCCGGCCAGATCATGTCGGCGGCGGCGCTGCTCAAGCGCACTGCCAAGCCCACCGACGCCGAGATCGACGAGGCCATGACCGGCAACATCTGCCGGTGCGGCACCTACGTGCGGGTGCGGGCCGCGATCAAGCAGGCGGCGGCCCAGGGAGGGGCCCGATGAGCGCGCCACGGACGGCAGTCGCGACCGAGCAGCCGATCGTCATCGCCAATGTGAGCCGCCGGCGGTTCCTCCAGGGAATGACCGCGCTGGGCGGCTTCGTCCTCGCGGCCGGATTCCCCTCCGCCGGGCGCGCCGCGGATCCGCCCAAGTACGGCCGGGATGGCATGCCCAATGGCTGGGTCGACGACCCGCTGGTGTTCGTCGGCATCGCCGAGGACGGCACCGTGTCGATCGTCTGCCACCGCTCCGAGATGGGGCAGGGCGTGCGGACCGGCATGCCGATGATCGTGGCCGACGAGCTCGAGGCCGACTGGAAGCGCGTGCGCGTGGTGCAGGCCACCGGGGACGAGAAGCGCTTCGGCAATCAGGACACCGACGGCTCGCGCAGCACGCGACATTTCTTCGAGCCCATGCGGCGTTGCGGCGCAGCGGCTCGGACCATGCTCGAGGCCGCCGCTGCGGCCAAGTGGGGCGTGCCGGTGAGTGAGGTGGAGGCGAAGAACCACGAGGTCGTGCACGCGAAGACGGGCCGGCGGGCCGGCTACGGGTCGCTCGCCAAGGCGGCGGCCGCCCAGGCGGTGCCGGCGCGCGACACGGTGCGCCTGAAGGATCCGTCGAAGTTCCGCTACATCGGCAAGGGCAACCTGAAGCTGGTCGACGGGCGCGACATCGTGACCGGCAAGGCCCAGTACGGCATCGATACGCGCCTGCCCGGCATGCTCTACGCGGTGGTGGCGCGGCCCCCCGTCTATGGCGGCAAGGTCGTGAGCTTCGACGGGGCGGAGGCCCTCAAGGTGCCGGGCGTGGTCAAGGTGGTGGAGATCGAGGCGAGTCCCGCGCCCGCCCAGTTCAACCCGCTGGGTGGCGTCGCGGTGGTGGCGAGCAATACCTGGGCGGCCATCCAGGGGCGCAAGGCGCTCAAGGTCGTGTGGGACGACGGCCCGAACGCCAGCTACGACTCGACGGCCTTCAAGGCGTCGATGGAGGAGTCCGCGCGCAAGCCCGGGAAGGTGGTGCGCAACGACGGCAACCTCGACGCGGACATGGCGGGGGCCGCGCGGCGGGTCGACGCCGAGTACTACATCCCGCATCTGGCGCACGCCACCATGGAGCCGCCGTCCGCGACCGTGCGCATCGCGAACGGCAAGGCCGAGGTGTGGGGCCCCTTCCAGTCTCCCCAGGCCGCCCGAGACCTCGTGGCCAAGCGGCTGGGCCTACAGCCGGCCGACGTGACCGTGAACGTCACGCTGCTCGGCGGCGGGTTCGGTCGGAAGTCCAAGCCCGATTTCGCCATCGAGGCCGCGGTCGTGTCCAAGGCCATGGACGGCAAGCCGGTCAAGGTGACCTGGACCCGTGAAGACGACCTGATGCACACCTACTTCCACACCGTGTCGGTGGAGCACCTGGAGGCGGGGCTCGATGCGCAGGGCCGCCCGGTCGCCTGGATGCACCGGAGCGTCGCGCCGACCATCTTCTCGACGTTCGTCGAGGGCGCGAAGAACGAGGCCGCGCTCGAGCTGGGCATGGGCGTCATCAACGTGCCGTTCGCGATTCCGAGCATCCGCATCGAGAACCCGGAGGCCGTGGCGCACACTCGCATCGGGTGGTTCCGCTCGGTCTCCAATATCCCGCATGCGTTCGCGGTGCAGTCGTTCGTCGCCGAGCTGGCCGAGGCGGCGGGCCGCGACCCGAAGGACTATCTGCTGGACGTGATCGGCCTCCCGCGGCAGGTGAGCCCCGAGGCCCTCGGCGATACCTGGAACCACGGCGAGTCGCCCGCGCAGTACCCGGTGGACACCGGTCGCCTGCGGCGCGTCGTCGAGACGGTGGCGCGCGAGGCCGGCTGGGGTCGGAAGATGCCGAAGGGCCGTGGGCTGGGCATCGCCGCGCACTACAGCTTCGTGAGCTACGTGGCCGCCGTCGTCGAGGTGGCGGTGGACGACAAGGGAACGGTGACGATCCCGCGGGTGGACATCGCGGTGGACTGCGGGGCGACCGTCAATCCGGACCGCGTGCGCGCCCAGATGCAGGGCGCGGCCGTCATGGGCGTGGGCATCGCGACCATGGGCGAGATGAGCTTCAAGGGCGGTCGGGCCGAGCAGGAGAACTTCCACACCTACGAGCTCCCGCGCATGGCGGGGGCGCCGCGCGAGATCCGCGTGCACATCATCCCCGGCGGCGACTACGCCAAGCCGATGGGCGGCGTGGGGGAGCCCGGGGTGCCGCCGATCCCGCCCGCGCTCTGCAACGCGATCTTCGCGGCGACCGGCAAGCGGATCCGCCGCCTGCCGATCCGGGATCAGCTCAAGGCCTGAGCACCCGCGCGACGCGAGGAGGCGGGCGCGGTCACCCGGCCGCGCCCGCTTCCGCAATCTTGACAGCCGGCCGACCCGCCTGCTATTCAGGGTCTAGATGAAGGTCGGCCGGCTGCTCAGCCTGATCGCGCTGGTCCTTGTCCTGCCGGTCGGCGGGCTCACCTCACTCGCCTATGCGAGCCCTCCTGACCCCTCGTGGGTCCACGGCATCTACGACGACGCCGACTACGATGACGTCGTTTCCCTGATCACGTTCGAGTCCGGGACCGCAGCCGTCTGGCTGGCGGAGCCCGGAGGGATCGCGCTGGTCGCCCCGGTGTCGCAGCCCTCGGGAGAGCCGACGCTCTCCGCCCTGCCTCTCCAGTCCCGGTCCCCGCCCGCTCCGCCTCTCCCGCGGTAGAACGCTCCGGCCCCCGCGGTAGGAGGGCCGGTGCCGCCCGAGAAGCCCTCTTGGGGGAGGCACATGTCCCAGCGAAACGTGAGGTCGCACGGCTACGCGAATCGGACCCTATGGCAGGACGCCACGCGCGAGGTCCCGGCGGCGTGGCTGGTGGAGGAAGCGCGGAGCTCGCCCTCGCCGTACTCCCTGCTCGCGTCGTGGAAGGGCGAGCGGGGCGGAGTCCCGTCGCACGTGATGATCAAGCTGCTGCGCCGTCGGCTCGTCGAGCAATACCCGGACCTGATGAAGACCCCGCTGCCGCCGGCGGAGCTGCAGAGCGCTCAAGACATGCTCAAGCAGATCTGGGCCCGAGCCGGCGGAGTCGGTGAGAGACATCCGATGTGGCGGCTCGTCGAGAGCGTGCTGCGGGTGGCGTCGGAGCAGATGACGACTCCGAGGATCGGACCCGACGAGCCGGCGCCGCCCGCCCCAGACGGAGCCGGGTGACGATCGATCGCGGCTCGAGAACGTTCACGTCTTGTGAGCGCTGACGTCGATGTTTCGTGGATGTTCCGGTGACACTCGGTGTCGCCGTCCGTGTCGGAAATCCGCGAGCGCCGAACATCCCGCCCACCTCCGCTCCAAAGCAATCGCATCGGATCAGTGGCTTCCGGAATGAGCAACGCGCCGAAGCGGGTGGCACCCCGCTTGCTCTGACCCGGAGATCGAGGACGGCGGCTCACCATGCACGCTTTGCGACAGAGACGGCGGGTTCGCGCAACGGGCTACACGCTCGTCGAGCTGATCGTGACGGTTGCCGTCATCTCGATCATGGCCACCCTGATGGTGCCGTTCATCCTGAGCGCCTCGCGCAGCCTGACGATGAGCCGGGGCGCGCGGGAGATGCAGGCCGCCCTCCTTCAGGCGCGCGCCGTCGCCATCTCAACCCGCCAGAACATCTGCTTTCAGCCCGTCACCGGCGGGTACGCGTACCTCAAGGTCACGTGCGCCGGTACCCCCTGGACTGGGCCCAACACTGATGCCGCCGGGGCCTTCCGGCCGGCGGACAACGTCGCGCTGAGTGGCGGCGCCGCGATCTTCACGCCGTTCGGCACCGCCAGCCAGACGACGGTGATCACCGTGAGCGTGGTCGGCGGCAATAGCACGACGGTGACGGTGCAGCCGTCGGGCCGGGTGACGATCCCATGAGGACGCGACGACTCGCGCACCGCCGGGAGCAAGGTTACACCCTCGTCGAGCTCCTCGTCGTCTGTGCCGTGCTCGGGCTGGTCATGGCCGGCGTACTCACGATCTACATGACCGGGAACACGGTGGCGCTCTCCGGCCAGAATCGAACCGAGGCCCAGCAAGGCGCCCGGAGCACACTCGTGATGGAGGAGGATCTGCGGCTGGCCGGCTATGGCTTCCCAGCCAATACCGTGGCCACCCCGGTCTTCGTGGCGGCCAGCGCGACGTCGGTGACGTTCTGGGCCGACCTGACCAACAGCACGACCGCGCTGTCGGCGGCGGCCGCCGCGGGCGCGACCACGCTCCAGGTGACCAGCGGGGCCGGCTTCGCGAGCCCGAACGTGATCTACGTGATCAACGGCGGCCAGTCCGAGACGAAGACCGTGGGTTCGGCGACCGCCACGACCATCACGCTGACCGGGGGAGGATTGGTGAACGCCTACCCGGCCGGCACGCAGGTCGGTCTCCCCCGGCAGGTCACGTACTCGTGGGACGGGGTCGGGACGTTGTCGAAGAACGGCGGCACCGGCGCCCAGCCGGCGGCCACCGGCGTGACGGCATTCCAGCTCAGCTACTACGACGCGACGGAGACCGTGATCCCGACGGCCAGCCTCTCAGCGAGTCTCGCCACCATCCGGCGGGTCGTCATCAGCATGACGGTGCAGTCGGCGGCCGCGCAGAACCGCGGCACGTTCACCCTCAATGCATCGGTCCGGCCGAGAAATCTCTAGGGGAGATGGAGAGAACACTTATGCAGATCGTTCAAGTGATCCGGAGACGGGTGACCGCGCAGGAGGGGTCCGCGCTGCCCCTGGCGCTGCTCGCGATGCTTCTCCTCTCAGTCCTGGGCTTCGCCCTGGTCACGCTCGGCCAGTCGGAGACGACGATCGCGGGCAACTGGCGGTCATACAGCGCCGCGTTCTACGGGGCCGACGCCGGGATCGAGTCGGGGATCGTCGGGCTGCGCGGCCTGCTCAACAACACGCCCAACCCGAGCACCAGCCAGCTCAATGCCATCGCCGCCCCGACGCTGAACAACACCAGCGTGACCTTCGCCTCGTACGCGATTACGCAGACCCCGGCCGCCTACAACGCCACCATGCCGTCCGGACCCTACGGAGGGCTCTCGGGTCTCTTCACCGACTATCGAATCGTCTCGCAGGTCAGCGGGCCGACCGGCACGCGGTCCAATCTGATCCAGACGTTTCACTACGTGAGCATTCCGCTGTTCCAGTTCGCGGTCTTCTACGGCAAAGGCGTGGATCTCGAGATCTCGCCGGGCGCCAACATGACCCTGAACGGCAAAGTCTTCGCCAACAGCGACATCTATCTCTCCCCCCAGGGCTCGACGCTCCAGATCGGTCGCTCCTGTCCGACCTGCAACACGCTCCTGGCGAGCGCCGGGAACATCTACCGGACCCTCAAGCGGTCCGGGAGCCCCCCGACGGAGGGCTACGGCAACAATCCGCAGATCATGGACGCCAGCGGGACCTACCAGACGCTGAACTTCGACCACGTGGATAACCAGAACTTCAGCGGGACCTGGACGGCGTCCCAGTGGCAATCGGCGGCGCAGAGCCTCTTCGCTAGCACCGTGAAGGACAGCGCGATGGGCGTCCAGGAGATCATTCCGCCCATCCCGCAGCTCTTCTACAACCCGTCGAACCCGGACCAGGTGGCCCACGAGATGATCGAGCTGCCCAAGGTGTCCGACTCCACCGCACTTGCGGCGGCCAAGCTCTACGCACAGGCGGGGATCCGGATCGTGGACGGCGTGGCCACTACCCAGAGCGGTAGCGGAATCTCACTCCCGGCCGGAGCCATCTCGACCTCGACGTTTTACGATGCGCGTGAGCAGAACGTGATGCAGGTGACCAACGTGGATATCAGCCAGCTGTCGTCCTCCTGGCTCGCCAGCAATCTCCCGAACGGACTGCTGTATGTGGCCTCGTCGAGCGCGGGCCCGTCGGCTCCGTGTGCGCAGGCCACGCGTGGTCCCGCCAACCCGTGTCCGGCGGTCCGGCTGATCAACGGGTCGACCATCCATGCGCCGGGCGGCCTGACCGTGGCGTCGCAGAACCCCGTCTACATCCAGGGGGACTACAATACCGCGCTGACCGGGACCGGCGGGACCAGCCATCCGCCCGCGGCCGTGCTGGGCGACGCGGTGACCGTCCTGTCCAACCACTGGAGCGACACGAACGCGGCGAACAGCTCGTCCGCGTTGAGCAGCCGAACCGCCACGCCGACCACGGTCAACGCCGCCATTGCCACCGGGCCCAGCAATGAGTCAACCTCGGGGGCGGGCAACGGCCAGCTCGAGAACGACATCCGATTCCTCGAGAGCTGGAGTGGCCAGACGTTCACGTACAGCGGCTCCATCGTGGACCTCTGGCACAGCATGCAGGTGACCGCGCCCTGGCAGAACACCGGCGTCTACTACAACGCCCCCATCCGGAACTGGAGCTACGACACCCTGTTCAACACGAATCCGCCGCCGGGCACCCCGCGGGGAGTCGTCATGACCAAGGGCCAGTGGTCCCAGAACTGAGGAGGTGGCCATGCGTGCGCGCTCGCGTCAGTCCGGGATGACCCTGATGGAGGTGCTGATTGCCATGAGCTTCATCGCAATCGCGCTCCTGGCGCTGCTGGCGATGGTCTCGACCGGCTACAACAGCGTGGCCGCGGGCGGGAGCGTGTCCAAGGCCACGGACTACACCCGGCAGGAGGTGGAGTTCCTCAAGAACGTGCCGGTCACCGACGCGCGCTTCGCCAACGGGAACGATACGCCCGAGACCGGGGTGACCCGGACCTGGACGGTCGCGCCGGTCGGCGCCACCGTGACCCCGAATCGGCTGTGGCGGATTACGGTGGTCGCCACCGTGAACCAGACCGCGGGAACCGCCGGCTCGCCCGGCGTCTCGCTGGAGACGATGCGCGCCGAGTAGGGCCTACGCCTCCGCCTCCGCGTCGTGGTCGAAGAGCCAGCCGCGCGCCGCGTAGGGCTCCTCGCTCGCGAGGGCCGCGTAGCGGGCGTCCCGCGCCCGCTGCTCGGGCCCGTCGGGCAGGTGATAGGTCGTCGCGTTGGCGAACGAGCCCCGCTGGACCTTGGTCGCGCGCGGCTTGCGGATGGCCTCGTAGCGCGCGAGCGCCTCCGGCACCGCCGCCCCGTCGCCGCCCGCCAGGCACCGGGCCAGGACCGCGGCGTCCTCGACCGCCTGGCAGGCGCCCTGGGCGAGGAACGGCAGCATCGCATGCGCGGCGTCGCCCATGAGGGTGGCGCGCCCGGTCGTCCAGCGCTCGAGCGGCTCGCGGTCGTAGAGCGCCCACCGGTAGGTCTCGTCCACGAGGCCGATGATCTCGCGGACCAGGGGATGGAAGCCGGCGAACTCGGCCAGCGCGTCGGCGACCCGGCCGCGCGCCGACCACGACTCCACCCGCCAGTCGCCCGCGGGGCACACCGCGACGCAGTTCATGAAGCGCCCGCCCCCGACGTAGTAGTGCACGAAGTGGCGGTCCGGCCCGAGCCAGGCATAGCCCAGGCGCGGCAGGTCGAGGTGGGCCAGGCGTTCGGCCGGCACGAGGCCGCGGTAAGCGGTGCTGCCCGAGAAGCGCGGGGACTCGGGTCCGAACAGGGTGGCGCGCACCGCGGAGTGGATGCCATCGGCCCCGACCAGGACGTCGGCCCGCACGGATGGGCCATCGGCGAAGTGGACCTCGACGCCATCGTCCCGCTCGAGAAAGCCGGTGAACCGGTGGCTCAGATGCAGCACGCCCGGCGGCAGCGCCTCCGCGAGGACGGCGAGCAGGTCGGGGCGATAGAGGTGATAGTAGGGCGCGCCGAAGCGCCGCTCGACCACCGGGCCGAGCGGCTGGGTCCACAGCACGCGCCCGTCGCCCCAGCGCCGGATCTCGGACCGCTCGGGCCGCACCGCCACGCGGGCCAGCCGCTCGGCCAGGCCCAGCCGATGCAGGATGCGGGTGGCGTTCGGCGCCATCTGGATGCCCGCGCCGACCTCGCGCAGCGCCTCCGCCTGCTCGAAGACGCGCACGGAGACGCCTGCTCGCCGGAGTGTCAGGGCCGCGGTCAGGCCGCCGATCCCCGCGCCGATCACCACGACTTCCATGGCGGCGCCATGGTCTCACAGCGGCCGGGCGGGCGGTGCTAGGATGGGCGGCCAGACGCCATGCCGGCACGCACGGGCGAGGAGTTCCTCCGGGGCCTGAAGGACGACCGCCAGATCTGGGTGGGCGACGAGCGGGTCACCGACGTCGCCGGCCATCCCGCCTTCGCCGGCGCGGCGCGCTTCGTCGCCTCGCTCTTCGACCTGCAGCACGAGGCGGCGGCGGTCTGCCTCATGCCCGATCCGGAGACGGGCGAGCCGATCAATGTCAGCCACATGATCCCGCGGTCCCGCCCGGACCTCGAGCGACGGCACGCGTGCCTGGAGCGGGTGGCGGAGTGCAGCGTCGGGATCATGGGGCGGACGCCCGACTACATGAACATCACCTTCGCGGGATTCGCCGGCCGCGAGGACGAGTGGGCGATCAACGGCAATGCGCGGGGCGCGGCCAACCTCGTGGCCTACCAGAAGCTCCTGGCCCGGCGGGACCTGGCGCTGACCCATACCCTCATCCATCCGACGGTGGACCGGGCGTGGGGCGACGCGCCGGCGGCGGGCAACGACGTCGCGGTCCACAAGATCGCCGACACCGCCGACGGTATCGTCGTGCGCGGCGCGCGCATCCTGGCCACCCTGGCCCCCTTCGCCGACGAGCTGGCCGTCTACCCGGCGGCGCCGCTCCCCGCGGGGGCCGATGCCTACGCGCTCGCCTTCTCGATCCCGATGGCCACGCCCGGGCTCAAGTTCCTCTGCCGCGACAGCATGAGCGCCCGGAGCGCCGCCGACCATCCCCTCTCCAGCCGGTTCGACGAGCAGGACGCCTTCGTGATCTTCGACGACGTGGAGGTCCCGCGTGACCGGGTGTTCATCGACGCCAACCAGCCGGTCTACAACACGGCGGTGGCCACGAGCTGGCCGCCGAACTTCATGCAGCAGACCTCGATCCGCGCGCAGACCAAGCTCGAGTTCGCGTGGGGGATCGCCACCCGCATGCTCGAGTCGATCAACGGCGTGACCCCCGCCACGATGGAGATGCTCGGCGAGATCTGGAGCTACGCCGAGCTGACCCGCGCCGCGGTGCGCGCCGCCGAGGCGGGCGCTCACGAGTGGGGCAACGGGGTGTGGTTTCTCGCCGGCGAGCCGCTCCGGGCGCTGCGCGGGCTCCTGCCGCTCTGGTTCCCGCGTGTGAACGAGATCATGCGCCAGCTCGGGTCGCACAACCTGCTCGCCGCGCCGACCACCGCCCAGATGGCCGATCCCGCGCTGCGCCCCCTGGTCGAGCGCTACCTGCGCGGCGCCGGCGACGTGAGCGCCCGGGATCGGGTGAAGATCTTCCGGCTGGCCTGGGACTTCGCGGGCAGCGCCCTGGCCAGCCGGGGTGAGCAGTACGAGCGCTTCTACATCGGATCGAGCGGGCGCTCCTTCCGGGGCGCCCACACGCTGGCCTCGCCCGAGCGCGCGCGCCGGCTGGTCGACCGCTTCATGAAGGAAGAGCTGTGACCGGGCGCCTGACCGTGCTGATGCCCTTCGACACGCCCTTCTACACCCCGCTGGCCGCCGGCGTCGCGCTCGGACACTTCGCCGACACGGGCCTCGACGTGGCCGCGGTGCCGGCGGCCGTCTTCGGCAAGGCCACGATCCAGGCCCTCCTCGACGGCGACATCCAGATCAGCCTGGGTGGGCTCATGCGGAGCTTCGATCTCGCCGAGCGCTCCGGGCGGATCGTGGTCCACTTCGCCGAGGTGTGCAGCCGGAACGGCTTCTTTCTCCTGAGCCGCGAGCCCCGACCCGGGTTCGGGTGGCCGGATCTGATCGGCAAGACCGTCATCTCCTTCGCGGAGGCTCCGACGCCCTGGCAGTGCATGCTGACGGTGCTGCGGCGGAACGGTGTCGACCCCGGGAAGGTTCGGATCGAGCGGGATCGGCCGGCTCCGGAGGCGATCGCCGCGTTCCGGGCCGGCCACGGAGATTTCCTCGAGCAGCCCCAGCCCGCCGTCGAGCGTCTCATCGCCGAGGGCGCGGGGCACCTGGTCGCCTCCATGGGCGAGGCCACGGGGCCGCTGCCGTTCAGCTCCTACATGACCACCCCCGAGTTCCTCGCGCGCGAGCCCGACGTGGTGCGGCGATTCACCCGGGCCGCGTACCGGACGCAACGCTGGCTCGCGGAGCACGGGGCAGAAGACATCGCGAAGGTCATCGCGCCGGCCTTCCGCGACACCGAGCCGGCCATGCTGGAGCGCGCGGTGGCCCGCTATCTCGGGCAGGGGACCTGGGCGCGGGACCCGCTCCTGCGTCGGGCCGGCTATGACTACCTCGAGCAGATCCTGCTCCAGGGCGGCTTTATCCGACGGGGACAGCCCTACGAAGACCTCGTGAACACGGAGTTTGCCCGGCAGGTGATGGCGGAGCCCTGATCCTGGTCCGCGGGCTCCCGGGTCGCCGCTAATTTAGCGGAAGAGCGAGACGACGCGGTCGAGGGTGGTGTCCAGGAGAATCTCGCGCTCGTCGAGCTCGAGGTCGGGGCGAGCGGGGATGAGCTTCTTGTCGAGCCGCTGCCGGTAGCGTCCGCCGCCGGTGATGTTGAGCAGCACGATCGCCTCGCGCGTGATCGGCCCGTACCGGGCCGCCTTGAGGAGTGTGGCGAAGGCCACCGCGCTGGCCGGATCGATGTCGATGCCCTCGGTCTCTTCGAAGAGGCGGGCGGCGTGGAGGACCTCGAGGTTGTCGGCGGCCAGCATGTCGCCTTCGGTCTCGGCGAGGATGTCGTAGACGCCGCCCCGGACGGCGTAGGGGGGCTTCCGGTTCGACAGCACGTGCGCCGCGATCTGCTGGATCTGCTTCTTGCCGTCCTCGGCGTCGATGTCCAGCAGGGCCCTCCGTCCGGACTTCCACGACATGTAGATCGGCACGAACGGCATGTTCTGGCTCAGGAGCAGGCGGGGAAGCCGCTCACCGAATCGGCCGTCCGCGAGCACCCGCCGGGCCATCTCATGGACCCCGATCCCACCCGCGCCGCTCCCGATGGCCTGCAGGTAGTAGTGGGGAAGCCGCCCGATCGCCTCCACCGCGCTCAGGATGGTCGTGCCCAGCCCGTCCACCCGCGCCACGTTGCGGACGCCGCCCTCGGGGAAGAAGCCGTCGAGGGCGGCGACGCGGTTGGCGAGGGTGATGGCGTCGAAGTAGTCGGTGAAGCCGACCAGCGACACGATCTTCACACAGGGCTTGACCAGCTCGGGGAACTGGAGCGCGTTCAGCCCGGCCTCCGGCACGACTACGAGGCAGGGAATGTCGTTCATTGAGCACGCGCGCACGAACGCGGCCGCGGTGTTGCCCGCGGAGGCGATCACGAGGATGCGGGTCGAACCCTGGGGCAGGCGCGAGAGGACGGTCCACGCCTCCAGGTCCTTGAAGGTGGTGGTCTGGATCGCGGCCCCCTTCTCCGGCCAGTAGCCGTTGAAGGCGACCCAGAGATTCGGCAGCCCCACGACGCGACTCAGCCGCTCGCTCCGGTAGGTGACGGTCCGTCCCGAGCCATGGAGCTGGCGCACGACGGGGAGCCAGCGATGATAGCGATAGATCCCGTCGGCTTCGTGGTCCGGCTCGAAGGCCCTGGTCCGGTACCGGGCACGCAGCAGTCCCGGCTCGTGCCGTCTCGGGCAGTCGAGGAGGAGTCCATCGTCCTCGAACGCGGCATCGCACACCGGGCACTGGATGGAATAGTGTCGATCGCCCATGTCGTGACTCCTTCCTGCTCTTGCGCGCTACGGGGGAACGGCGCGGCTCCCGCGGCGATGCGCGCCTGATCCGGTGGGCGATCCAGGCGATTGAGTGAGCGTCGTTGCTCAGCCGCCCATCTGGCCGCGACGTTAGGCGCGAGGGGGCGTAGAATCAAGTCCAATTGTGTCCTTACAGGGCGAGCATCCCGGGCGAAGACGCCATGCACCGTGACCTGCGGACCCTGCAGCTCTTCGTCGCGGTCGCGGAGGAGCAGAGCGCGGCCAAGATAGTCTGCCCGGCGACCCGTCCGCCGCGAGAGGGCGGCGCCGCCGCGCACCCGGGCACCGTGGCCAGGAGCAAGCGATGAGCGAGCGCACCGTCGACCGCAGGACTTTCCTGAAGAAAACCGCCGGCGCGGGCGCCGCCGCCGTGATGGCCGGCCGGCTCCCGAGTCCGGGGGCGGCCTCCGCGCAGGACGCGACCGTGAAGGCCGATCCCGCGATCAAGCGGGGCGGCACGCTGCGGTTCGGCGTCAACAGCGCGCCCGCCCACTTCGACGTGCACCAGTCGGGCACCGTCGGGAACGTCGGGGCGCAGGGTCCCATGTACGACTGCCTGCTGCGGCGCGATCCCCGGGACGGCCAGACCATCATCCCCGACCTGGCCCAGCGATGGGAGGTCTCGCCGGACGGCAAGCGCTACACCTTCCATCTGCGGCGTGGGGTGAGAAGACGCCGCTCAACGATCCGCGGGTCCGCCGGGCCATGCACCTGGCCCTCGATCGGCACGCCCTCATCGACGTGGTGAAGGACGTCGCGCCCATGATGGTCGGCGGTTTCTTGTACCCGTTCCACGAGTACTCGACGCCGCGCGAGGAGCTCTACAAGCGGCTCGGCTACCAGCGGGACCCGAAGCCGGCCATCCAGGAGGCCAAGCGGCTCATGGCGGAAGCCGGGTACGCGAACGGGATCAAGAACCTCACGTTCCTCGTGCGCGACATCATCAGCTTCCGCCACTGGTCGGTGGCCATCCAGTCCATGCTCAAGGAGACGCTCAACATCGACATGAACCTGCGGACCGTGCAGATCTCCCAGTGGTTCGAGGAGGCGGCCGCCGGCAACTTCGAC
>JBGOVO010000266.1:0-5739 GCA_041478145.1 Methylomirabilia bacterium
CAGGCTCTCCTCGCCCGAGACGTGGGCCAGGATGCGCAGCTCGATCTGGGAGTAGTCGGCGGCCACGAAGCGCCAGCCGGCCTCCGGCACGAAGGCGGCGCGGATGCGGCGCCCCAGCTCGGTGCGCACCGGGATGTTCTGGACGTTCGGGTTGCTCGACGACAAGCGCCCGGTCGCGGCCACGAGCTGGTTAAACGACGTGTGAATGCGGCCGGTGGCCGGATTGACGAGCGTGGGCAGGGCGTCGGCGTACGTGGACTTGAGCTTGGCCAGGGTGCGGTGCTCGATGATGCGGGCGGGCAGCTCGTGGCCGAGCGCGAGGTGCTCGAGCACGTCGGCGTCGGTGGAGTAGCCGGTCTTGGTCTTCTTCACCGCGGGCAGCTTGAGCTTCTCGAACAGGATGTGCGCGAGCTGCTTGGGGGAGCCGATGTTGAACTCCTCGCCCGCCAGGTTGTAGATCTCCCTGGTGGTCCGCTCGAGATGCACCTCCAGCTCACGCGAGAACTCGCCGAGCCGCGCCTGGTCCACGCGGATGCCGTGGCGCTCCATCTCCGCCAGCACCGCGATCAGCGGCCGCTCGATGTCCTCGTAGAGCTTGCGGAGACCGACTTCGTCCAGCGCCCGCGGCGCCATCGCCCACAGATCCCAGATCCACTTCCCCCGCGTGCCCGGCCGCGCGATGCCGGGCCCTTCGCCGAGCAGCTCCGCGCAGACCTCCTCGAGCTTGTAGTTGGTCCGCGCCGGATTCAGCAGGTAGGCCGCCACCGCCGTGTCCTCGTGGGGCGGGAGCGTGCCACCCCGAGCGAGCCACCACTCGACCAGCGGCTTGATGTCGTGTCCGACGACCGCGCGTCCCGCGAGGGCCGAGACAAATGCTCCGCCTCGAGTGTCCGCGGACTGGGGGAGTGCGGGGGCCATTTCTGGGCCCTCGCATACAAACAGAGCCGCTCCCGCTGACGGGTGATAGAGCCCGATCTCCACCAGCGCCGGATCCGGCGGCGTGCCTTCTCCCACCCACTCCACCGCGAGTGCCTCGCCGGTGGGAACCGTCGCCAGATAGCGCGCGAGACTCTCCGCGTCGGCGAGCGTCGGGACGTCGCCGCCCGAGGCCTCCGCGGCCGCCGGGGCCGGCACCTGGCGCAGCAGGCTATGGAACTCCAGCTCGGTCCACAGCGCGCGCAGCCGCTCCCAGTCGGGCTCGCGACGCCGGAAGGCCTCGAGGTCCACCGTGATCGGCACCCGCGTGCTCACGGTGGCCAGCTCGCGAGAGAGCAGCGCCTGCTTCCGGTTGGCGGCCAGCGTCTCCCGCAGCTTCCCGGGCACCAGCGAGAGGTTCTCGTACAGGCGCTCGACGCCGCCGAACTGGCCGATGAGCTTGGCCGCCGTCTTCTCCCCGACGCCCGGGACGCCCGGGATATTGTCGATGGAGTCGCCCATCAAGGCCAGGATGTCCGGGATCTGAGCGGGCTCGACGCCCCACTTGGCCTTCACCGCGGCCTCGTCGAAGACCACGCGGTCCCCGCCCCGCCCCGTGGTCGAGAACACCCGCACCCGCGGGCTGACGAGCTGAAGCATGTCCTTGTCGGAGGTGACCAGCACCACGTCCACCAGCAGGTCGCGGACCCGCTCCACCACGGTGCCCAGCACGTCGTCGGCCTCGAAGCCCGGCACCTCCAGGAGCGGCAGGCGGAGGGCCTCGAAGAGGGTCTTCACGTACGGGATCTGGGTGCGCAGATCGTCGGGCGTCGGCGCGCGCGTCTCCTTGTAGGCGGGGAACTTCTCGTCGCGGAACGTCGGCCCGGGCGGATCCCACGCGACCGCGAAGTACTCCGGCACGTCCTCGCGCAGCAGCTTCCACAGCATGGTGGACATGCCGAAGACGGCGTGGCTCGGCACGCCCTTCGAGGTGGAGAGGAAGGGTATCGCGTGGTAGGCACGGAAGAGAAAGCCGGGGCCGTCGAGGACAAACAGTCGTTCGGTCATGCGAGCACGACGCGATCATACACCGGGGCCCGGCCGCGCCGTCGGCGCTCGGATTTTTCTCGACAGGCGCCGGGAGCGCCGTCTACGGTTGGATCATGAATCGGATCGGTGATCAATTCCTGGTGGAGGGCGGCGCCCCGCTGCGCGGGACGGTGACGCCGGCCGGGAACAAGAACGAGGCCCTGCCGGTGCTCGCGGCGTGCCTGCTCGTGGCGGGCGAGGTGGTCGTCGACAACGTGCCCCGCATCCGCGACGTGACCGTGCTGCTCGAGGGCCTCCGCCACCTGGGCGTGCGGGTGGACGCCGACGAGCGGGGCACGGTGCGCCTGGACGCGAGCCGCCTGAAGGACAGCGATCCCGACCCGGCGGTGATGGCGCAGCTCCGCGGCTCGGTGCTGCTCGCGCCGGGACTGCTCGCGCGGACGGGACGGGCCGTGCTGCCGCCTCCCGGCGGAGACCGCATCGGCCGGCGACGACTCGACACGCATCTCCTCGCGCTCGGCGGGCTGGGGGCCCGGGTCGAGGGCGGCGCCGCGCTCCACCTGGAGCTGACGGGCCGCTTCCGGGGCGCCGAGATCTTCCTCGACGAGATGAGCGTGACCGCCACCGAGAACGCGGTGATGGCCGCCGCGCTGGCCGAGGGAGAGACCGTCATCCTGAACGCGGCCAGCGAGCCCCATGTCCAGGGCCTGTGCCGCTTCCTCAACACGGTGGGGGCCCGGATCAGCGGGATCGGCACCAACCAGCTCCGCATCGAGGGCGTGCGCGCGCTCGCGCCCGGCCGTCACCACCTGGGCCCCGATCACATCGAGATCGGCTCCTTCGTGGCGCTGGCCGCCATGACGGGCGGCGAGCTCCGCATCCGCGACGTGGTGCCCGACGATCTGCGGATGATCCGGCTGGCCTACCGGCGGTTGGGCGTGGAAACCACGCTCGAGGGCACGACGCTGGTCGTCCCCGGCCCGCAGGACCTCCGGGTCGCCGCCGACGCCGACGGGGCCATCCCCAAGGTGGACGACGCGCCGTGGCCGGGCTTCCCCGCCGATCTGACCTCGCTCGCGCTGGTGCTGGCCACTCAGAGCCACGGGACCGTCCTCATCCACGAGAAGCTGTTCGAGAGCCGCCTCTTCTTCGTGGACAGCCTGATCGCGATGGGCGCGCGGATCGTGCTGTGCGATCCGCACCGCGCGGTGGTGGTCGGCCCCACCGAGCTGCGGGGCGCCCCGATGGTGTCCCCCGACATCCGCGCCGGGATGGCCCTCATCGGCGCCGCGCTGTGCGCCCGCGGCACGTCCACGATCATGAACGCCCACCAGGTGGACCGCGGCTACGAGCGGATCGACGAGCGCCTGCGCTCGATCGGCGCGCGCATCACCCGCGAGCCGGGCGCCTGACGGGGCGGCTCACTTCGGCACGACGCGATCGTAGAGCGGCGCAGGACGCGGTACTGCTCGGCGAGCGTGGCGCAGTCCGCGGCGGGGAGCAGCTCGGCCGCCGCGATCTCGCGGATGGCGTGGAGCGTATTGGCGCGGCGCAGGCCCGGATGCCGGGCCCCGTGGCGCATCTGCAGGGCCTGGGTGAGAGGGAGGATAGGCAACATGAACGCCCTCCGGCGGCGGGCGCCCCTGGCTTGGGTCCCGTCACCGTGACCTAACCGGCCAGCTGCGGACGCTGGCCGCCCCAGGAGCCGATGCCACAGCCCGTCCCATTCCGTTATATTGGTAGTACTGGATGCGGAACAGCGGGCCGCTTCCGGAACTGAATCCGAGCAACCCAAAATACCGGTCGGCCATTGCGCTCTGGAAGAAACTTCCGGTTGGATTGACGAAGATTATCGGCCCCCATATCGTGAGGAATATTCCATAGAAGGTTACGATGATCTTGGGGAACGCATCGGAGACTAACGCCTTGATGTTGAGAGAGTTGGATCATTGCGGGATTAGGGAAGAACACGATGAGACCCGGTGAGATCGACAGCCACGTCCCGCAGGTGCGACCGCACTATCGGCGGCGGGACCGGCAGCTGTACTTTATGATATCGAGACGACCCTCGCTTGAGTTGTCGCCTGAAGAAGTCCTCCTCTACGACGGCATCGACGGGCGCAAGACCGTGGCCGAGCTGGAGGGGACCCACCCTCGCCCGGGCGCCCAACTGCTGAGGTGGCACGAAGCCGGGATCGTCGAGCTGATCCCTCCGATCAGGTCTCCGGCCGGCCCCCACCTCGTCGTCATCGAGCCGCACATGGACGACGCCGCGCTCAGTGCGGGAGGTCGTCTCCTCCACCGCCGTGGCCGATGCCGGATCACGATCCTGTCGGTGGTTAGATGGTCCAACTTCACTTCCTACTTGTACCTGAAGCGGGACTTCCTGGACTTTCGTGCGATCACGGACCTCAGGCTCCAGGAGTCGATCCTCGCGGCCAGGCTTCTGGGCGCGGAGCACCGTTGCCTGGATTGGACCGACGCCCCGCTTCGTTTCCGGCCGGCCGAGCGATGGTCGATGGAAACCGTCGACAGGTTCATGATGGCTCCAGACGCTTTCGTGGGCATGCCCCCGGATCCCCGGGATGTGTCGCTGCTCGCCGAGCGGCTGATGCACGAGGTGGGCCTCCTTGCGCCGGATGAGCTGTGGATTCCCCTGGGATTGGGCGATCACGTCGATCATCGCACCACCCGGAGCGCGTGCATCCTGATGCTGGCCCAGGCTCGCGATCGGTTCACGGGTGTTCCTGTCGTGATGTACGAGGACCTTCCCTATGCCACGGGGGACCACGGTGCGCAAATCTCGGCCGCGTTCGCCGCTCGTGGCACCCGCTTGGTTCGCGGTACCGAGGATGTCACGGACGTCTTCGAGGAGAAGCTCCGGGTCGTCTCCGTTTACGCCTCGCAGTTCAAGCTCTCCGTGATGGGACCTCAGATTCGCGAGTGCGCCGAGCGCAAGGATGGCACCGAGGCAGGGGCGCTCGCAGAGACCTATCACCGCGTTGAGGGAGAGCCCCATCTGCCGCTCGAGTCGGATCTCTCCCCGGAGTGGGCCGGTCTGGCGGTGCTCCGGACGGACATGCGCGCGCTTCTGGGAAAGAGGGAGAGGTGCCGCCGTCTAACGGTGATGGCGTTGCCGTCAGCCTATTTCGGGAGATGGAAAGCCGAGAGGGAGTGTTTGTTGTCGGTTTTCCCGAATGCCGATCTCCGCGTCTACACGGCGGAGGAGATCGCGTGGCAGGCCGAAGGAGGCGGAGACTCCAGGTTGAGGTTCGAGATCGTTCGCAAGGGATGGCGGGGATGGGTCGGCGTTGTCCTGCGTGAGCTGTTCCGTTTCCGCACCACGACGGTGATCCTGTGGTGGGGTTCTTATCGTGCCGACAGCGGACTTAAGATGAAACTCCTCGGGTTGCTCCTGCCGTTCCGACAGGTGCTTTTCGCCCGGAAGCTCGGCGACTTTTGCGGCATGTTGGAAGAGCAGATCCGAAACTTATAGAGACGCCACGCCTGATCGACTGCGGTGCAAGATCCGGCGGCGGGTTGAGGAAAGACTCAACGAGGAAAAGAATGGTCAAAAGGACGAAGGACGGTCTCAAGCCGTCGCTCTGTGATATTGACGCCGAGACGTTTGATTTTGACGTTGAACGCGCACCAGGTGGACCGGGGCTACGAGCGGATCGCCGAGCGCCTGCGCGCGCTCGGCGCGCGCATCACCCGTGAGGCGAGCGCCTGGCGATCACGTCGACACCACACGGTCATACAGCGCGCGGACCC
>JBGOVO010000391.1:0-3593 GCA_041478145.1 Methylomirabilia bacterium
CGCGAGGGCGACGAGGAACTGCTGCCCCGCGATCCCGGTAGCTCCCACCACCGCCACGTGCTTTTTCATGTCCTCCGCCTCCTCGTTCGTGTGGCGGCTACTTGTAGCCCCGACCGCGCGGCCCTGTCAATGTATGATCTGGCCATGCTCATCGCCCAGATCACCGACACGCACATCAGCACGCCGGACAGCGTCAACGACCGCTTCTTCCGCACCCCGGAGCACCTGGAGCGCGCGGTCGGCCACCTGAACCGGCTCGCGCCGCGCCCGGACGTCGTCCTGGCCACCGGCGACCTGGTCGAGCGGGGCGAGCCCGAAGAGTACGGGCGGCTGCGAACCATTCTCGATCGCCTCGCGATGCCCCTCTACGTCATCCCGGGCAATCACGACTCGCGCGAGCACCTGACGCGCGCCTTCGCCGATCGCGGGTACCTGCCACGGGAGGGCTTCCTCCACTACACGGTCGAGGACTGGCCGGTCCGCTTGATCGGGCTCGACACCCACATCCCCGGCCAGCCCGGCGGCCGGCTCTGCGCCGAGCGGCTCGCCTGGCTCGACGCGCGGCTTCACGAAGCCCCCGCGCGGCCCACCGTGGTCTTCATGCACCACCCGCCGTTCGCGACCGGGATCCAGGCGATGGACGCGATGGGGCTCACGGGGAGCGACGAGCTGGCCGCCGTGATCGGCCGCCATCCCCAGGTCGAGCGGCTGCTGTGCGGGCACGTGCACCGCCCGATGACACGGCGGTTCGCGGGGACGATCGCCTCCACCGGCCCCGCCACCGCGCACCAGATCGCGCTGGCGCTCGCGCCGGCGCGCCACCTCGCGGTGGTCATGGAGCCGCCGGCGTGCCTGCTCCACCTCTGGCTGGGCGCGGAGGCGGGCCTCGTCAGCCATTTGAGCGTGATCGGCGACGAGCGGCCGCCGTTCACGCTCTACGACGGCCAGCGCTGGCTGCGAGATTCGGTGCCCCCGCCCGCATTTCATCCGCGCTGAGCGCGGCGAAGCCGGCCGTGACAACCGCCTCGGGCAGCGGCGCCCGCGCCTGGCGGGCGACGCTCTCCGGGCTCTGCGCGACCCTGGTGGGCATCGGGCTGGCCCGCTTCGCCTACACCCCGCTGCTCCCGGCCCTGATCACGCAGGGCTGGTTCCCGTCGTCGCAGGCGGCCTATCTGGGCGCCGCCAACCTGGCCGGCTACCTGGGCGGCGCGCTCGGCGCCCGGCCGATGGCCCGCCGCGCGGCCGCGCCCGTCGTGTTGCGCGCCATGATGACGCTCGTCACCGTCGCCTTCTTCGCGTGCGCGATGCCGCTCTCCTTCGCCTGGTTCTTCGTCTGGCGCTTCGCCGCCGGCGTGGCCGGGGGCGTGCTGATGGTGCTGGCCGCTCCCACCGTGCTGCCGTGCGTGCCCCCGGCGCGTCGCGGGCTGGCGGGCGGGGCCATCTTCACCGGCGTGGGCCTGGGCATCGCCGCCTCCGGCACGGTGGTGCCGCTGCTGCTCCGGGCGGGCCTCGTGCAGGCGTGGTGCGGGCTCGGCGTGCTCTCGCTGCTCCTGACCGCGCTGGCCTGGGGCGGCTGGCCGGCGGATCCGGCGCCGGCCGCGGCCACGCCCGCGCGGCGCCCCGCGCCCGCCGGGCTCACGCTCCGGACGCTCTACGTCGAGTACGCGTTGAACGCCGCGGGCCTCGTGCCGCACATGGTCTTCCTCGTCGACTTCATCGCCCGCGGGCTCGGCCAGGGCATCCACACCGGGGCGCGCTACTGGGTGCTCTTCGGCCTGGGCGCGGTGGCCGGCCCCATGCTGGCCGGCGCCGCGGGCGACCGCATCGGCTTCGGCGCGGCCCTGCGGCTGGCGCTCGTGATCCAGGCCGCCGCGGTGGCGCTGCCCACGCTGACCGCGGCTCCGCTCTGGCTCGCCGGGTCGAGCCTGGTGATCGGCGCGGCCGTCCCCGGCATCGTGCCGCTCGTGCTCGGGCGCGTGCACGAGCTGGTCCCCCGCGATCCCGAAGGCCAGCGGGCGGCGTGGAGCGTGACGACCATGGCCTTCGCCCTCGGCCAGGCGGCCGGCGCCTACGGCTTCTCGTTCCTCTTCGCGAGCGGGGGCAGCTACCCGGTGCTCTTCGGGCTGGCCGCCGCGGCCATCGTGCTCGCGCTGGGTATCGACCTGGCGGTGAGGCTTGCGGCGCCGAGGCCGATTTGATAGCGTCGCGGCCATGAGCGCCACCCTCTCCGAGCTCGCGTGGACCACCGAGGAGGTCCGCGCCGCCGGGTCCTCCGTAAGACTGCGTACGACCGGCCGCGGCGCCCCGCTGCTGGTGCTGCACCATGACATCGGCACGCTCGAGCAGCTACCGCTCTACGACGCCCTGGCGCAGCGCTTCACGCTGCTGCTGCCGTCGCATCCCGGCTACGACGGCTCCGAGCGCCCCGCCTGGATGCGGAGCGTGCGCGACGTGGCGGTGACCTATCAGGCGTTGCTCGCGGCGCGCGGGCTCGCCGACGTCTCGCTGCTGGGCCTGGGATTCGGCGGCTGGATCGCCGCCGAGATGGCCACCATGTCCCCCCGCGCGTTCCGCCGGCTGGTCCTGGTCGGGCCGATGGGCCTCAAGCCCGGGGCAGGGGAGATCCTGGACCAGGCGCTGGTCAGCTACATCGACTACGCGCGCGCCGGCTTCGAGGACCAGGCCGTCTTCGACCGCCTCTTCTCGCCCGACCCTCCCACCGCCCGGCTCGAGCAGTGGGATCTCAACCGCGAGATGACGTTCCGCATCGCGTGGAAGCCCTACATGTACAACCCGACGCTGGCGCCGCTGCTGGGCGGGGTGCAGACGGAGACGCTGATCGTGTGGGGGCGCGGCGATCGGATCGTGCCGGCGGGGTGCGGCGAGCAGTACGCGCGCGCGCTGCCCAAGAGCCGGCTCGAGGTCGTGGACGGCGCCGGGCATTTCGTCGACATGGAGCGGCCCGACGCGCTCGCGAAGCTCATCGTGCAGTTCGCCGCCCAGGCCTGATCGGGGGATCCGCATGCACCTCATGTACTTCACGGAACAGCCGATGTCGGCCTACCCCGAGGACGCGGGGCTCGAGCGCGGCGCCACCGCCCTGATGTTCTCCAACCGTCACTTCGATCCCGTCGCGGGCAGCCGGCTCTACAACGAGTACCTCGAGCACTACCGGCTCGCCGAGGACGTCGGCTTCGACGGCATCATGCTCAACGAGCACCACAACGCGCCGTTCTGCATGCAGGCCAAGTGCAACGTCTTCGCCTCGATCCTCGCCGCGGTGACCAAGCGGGTGAAGATCGTCCTGCTCGGCAATCCGCTGCCCCTGGCCGACAACCCGGTGCGCCTGGCCGAAGAGCTGGCCATGATCGACATGATCTCGCGGGGCCGCCTCGTGTCCGGCTTCGTCCGCGGGGGCGGGCAGGAGCAGCTCGCCACCGGGGTGAACCCGGCCTTCAACCGCGAGCGCTTCGAGGAGGCCCACGAGCTGATCGTGCGCGCCTGGACCCAGGAGGGGCCCTTCCGCTTCGAGGGCACCCACTACCAGCACCGCGTCGTGAATCCCTGGGCGGTGCCGCTGCAGAAGCCGCACC
>JBGOVO010000425.1:0-3121 GCA_041478145.1 Methylomirabilia bacterium
CTCGTGATCCTTGAGGCCCATCGCGTGGGCGCAGGCGAGCGCGAGCCCCAGCGTGAACTCCGCCTTCGCCAGCCAGGCGTAGAGCTGATGCCAGAAGCACCACGAGGCGATGGGGTCGGGCGACGGCTCGGTGAGGAACACGCGCTCCCACGGAACCAGCACGTCCTCGAGCCACATCTGCCCGTCGAGCTCGTCGAAGCGGCTGCTCAGCGGCGCCAGGAACGGGTTCGCGTGGCGGGCGGAGACTTTTCGGCATAGCACGGTAACGCCTGAAGCGCTCACCGGCACGACGAAGGTCGCCCGGTGGCCGCCGCGGTCCACCCCGGAGTGGGCGCCGATGTAGACATCCTCGGCGTAGACGGGACTCGTGTGCATCCCCACCTTGCCGCGCAGGACGAGGCCGGCGCTCGTCTCGCGAACGATGCGGAGCGCCGCCCGTTGGTCGGGGTCCTCGCGGAGCCGGTAGCCGATGGTGGCCGCCCCCGCCGAGAAGGTGAGGAACCGGCCGGTGCCGGCGATCAGCTCGCGGTAGCGGGCGGCGCTGGCGATCTGCTCCGCCGAGACGTTGCGCTGCTGGACCACGTCGAGGATGCCGAGCGCGATGAGGTTCCCGTAGCCCGGGGTGTGGGTCATGTTGCCCGCGGTCGGGAAGATCGTCGCGGCGTAGCTCCGGCCCATCGCGCGCAGGTCGGCCGCGCTCCGTGGCAAGGTGAAGGCCCACGGGGCGCGCTCGCCGCGCGCGTCCGGTGGCGCGAGGAGGATGTCCTGCCACTCGGGCTCGCGGTGGCGGTCGTACCAGGCGACGTACTCGTCCACCATCGGGCGGGTGGCGGGATGGAGCGTCACGTCCTCGATCAAGCCTTCGCCCATGACCCAGACCCGGCGTCCGTCGTGCAGGGCCTCGCGATACTCGCTGCCGGTTCTCACCGGCCTAGACCCCCGCGAAGACGTCCGCCCACTCCTCGAGCATCTCGGGATGCCCGTGGCGGATGCTGACCGCGAAGTGGTTGTAGCCGGCCGCGCGCAGCTCCCGCAGGCGCTCCTGCAGCTCGCCGCGGGTCCCGGTGAAGGTCATCGAGCGGATCAGGTCCGCGGTGCAGACCTCCTGCTCCTCCGGGCGGAGGAACATGAGGTGCCCGCGGTGGTTGGAGAGATACCGCGCGTCCGCGGGCTCGTAGGCCTGGTAGATCTCGCGGTAGCGCTCGAGCAGCGGCGCCAGCGACGGCGGGACGGTGCGCCCCATGTTGCCGAACTCCGCGACCTCGACGAGGTTGTGGAGCGCGATCGTGGCGTGGGGCCCCGCCTGGGCCCGGGCGCGCGGGCTGTCCCAGGCCTCGCCCTCCTTCAGCACGCACCCGCCGGTGAACGCGGTGGCCACGCGGGTGGCGGGGTCCAGGCCGGCCGCGCGCCACGCCTGCTGCATGTCGGCGATGGCGGCCTTGGCCGCGCCCATGTGGCCGGTGGCGTAGAGCCAGCCCGCGCCCAGCTCCGCGGTGAGCCGACGGCCGCGCGGGCCGAGCGCCGAGATGTGCAGCGGGATCGGATCCCGGACGTTGAAGACGCCGATCTCCGGATTGAGGAAGCGGATCTTCCGCCGCTTGCCCTCGAACGTCCACTCGAGCGTGTCGCCCGCCAGCAAGGCCTGCACGATCCGGATGTACTCGCGCATCGCCTCGAGCGTGACCGGGCCGAGGCCCATGGTGCGGCGGGCGGTGAAGCCGGTGGAGATGCCGAAGTCGATGCGCCCGGGCGCCAGCGCGTTGAGCGACGCCAGCGCGCTCGCCGCGACGGGGGCGATGCGGTTGGAGGGGATGAGCACGCCGGTGGCCAGGCGGATCCGCGACGTCTGCACCGCCGCCGCACCCATCGCCACGAACATGTCGGCGTTGAGGAGCTGCGTGTCGTAGAACCAGGCCCGCGCGTAGCCGAGCTCTTCCGCGCGCTTGACGACCTTCCACGAATCGGCGGAGGTCGCGAGGTTGATCCCGAAGTCCACGGTCAGAGCTTCGGCATCACCTGCTCGGCGAACCGCCGCATCGCGCGCTCGACCTCCGCGCGCGGCAGCATCGAGCCCTGGTCGAACCAGCAGATGACCTGCGAGAGGGAGAACTGCTCGATCGCGGCCTGCAGCCGGTCGACCACCTCCGAGACGTCGCCGAACACCGCCTGATCCCGGAAGAACTTCTCGTACGGCAGGTTGGCCAGCGTGTCCTCGATGATCTTGAGGCGCGGCAGGTGGTCGGCGTAGGAGTCGGGCAGCGCCGAGAAGATGGCCCGGAGGTTCTCGTAGTACTTGCGCACGCCCGGCCGCATGGCGTCCCGCGCGGCGGCGCCGGTGTCGCCGATGTGCACCGGCAGCATCAGCGCCATCTGCTCGGCCTGCCACGGGTGGCCCGCCACGGCCAGGTGCCCGCGGTAGAGCGCCATGTACTCCCGGAGCTGCGGCAACGGCGTGGTGGTCGTCCCCGAGTAGATCGGCAGCCCCAGATCGCCGATGTGGGCGAAGCTCTCCGCGGTGTGGACGGCCACGCGGATCGGCGGGTGCGGGCGCTGCAGCGGCCGCGGCACCACCGCCACGTCCTCCACCTGGTAGTACGTGCCCTGATAGCTGAAGCGCTCCTGCGTCCAGGCCAGGCGGATGATCTCGAGCGCCTCGTCGAAGCGGCCGCGGTTCTCCGACACCGGCACCCGGAAGCCGTGGAACTGGCTCGGGATCGAGCCGCGGCCCACGCCGAACTCGAGCCGCCCGCCCGAGAGCAGATCGGCGGTGGCGGCCTGCTCCGCGCAGGCGAGCGGGTGGTGGAGCGGCAGCAGCGTCACCGCGGTGCCGATGCGGATGCGCCGCGTGCATTGCGCGATCACCGGTACCGCCATCAGCGGGTTCGAGAGCAGCGAGAAGGCGCCGCCGAAGTGCAGCTCGGCCAGCCAGGCCACGTCGAAGCCCAGCGAGTCGGCGAGCGCGATGAGATCGAGCATCTCCGCGTAGCGGTCGGCGTGGCTCTGGCCCGGGGCTTCCGGGGCCTGGAAGAAGAGGCCGAACTTCAAGCGGCGACCTGGGCCGCGGTGGGCCCGTCACCCATGAGCGTGGTGCGGCGCACGTCGCGCGGCTCGTGCTCCGGGA
>JBGOVO010000243.1:0-6077 GCA_041478145.1 Methylomirabilia bacterium
ACATCGAGCGGGTGGGCGAGGACGACTACAAGAAGGCGCCGGTGGGTGCGGGGCCGTTCAAGTTCGCCGCCTTCACCCCCGGCATCGAGCTGACGCTCGACGCCTTTCCCGACTACTGGCGGAAGGCCCCGCAGGTGAAGCGGATCGTGATGCGCTCCATCCCCGACGAGGCCACCCGGGCTGCCGCCGTGAAGACGGGAGAGGTGGACCTCGCCTACCTCTTCGGCGGGGCGATCGCGGAGGACCTGCGGCGCACGCCCGGCGTCCGGGTGGTGGCCCCGCTGCTCTACGGCGTCTACTGGCTCGACTTCCTGGACCAGTGGGACCCGAAGTCGCCGTGGCACGATCGGCGCGTGCGGCTGGCCGCGAGCCTGGCGATCGATCGGCAGGCCATCAACCAGGCCGAGATGCTGGGGCTCGGCAAGGCCGCGGGCGCCTTCGTGCCGCCCGAGTTCGACTTCGCGCTGAAGATGAAGCCGCCGCCGTTCGATCCCAAGCGGGCCAAGCAGCTCCTGGCCGAGGCCGGCTATCCGAACGGCTTCGACGCGGGCGAGCTCACCCCGCTACCGCCCTACACGTCGGTGGGCGAGGAGGTCGGCGGCTATCTCCAGGCGATCGGGATCAAGACCACGGTGCGCTCGATGGAGCGCGCCACCTACTTGAGCAACTGGCGGGAGAAGAAGATCCACGGCCTGCTCATCGGGGCCACCGGCGCGGCCGGCAACGCGGCCGCGCGGCTCGAGCCCTTCTTCACCAAGGACGGCATCTACGCCTACGGCACCCGGCCGGAGATCGACGATCTCTTCCAGCGCCAGGGCAACGAGCTGGATCGCAAGAAGCGCGAGGCGACCCTGCACCAGATCCAGAAGATCGTGGCCGATCAGGTGCTGGCCGCGCCGATCTTCCAGCAGGCCTTCCTCTGGGGCGTGGGCGCGCGGGTCGAGCAGCCGGCGGCGGGGCTGATCCAGGGCTACCCGTACGTCGGGCCGGCCGAGGACCTGAAGCTCAAGTAGCGGGCGGTCGGGCTAGTCGTCGCCCGGGTCTTTTCTGATGAAGTGGCCGCTGCGCAGGTCGCGCAGGGTCTGCTCGATCTCGGCGCGCGTGTTCATGACGAACGGCCCGTGCCGGGCGATCGGCTCGCCCAGCGGACGCGCCGCGGCGAGGAGGAACCGCCCCCCGCCCGGGCCGCCCGAGGCCTCGACGACGTCGCCGTCGCCGAAGATGACCAGCGCGGGGGCGGGCGCGGCGGTCCCGGCCGGGCCGAAGCGGACCTCGCCCTGGTCGACGTAGGCGAACGCGGTATGCCCTGCGGGGACCGCCTCGCGGAACGTCGTGCCCGGCGGCAGCGTCACGTCGACGAACTTGGGCGCGACGGCCAGCCCCTCCACCGGCCCGACGAGGCGCCCTTCGGCGGCGTCACCGGCGATGACCCGAGCCTTCGCGCCGCCGTCCAGCTCGGTCTCCAGGAGGCGATTCGCGGGCAGGTCACGATACTTCGGCCGGCTCATCTTCTCCCGCGCGGGCAGGTTGAGCCAGAGCTGCAGGCCGCCGATGCCCTCCGGCCGCACCTGCGGCATCTCCTCGTGGAGAATGCCGCTGCCGGAGGTCATCCACTGGATGTCCCCGGCGCCGATGCTGCCCCGATGGCCGAGCGAGTCGCGGTGCTGGACCTCGCCCTTGCGGACGAAGGTGACCGTCTCGATGCCCCGGTGCGGATGATACGGAAACCCGGGCTCGTAGTCCTCCGGCCGGACCGACTCGAAGTGGTCCAGCAGCAGGAACGGGTCGAGGTGATCGAGGAGGCGCGTGCCGATGCTGCGCCGCAGATGCACCCCGGCGCCTTCGATCACGGGCTCCGGCTTCACGATCCGCGCGACCGGGCGGAGCATCAGACGCGCTCGAGGATGACGAGCGGGATCTCGCGCGTCGTCCGGGCCTGGTACTCGTCGTAGGGCGCCCAGATCGCGGCCATCGTCTTCCACAGGGCCGGCTTCTCGGCCGGCGTGGCCGCGCGGGCGCGCGCCTTGAACCGGTCCGCCATCACCTGCACGTGCACCTCGGGATGCGCGGCGAGGTTCTCGTACCAGGCCGGGTGCTGGGGCGCCCCGCCGCGCGAGGCCACCACGAGGTAGCGGTCGCCGTCGCGGCCGTAGATGAGCGGCGTGGTCCGCGCCTCACCGGAGCGGCGCCCCTTCGTGGTCAGGAGGAGCGTGGTGACGCCCTCCCAGATGTGGCCGTCCTGCCCGCCCGTCGCGATGTACCGCCGCACATGCTCCTGCTGCCAGCCGGGCGGCCTGCTCCTGGGTGCGGTCGTCATGGTGATACCTCCCGGGGCCAGTCTGCCACGCGACCGGGCCGGCTGCCACCCGCGCGATCGCTCACCACATGACCACGCCGCCGTCGATATTGACGGACTGGCCGGTCATGAACGCCGCCGCGGGCGAGCACAGGAACGCGATGAGCCCGGCGACCTCCTCGTCGGAGGCGGCCCGGCCCATGGGAATGCGCTCGATCTGACGCTGCCAGCCGTCACTCCGGCCGAGCACATCCATGCGTGCGGTATCGATGGTGCCGGGGCAGACCGCGTTGACGGTGACACCGTGGCGGGCGACCTCCATCGCCAGCGACTGGGTCAGGCCCTGGATGCCGAAGTTGGCCGCGTTGTACGCGGCGGTGTTGGGGCTGCCGCGCTTGCCCGCGATGGAGGAGAGGTTGATGATGCGGCCCCACTTCTGCCCGATCATGATCGGCACGACGCGCTTGCACAGAAGGAAGGCGCCGGTCAGCTTGATGTCGAGAACTTTTCGCCAAACGGCCTCGTCCAATTCCGGCAGCGGCACGCGGTCGTTGCCGCGCGGGTAGGCCGCGTTGTTGACGAGCACGTCGAGGCGCTCAAACGTCTTCATGACCTGATCCACCAGTCGCTCCACCGCCGGGGCCTGGCTCACGTCGCCGGTCCAGGTGAGCGCGCGACGGCCGGCGGCGCGGATCTGCTCCGCCGTGCTCTCGACGTCACGCCACCCCGCCTTCTTCTCGTCCTCCGGGAAGGTCGCGGGGTCGCGCCCCGTCCCGGTGACCACCACGTCGGCCCCGAGCTGGGCCAGCCCCACCGCGGTGGCCCGGCCGATCCCGCGCAACCGCCCGGCGCCCGTCACCAGCGCCACCCTGCCGTCCAGCGCACCCATGGTCATGTCCTTTCGTGGAGAGCCCGTTGAGACGATAGTACCGTAGGCGGCTGTTGACATGCGCGCCCTGCCCCTGTTAGGGTCCGCCTGTTCGAGCGTGCGAACCGTCCGAGACCGCTTCGGTCCTCCCAAAGACGGCGGCAGTTCAGGTCGTCCGTGGCCAACTCTCCCGAGGCGGACGGGCCGCGGTCAGGGCCCGGGGAGCATGTGTGCCTCGAAGGCGAGGTTTTTCCCGTTGTCCTCCGACGCGGGCCCGTGCCGCCCGCATTCTTCAATTCCCGACGTGTGCGGGAGGTACCCAATGACGGCCCCAATTCGACGGCGCCCCATCCTCGTGCTTCTGGTTGCGCTCGCCCTGCTCATCGGCTCCCTGGTCGCGGCGTCGCCCGCCGCGGTCGAGGCCGCCGACACGCCACGCCGCGGCGGCGTCCTGCTGGCGGTCATCGGTGCCGACCCGCCGAGCCTCGACCCGCACCAGGAAAGCACCTTCGCCAACATCGAGCTGGTGGCCCCGCTCTACAGCACGCTGCTGCAGCTCGATCCCTACAACTATCCGAAGATCATCGGGGATCTCGCGACCGAGTGGAAGATCTCGCCGGACGGGGTCACCTACACCTTCAAGATCCACCCGGGCGTCCAGTTCCACGACGCCTCGCCGCTGACCGCCGCCGACGTCAAGGCCAGCTACGACAAGATCATCTTCCCGCCGCAGGGCGTCCGCAGCGTGCGGAAGAACGCCTACACCGCGGTCGCCCGGGTCGAGGCGCCCGACGCCACCACGGTGGTGTTCAAGCTCAAGTTCCCGTCGGCCTCGCTCCTGGCGAACCTGGCCTCGCCCTGGAACGTCATCTTCCCGAAGAAGTACCTCGACCAGGACCCCAACTACTTCAAGACCCACACGATCGGGTCCGGCCCGTTCAAGTTCAAGGGCTACACCCGGGGGTCGACCTTCGAGGGCGAGCGCAACCCCGCCTACTTCGTCAAGGACCGCCCCTACCTCGACGGCTACAAGTTCTACATCAGCCCGGAGACGTCGGTGCGGGCGGCCGCCATCCGGTCGGGGCGGGCCTACATCGAGTTCCGGGACCTGCCCAACGCCGAGGTGGAGGCGATCAAGAAACAGCTCGGCGACAAGGTCGCGGTCCAGGAAACGCCGATGACCGGCGAGTGGGGCATCTCGATCAACAACACCAAGAAGCCGTTCAACGACGTGCGGGTCCGGAAGGCGCTCAGCCTCGGCATCGATCGCTACACGATGGCCAGGGTGCTCTATCCCCTGACCGGCCTCCGCTACGTGGGCGGCCTGATGCGGCCGGGCTCGGAGTGGGCGATGCCGGAGGCCGACCTGGAGAAGCTTCCGGGCTTCGGGCGGGACATCGAGAAGAACCGCGCCGACGCGCGCAAGCTCCTCGCCGAGGCCGGCTACCCCAACGGGTTCAAGCTCGTCCTCAAGAACCGGAACGTGAAGCTGCCGTACCAAGACTTCGCGGTCTTCCTGATCGGGGAGTGGCGCAAGATCGGCATCGAGGTGGAGCACCGCCCGCTCGAGACCGCCGCCTGGTTCTCGGATGGGCAGGACACCGGCAACTTCGAGCTGATCGTCTCGCCGACGGTCGAGTTCATGGACGATCCCGACCAGTTCCTGGGCCGCTACGCGACCGGAAGCACGCAGAACTGGGGCCGATTCTCGGATCCCCGGATCGACGATCTCTTCTCGCGCCAGGCCCGGGCCCTCGATCCGACCGAGCGCAAGCGGATCATCAACGAGATGGAGCGGGGCGTCCTGGACAACGCGTACTTCATGACCGGGCTCTGGTGGTCGCGGAACCTGGTGCACTGGACCAAGGTGAAGAATTACGTGGCGCCGCCGAACCACTACACCAACCAGAAGCTCCAGGACGTCTGGCTGTCAGAGGACTGAGGCAGCGCGGCGTGCGCACGTACCTGGCCAAGCGCCTGCTGCTGATCGTCCCCACCCTGTTCGGGGTCGCCGCGGTCGTCTTCGTGATCATGCGCGTCATCCCGGGGGACGTGACGCTCCTGATCCTGGGCGGCGACCAGACCGGGCGGATCGATCCCCAGCAGCTCGCGGCCATGCGCCACCAGCTCGGGCTCGACCAGCCGATCTGGGCGCAGTTCGGTACCTGGTTGTGGGGCGTGCTCCGCCTCGACTTCGGCACCTCGCTCTGGACGGGACAGCCGGTCATCGAAGAGGTGCTGATCCGGCTGCCCCTGAGCCTCGAGGTGGCGATCCTGGCCACCATCGTCTCCGTGCTGCTCGCGATCCCGCTTGGCATGCTGGCGGCGGTGCGCCAGGACAGCTGGGTGGACTACGTCATCCGGGTGGGCAGCATCGGGGGCCAGGCCATCCCATCGTTCTGGGTCGGCATCCTGGTCATCCTCTTCCTGGTGATCTACTTCGGCTGGGGGCCGCCGCTCGAGTTCACGCCGCCCTGGGTGGACCCGTGGGCCAACTTCCAGCAGCTGGTCTGGCCCGTGGTGACGGTCGGGTACCGGTACGCGGCGGTCACCACCCGCATGACGCGCTCCACCGTCCTCGAAGTCCTGCGCGAGGACTACATCCGCACCGCCTGGGCGAAGGGGCTGCGGGAGCGCGCGGTGGTCATCCGCCACGCGCTCAAGAACGCGATGCTGCCGGTGTTGACCGTAATCGCCATCGAGTTCGCCTTCCTGATCGGAGGGCTGGTGGTCACGGAGCAGGTGTTCAATCTCAACGGCGTGGGTCTGCTCTTCGTTCAGGCCGTGGCCCATCGGGACTACACGCTGATCCAGGCGCTGGTGATGCTCGTCGCCGGGATCTTCATTCTCATGAACTTCCTGATGGACATCATGTACGCGTGGCTCGACCCGCGGATCCGCTACCGGTAGCCG
>JBGOVO010000373.1:0-3861 GCA_041478145.1 Methylomirabilia bacterium
CCAGGACGAAGGCGGGTCGATTGGCGATGGCGAGCAGAGGCCAGACGAGGCATGCCCCGAACAGCAGGAAGCAGGCGACCACCAGCTCCGCGGCCTTCATTGGCTCGGCGGATTATAGCCCAGGGCACGCCGCCCCCGGGGTCGTCAACCGGGGGTCCGCTACCCTCCGTTCGAGCGCCGGCTTGGCCGGCGCAATCGAGTTCCTGGGGGGAGGCTCGGAGGGGGCCGTCCAGGCTCCCTCCGATAAGTTATAATCCCGCCCAGCCAATGAAGGCCGCGGAGCTGGTGGTCGCCTGCTTCCTGCTGTTCGGGGCATGCCTCGTCTGGCCTCTCCTCGCCATCGCCAATCGCCCCGCTCTCATCCTGGGCGTGCCCGCGCTGGTGCTCTACCTCTTCACGGTCTGGGCCGGCATGGTGGCGGTCCTGATCGTCCTCGCCCGGCTGCGCCCGTCCGAGGATGAGCCGTGAGCGGGCTGTCTCCCACCGCGCTTCTCACCATCGTTCTGGGATACCTGGCCTTCCTGTTCCTCGTCGCGTCGGTGGCGGAGGCGTTCGCCCCGCGGCTCGGCCGAGCCCGCCTGCGGACGGTGACCTACGTCCTCGCCGCGTCGGTGTACTGCACGGCGTGGACGTTCTACGGCAGCGTCGGCCTCGCGGCCAACCGGGGGCTCGAGTTCCTGACCATCTATCTGGGGCCGGCCTGCGTGGCGCTCCTGTGGCCGCTCCTCCTCCGCAAGCTCGTGCGGGTCTCCAAGGAGCAGCGCATCACCTCGGTCTCCGACTTCATCTCGAGCCGCTACGGCAAGTCCGCCTCGCTCGGCACCCTGGTGGCGGTGCTGGTGGTCTGCGGCATGATCCCGTACATCGCGCTCCAGCTGAAAGCGGTGTCCGCTTCGTTCAAGATGATCCTCCGCGAGGAGTCGCTGCTGGAGGTGTTCGACCCGACCCTGGTGGTGGCGGTGACCCTCGCCCTCTTCGGCATCCTGTTCGGCGCCCGCAACCTCGACTTCACCAAGCGACAGACCGGTCTCATGACCGCGGTGGCGGTGGAGTCGGTGGTGAAGCTGGTCGCCTTCCTGCTGGTAGGGGTCTACGTGACGTGGGGGCTCTTCGGCGGCTTCGCGGATGTTTTCGGCCAGGTGGCCCAGCATCCCGAGTGGTCGCAGCTCCTCGAGCTCGGCCAGCCCAGCACCGCGTCCTATGCGCGCTGGACCGCCATGCTCCTGATCTCCATGCTGGCGGTGATGTTCCTGCCGCGGCAGTTCCACGTCCTGGTGGTGCAGAACCCCCGTGAGCGCGACGTCAACGCGGTCTCGTGGTCCTTCCCGCTCTACCTGCTCCTCATCAACATCTTCGTGCTGCCCATCGCCTTCGCCGGCCTCCTCGTGTTCCCGCAGGCGGGGGCCCAGGCCGACGGCTTCATCCTGCGCCTGCCTCTCTTCTTCGACAACCAGCTCATCTCCGTGATCGTGTTCCTGGGCGGCTTCTCGGCGGCGACCGCGATGATCGTGGTGGACTCTCTCGCGCTGTCCAAGATGATCACCAACGACATCATCCTGCCCGTGCTGCTGCGCCGCCGGCGCATGGAAGACATCTACTGGATCACCCTCTTCTATACGCGCCTGGCCATGCTGGGGGTGGTGGCCCTGGGCTTTCTCTGGGCGCGCATGGAGCACGGCCAGCTCCTCCTGGTGGAGATGGGCCTCCTCTCCTTCATCGCGGTGGCCCAGTGCGGCCCGGCCATCCTGCTCGGGCTCTACTGGCGCCGCGGCAACCGGAAGGGCGCCTTCGCTGGCATCTCGGCGGGCTTCTTCGTGTGGTTCTACACGCTCATCATTCCCGCTCTCGGCAAGGAGGCGGTCTTCGGAGCCTCCTTCCTGGCCGACGGACCCTTCGGCCTGGGCCTGCTGCGGCCCACCGCGTTCCTCGGCCTCGAAGGGCTCGACACGATCAGCCACGGGGTCTTCTGGTCCTTCTTCTTCAACGTCGGCCTCTTCGTGATGGTGTCGCTCCTCACCGAGCAGGATGCCGACGACCGGGCCCAGGCCGCCGCCTTCGTCGGGGTGGGGGGCGAGGACAAGGCGCCGCCGAGCGCGCCCGCGATCCTGTCCGCGCCCGAGATCGAGCGCCTCGTGCACCACTACGTGGGCGACGAGGACGCCGAGGCGATCGTGCGCGAGCTGTTCGGCTCGAAGGCCCCCGCCGACCTCTCGGTGCCGGAGCTGCTGGAGATGCGCATCCGCTTCGAGCGGCTCCTGGCCGCCTCCCTCGGCGCCGCCGCCGCCCGCATGATCGTGGAGGATCACTTCACGATCTCGAAGGAGGAGGCCCAGCAGCTCGTCGCCTCCTTCCAGCAGATGCAGGAGTCCCTCCGCGTCACCGAGGAAGAGGTGAAGCGCGGGGAGCGCCTGCTCGCCTCCGTGGTGGAGAGCGTGGACGACTGCATCTTCACCGCGGACACGATGGGCCGGCTCGTGACCATGAACCCGGCGGGGCGCCGGCTGCTCGGCTACGCGGGGTGGGAGGTGAGCCGCCTCCGGTACCCGGACCTCCTCGCCGCCGACGAGCGGGGCCGCGCGACGGCGATCGTGGCCGCCCTCGAGGCGGGCCGGGGCTGGAGCGGGCAGGTGACCGGGCGAACCGCCCGCGGCCAGGCCTTCCCGGCCCACGTCGCGATGACGTCCATCTTCGACGACCGCGGCCAGCGCATGGGCACGGTCGGCGTGCTGCACGACCTGACCGAGCAGGTGGAGACGCAGCGGCGGCTCATCCACCGCGAGAAGCTGGCCTCGCTCGGCGAGATGGCGGCGGGCGTGGCCCACGAGATCCGCAATCCCCTGGGCGGCATCAAGATGGCCACCAACCTGCTGTCCTCCCCGGAGGTGGACGGCAGCCCGCTGTCGCAGGAGATGACCCGGTCCATCCTGTCCGGCATCTCCGAGATCGAGGGCATCATCAACAACCTCCTCGACTTCACCCGCGACGCGAGGCTCGAGCGCAACGAGTACGAGCTGCACCGCATCCTCGACCCGGTGGTGGAGGCGGTGGCCGCCGAGGGGCGGGCGCGGGGCGTCGAGGTCGGCTACGGGCGGCTGGAGCGGGCGGCGGTGGCGGCGGTGGACGGCCAGAAGCTCCGCCAGGTCTTCACCAACGTGATGAAGAACGCGCTCGAGGCCATCGAGCCCCGGCGGCGGGCCGGGCGGGTGACCGTCGACCTCTTCGTCGAGGGCGAGCGGGCGGTGGTGGAGGTCGTCGACGACGGGGTCGGCATCTCGCCGGAGAACCGGGACAAGATCTTTCTCCCCTTCTTCACCACCAAGCCCGCGGGCACCGGCCTCGGGATGTCCATCGTCAAGAAGATCGTGGATCTCCATGGCGGGGACATCGCGATCGAGAGCGCGCCGGGCCGCGGCACGCGCGTACGCATCTCACTGCCGGCGGTGGTCGCGGCGCAGCCGGTGGCCGGAGGCACACCATGAAGCGACGACTTCTGCTCGTCGAGGACGACGAGGTCTTTCTCCGCCCGCTCCACCGGACCCTCGAGCTCAAGGGCTACGAGGTGGTGCCGGTCCAGAGCGGCGAGGAAGCCCTCGAATCCCTCAAGGCCGAGGACGTGGACCTGGTGCTCACCGATCGGCGGCTGCCCGGCATGGACGGCGTCGAGCTCGTCCGGCAGATCAAGGCGGAGCATCCCGACCTGGCGGTGGTGGTCATGACCGCCTACGGCACCATCGAGTCGGCGGTGGAGGCGATGCGGCTCGGAGCCGAGGACTACCTGGTGAAGCCGTTCGAGGCGGCCGAGCTGCTGCTCGTGATCCGGCGCGCCATCGAGTTCCAGGAGCTCAAGTCGGCGAACCGCCG
>JBGOVO010000326.1:0-4642 GCA_041478145.1 Methylomirabilia bacterium
ACCAGCTCAGCGAGACCAGGAAGATGGTGGCGCTGATCGCGGTCATGGCCCGGATGAATAGCACGGTCATGCCGGCCAGCAGCGCGGGCCGGATCAACGGGAGGATCACTCGACGGAAGGTGATATCACGACGCGCCCCGAGGCTGGCCGAGGCCTCCTCGATGGACGGGTCCACCTGCGCGAGCAGCGCGGTGGTGGCGCGGGTGCCGGCGAGGCTGTAGCGGAACACGTAGCAGACCACCAGGATGAACGCGGTGCCGGTGATGGCGAGCGGGGGATCGTTGAAGGCCACCAGGTAGCCGATACCCACGATGGTGCCGGGCAGCGCGTAGTTGATCATGGCCGCGAACTCGAGTACCCGGCGCCCCGGGAACTCGGTGCGCGCCACCACGAAGCCCAGCACCACCGCGAAGAGCCCGCCCACCGGCATGCACACCGCCGCGATCACGAGGGTGTCGCGAATCGCCTTGAGCCCGCCGCTGAAGACGTGGGCGTAGTGGGCGGTGGAGAGGCTGTTGTCCGCGCCCAGGGCCCGTACCATCGAGGCGACCACGATCAGCAGGTAGAAGGTCAGCACCAGCAGCACGGTCAGCGCGCACACCAGGGCCAGCGCCGCCACCGCCCCGGGCGAGAGGCTCTTCACGCGCGTGGCCGCGCCCACCTTGCCGGTCACCGTGACCACCGAGCGCCGCTCCGTCCACCAGCGCTGGGCCACGAAGACGGCCAGCGCGGGGACCAGCAGCAGGAATGACAGGGCGGCCCCGCCCCGCATGTCGTAGAGCCCGGTGATCTGCAGGAACGCCTGGGTGGGCAGCACCGGGAACTTGGTGCCGCCCAGGATCAGCGGGGTGGCGAAGTCGGCCAGCGAGGCGGCGGTGAGGAGCAGGAAGGAGTTGGCGATCCCCGGCGCGGCCAGCGGGACGGTGATGGTGCGGAACACGCGCCAGCGCCGCGCGCCGAGGCTGAAGCCGCCGTCCTCCAGGTTCGGGTCGATGTTGGCGAGCACGCCCTTGAGCGTGAGGTAGGCGATCGGGAAGTAGGTGAGCGTCTCCGACAGCAGCGTGCCGCCGAGGCCGTAGATGTTGAGGCCGCGGATGCCGAAGACGTGATAGGAGATGAGGCCCCGCGGGCCCAGGGCGAAGATGAGCGCGATGGCCGCGGTGAAGGGTGGGGAGATGAGCGGCAGCAGGACGATGGTATCGAGGACCGTGCCTACCCAGCGCGGCAGGTTGGCCCGGACGGCCAGCAGCGCGAAGGCGAAGCCGAGCGCGGTGCCCGCGGCGCCCACCAGGGCGGCCAGCCCCAGGCTGTTCCAGAGCGCGCGGCGATGTTGCCAGCTCCCGACGAGCTCACGCACTGCGGCCAGGGTCGGGCCGTCGTCCCAGAACGTGAGCGCGAGCAGCCGGGCGACCGGGTAGAGGACGAAGAGCGCGACGGCGGCCCAGAGCAGCAGCACCACCGGGGCCAGGACCGGGTCCCGCAGTGCCGCCCGCGACGTGCCCGCCGGGGCGGGGGCCCGGCTCACGTCACTCCTTGATGACCTCGTTGACCCAGCGCTCCACCAGGCGCTTGCGGTTCTTGCCCACCCACTCGAGGTCCACCGGCAGGAGCTTGGCCTCCTTCATCAGGGCCTGGACCGCCGGGTTGACGCTGCCCTCGGGCAGGGTCGGCAGCATGTAGACCTCGTTCTTGTCGAGGAGATCCTGCATGTCCTTCGTGAAGGTCCAGTCGATGAACTTGGTGGCGGCCTCGCGGTTCTTGGCCCCCTTCACCAGCGCCACCCCCTCGATCACCGCGGCCACGCCTTCTCGAGGAAAGGTGGTGATCATGTCGTAGCCCTTCTTCTTGGCCTCCATGGCATCCGGCATGTGGGCGATGCAGACCATGGCCTGGCCCATCGCGGCCGGAATCGTGCAGCCCCCGCCGCTCTTGGTGTAGACCTGCACGTTCTGGTGGAGCTTCTTCTGGTAGTCGAAGGCCTTCTCTTCGTCCTTCCCGAACGCGTAGTAGATGGACAGCATCCGGGTCAGGGCGGTGCCCGAGGTGCGGGCATCCGCGGTCTGGATCTGTCCTCTATAGACGGGGTCGAGCAGATCGGTCCAGGAGGTGGGCGGCTTGAGGCCCTTTTCCTTGAGGAGCTTGGCGTTCGACATGAAGATCAGCGTGTTCTTGCTCACCGCGGTGTAGTAGCCGTCCGGATCCTTCAGCTCGGGGGCGATCTTTGCCCAGTTGGCGGGCTTGTACGGCTCGATGATGCCCGCCGCCTTGGCGGCCGCGAAGCCGTCGCCCGGCGCGCCCCAGATGACGTCGGCCCGCGGGTTGTTCTTCTCGGCGGTGGCGCGCGCCACCAGCTCGCCGGTCGAGAGCCGGATGAAGTTGACCGCCACGCCCGTCTTCGCGGTGTAGGCCTTGAAGATCGGCTGGGACAGCGACTCCGGCCACGCGGTGTAGACGTTGATGGCGTCGGCGGCCCACGCGGGGGCGGCCACGAGCAGGCACGCGGCGAGCATCAGGACCCTGGACATCGTCGTCCTCCCTCCGGATTCCGGTACGATCGGCAGGACTATACACGAACGTCACGCAGTACGCTGCGCGGGTTTCCCAAAAGTTGGCGAGAAATTCCAACCGCCGTAGATTTGGGGTACGACGAAGGCACCGCCCGCATGATCATCACCCGCCCGCTGATCTCTCTCGGAATCGTCCTGCTTGCGATTGCGCTGCCGCTCGGCGCGGCGCGCGGCGCGTCGCAGTGGCCGGTGGATCCCGCGGTCACCGAGCGGCCTCCCGATCTGCCCCCGTGGCTCATCGCCTCGCGCCTGGGCCGACCGCTCGACGACGGATCGCGCGAGCGCGACGACGCGATCGGCGCCGCCGGCTTGAGTGATCTGGATGCGGTGCTCCTGCGCGGTGCGCCCGGCCCGCCCATCGCCCCCGACCCGCTCACGCTGAGGACGTCCGGCGAAGACCCGAACGACCTGCGGGTGCTTCTCGGCCGGGGCGAGCCCTGGCGCCTCTTGCGGTTCGGGGCCGACGCCGGCTCACGCCCCCAGGAGGTCAAGGTCACGGCCTATGGGGCGGTGGCCTACCTGCCGAGCAGCGGCGCGGGCGCCTCGCCGGACGCCGGCCAGGGCTTCGGACCCGCCGCCGCGCCCTCCCGGCTGATCGACGAGCAGGAGGAGCCGGTCTCGCTGGGCTTCAAGGGCGAGCTGGCCGGGCTCGAGGCCGGCGCCGAGTACCGCTCGGTCGGCAAGCGGCTGGAGCGGGTGGTGGCGGGTCCGGCGTCCCAGAAGGACCGGGAGGGCACCGAGGTCTGGCTCGCGCAGCGCCTGGGACTGCTGCGGCTCCAGCTAGCGCAATCCGACCTGTCCGACAACGTGGACCGCAATCCGGCGCTGCCCCGCACCACCAAGACCCAGACCGCGGTCACCGCGCAGCTCGCCCCGCGCGACTGGCCGATCTTCGGGCTCACCTACGCCACCGGCGACTCCGAGCGCATCTGGCTCACCGGCGAGGGCCGCGCCCGCGCGATCGAGCGGCAGAGCTTCGACAGCGTGGCGGGGTCCGCGTACTATGCCGGGCCGGGCTGGGACCTCTCCGGGAGCTCGACCTACGCTTACAGCCGCGAGCCCGGCCGGGTCGATCGCGAGATGACGACGCTGTACCACGACCTCGCCCTCACCCTGCGCCCGGTCGACTCCGTCACCGTGATGCCCTCGGTCAGTACCGGGCTCGATCGTTACGACTGGTCGGCGACCCGCAGCCAGACCGGCTCCGCGTCGCTGCTCCTCTCGTACACGCCGACCGCGAGCTGGTGGAGCCTGTGGACGCTCGCCGCCTACACGACGTCGCAGACCACCGATCGCACCGTGGACGGGCGCACCGTGAGCGTGAGCGGCGGGCTGGCGTGCGGGCTCGGCAAGATCCTCGGCGCGCGCACAACGCTGTCGCTCGAGGCCGGCTACGACCGCTACGTCGACGCGATCTATCCGGACAGCTCGGCGCGGGGCGTCTTCGGACTGGTCCTCATCCAAGTGAGCGCGTTCTAGCCGCTCGCTTCCGTCCCGCCGCCCCCGCGCGTCAGCCGTGACGCATGCGCGGGTCGAGGAAGTCCTGCAGGGCGTCGCCGAGGATGTTCAGCGACAGCACCACCACGAAGATGGCCAGCCCCGGCAGGAGCGCCACGTGCGGCCGCAGGATCACGAACGTGCGCGCGGTGGCGAGCATGCTCCCCCAGTCCGCGGTCGGCGGCTGCGTGCCGAGCCCCAGGAAGCTCAGGCCGGCGGTGGCCAGGATCTTGGCCCCGACGTCGAGGCTGAACGCCACCACCACGGGAGCGAGCAGGTGGGGCAGCAGGTGGCGGCGCAGGATCACGCGGTCGCTGCTGCCGAGGGCGCGCGCCGCCTCCACGAACTCGCGCTCGCGCAGCGAGAGCACCACGCCCCGCGCGAGCCGCGTATAGATCGGGAAGCCCACGATGGCGATGGCCACCATCGCGTTGGCGAGGCCGGGCCCGAGGCCGGCCACGATCGCGATGGCGAGCAGGATGTAGGGGAAGGCCATCAGGATGTCGGTCAGGCGCATCACCACCGTGTCCACCCGCCCGCCCCAGTAGCCCGCGTGCACGCCGAGCAGCACCCCGATC
>JBGOVO010000316.1:0-4786 GCA_041478145.1 Methylomirabilia bacterium
AGGAGTGGAACTCCTCGTGCAGGCCGTACTCCATCGAGAAGTATGCGACGAGCGGGGGGCGGGGCGAGGTCATCACCGGGCGGGGCGCTTGCTCATTCAGTCGAGCATACACCGGGGTGGGGCCGGGCGGGGGGGCCGCCCCCCAAAACCCGGGGTTGGAGTGGGGGGGGGGGGCTCGATGGGGCCCCCGCACGGGGGCCGGGGCCCCCCCCCCCCCCGCCCCCACCCCTCGCGCGAGGTTGGCTAGCGCTTGGGGCGCCAGGGGCCGGTGATCAGCCGCGCGCCGCGCTGCCAGCTGAGGTAGGCCCAGGCCCATTCGAAGAGGACCAGGAAGCGGTTGCGGAAGCCGATGAGGAACATGATGTGGATGAAGAGCCAGGCGAGCCATGCCGGCAATCCGGAGAGCCGGAGGCGGCCGACCACCGCGACTGCGGCGGCGCGGCCGATGGTGGCCATGCTGCCTCGGTCGCGGTAGCGGAAGGGCCGTGTCGGCTCGCCGCGGAGCCGGCGCAGCACGTTCGCGGCCGCGGCCCGTCCCTGCTGGATCGCGACCGGCGCCAGCCCCGGAAGCGGCTGGCCGTTCTCGCCGAGGAGGGCGCACATGTCCCCGATGGCGAACGCCTCGGGGTGGCCGGGAACGGAGAGGTCCGGCTCCACGCGCACGCGCCCGGCGCGATCGAGCGGCACGCCGAGCGTGCGCGTGAGGGGCGCCGCCGACACGCCCGCCGCCCACAGCACGGTACGAGCCCGGATCTGCTCGCCGCCGAGCCAGACCGCGTCGGGGGTGACGCGTGTCACGAGCGCGCCGGTGCGCACCTCGACGCCGATGCGGGCGAGGGCGGCGGCGGCGCGCGCGGGCAGCGGCTCCGGGAAGGCGGCCAGGACCCGCGGTCCGCCCTCGAGCAGGACGATCCGGGCCTTGGTCGGGTCGATCACGCGGAAGTCCCGGGCGATGGTCTCGCGCGAGATCTCGGCCAGCGCGCCGGCCAGCTCCACGCCGGTGGGCCCGCCGCCGATGACGACGGAGGTGAGCAGCGCGCGCTGCTCGGCGCCGTCCCGCTCGCGCTCCGCCTCCTCGTAGGCCAGCAGCACCCGCCGGCGGATCTCCAGCGCGTCCTCCAGGCTCTTGAGGCTCGGGGCGAGCGGCTCCCAGTCGTCGTGGCCGAAGTAGGAGTTGCCGGCGCCCGCGGCCAGCACGAGCGCGTCGTAGCGCAGCTCCCCTTTGTCCAGGATCAGCTGGCGGCCGGCCAGGTCGACGGACTCGACCTGGGCCAGGAGCACCGTCACGTTGGCGGCGGCTCGCAGGATGGAGCGCAGGGGAGTCGCGATGTCGGATGGATTGAGCGCGGCGGTGGCGACCTGATAGAGCAGCGGCTGGAAGAGGTGGTGATTGCGGCGGTCGAGGAGGGTGACCCGGACCGGTCGGCCGGCGAGGGCGCGCGCGGTGTAGAGCCCGCCGAATCCGCCTCCCACGACGACGACGTGCGGGTCGCTCACCGGCCCATCTTCCGAGCGACGTCGGGGGGTGTCAACCGCTTGACAGGACGCGGGGTTCGCCCTAGGGTGACCCACATGCGTCGACCCGATCGCTCGACGCGTGGGAGGAGTCGCTCATGACCGCACGGATCACCTCGCAGCGTTACGCCGTCGAAGACTTCCAGCAGGCGCTCGAGCTCTGCTACAGCCGGGGCTGGACCGACGGGCTCCCGGTGGCCCCGCCGACCGAGCCCGCCGTCCGCGCCATGCTCGACGCGGTCGGGCTCGAGCCGGACGCCCAGGTTGCCTTCATCACCAACCGGCAGGTGGCCGTCACCGCCGAGAAGGCGGCGATCAATGCGGTGATGGCGGGCTGCCTGCCCGACCATATGCCGGTGGTGCTGGCCGCCCTCGAGGGCATCGCCGATCCGCGCTGGGGCTACCACGGCCCGGCGACCTCCACCGGCAGCGCCGCCGTCCTGATGATCGTCAACGGGCCCATCGCCAAGCGGCTCGACTTCAACTCCGGCGACAACCTCTTCGCGCCGGGCTGGCGGTCCAACGCCACCGTCGGGCGCGCGGTGCGGCTGGTGATGCGCAACGTCATCGGCACGCTACCGGGCCGGCTCGACCGCGGCACCTTCGGCCACCCGGGGCGCTACACGTACGTCATGGCCGAGAACGAGGCCGAGAGTCCGTGGACGCCGCTGCACGTCGAGCGGGCCGGCTGCCGGCCCACCGACAGCGCGGTGACCGTGATGGCGGCCCTGGCCCCGATCCAGTTCTACAACCAGCTCTCGAGCACCGCCGCCGGCGTGCTCGGCACGCTGTGCGACACGATGCGGTACCCCGGCCAGATCGGGCAGCCCAACTACTGCGTGGTGCTGGCCGGCGAGCACATGCGCACGATCGCGGCCGACGGCTGGTCCAAGGCGGACATCCGCAAGTTCATCTTCGAGAACACCACGAACACGGTGGCGCACTTCAAGCGGACGGCGCGGCTGCCCGGCGTGGTGAAGCCGGCGGACGAGACCGCGACCCGGTCCCTGGTGCAGTCGCCCGACGACATTTTAGTGGTGGCGGCGGGTGGACGGGCCGGGTCCTTCTCGTGCTACATCCCGGGCTGGGCGAGCCGCACCTCGTCGGAAGCAGTGACGGTGGTCATCAAAGAGAGGAGAGCATGATGGCAGGCTTCGAGATCCTCGACCCCACGGTCGAGCCCCGGCGGCAGCCGCTCACGTACGTGCCGCGGCCGGATTCCCTCAAGGGCAAGCGCGTCGGGCTGGTGGAGAACACGAAGTTCAACTCGGACAAGCTGCTGCAGAAGATCGGCGAGATCTTGAAGACGGAGTACGGCGCCGCCGAGGCGCGGATGTGGCGCAAGCACAACTCGAGCGTGCCCGCCCACAAGGAGATCATCGACGACGCCAAGCAGACGGTGGACGTCGTCGTCGCCGGCATCGGCGACTGAGGGTCCTGCTCGTCGGGCAGTGTGCTCGACGGAATCCTGTTCGAGAAGGTCGGCGTCCCCGCCGCGTCCATCGTGACCGACGTCTTCGAGTCGACCGGCCACGCCATGGCCCAGTCGTGGGGCGTCCCGGAGTACAAGTTCCTGTCGCTGCCGCACCCGATCGCGAATCTCACGGACGCCGAGCTGGACGCCCGCGCCCGCTCCATCGCCCCGCAGGTCGTCCGCCTGCTGCTGAAGGGGCAGGAAGGCTAAGTCTCAGGCAAAAGAAAGGAAGTCTAAGCCGCGAACGCTTGTCCGCGGCCTGGGGGAGTGCGGCGGCCATGTCCGGGCCCCCGCAGCTGAAAGGCCTAAAGCAGTAAACGAGTGTCCGCCATCTGGGGGAGCGCGAAGCGCCTGAAGCAGTAAACGAATGTCCGCCATCTGGGGGAGTGCGGGGGCCATATCGAGGTCCCCGCAGTTGAAAACTGCGGCCCGGAATGCCAGATTCCAACTACCGTCCCCCGTGGTGGTACAAGGGCGGACATCTCCAGACGCTGTGGGGGCCGCTGTTCCGTCACGGGCGGCGGCCCCCGCTGCGCCGGGAGCGGCTCGAGACTCCCGACGGCGATTTCCTGGACCTCGACTGGCTCACCGGGACTCCCGACGAAGGCCCGCTGGTCCTGATCCTCCACGGCCTCGAGGGTTCCTCGCGCTCCCACTACGCGCGGGGGCTCCTGCGCGAGGCGGGGCGCCTCGGCTGGCGGGGCGCGGTGCTGAACTTCCGCTCGTGCAGCGGGGAGGTCAACCGGCTCGCGCGGCTCTACCATTCGGGCGAGACGACGGATCTGGCGTGGGTGATCGACCACCTGCGCGCGCGCGGGGGCGCCACGCGGCTCGGGCTGGTGGGCATCTCGCTCGGCGGCAACGTCGCGCTCAAGTGGCTCGGCGAGCGCGGCGAGGCGGCCCCTCCCGAGGTGGTTGCGGCGGTCGCGATCTCGACCCCGTTCGATCTGGCCGCCTGCGCCTCGGTGCTGGACCGGGGATTCAATCGCGCGGTCTACACCGAGAGCTTCCTGCGCACGATGAAGGCCAAGATCCGCGCCAAGCATCACCTCTACGACGGCGAGATCGACCTGGCCGCGGTGCTCCGCGCCCGCACCTTCCAGGAGTACGACCGCTTCTTCACCGCCCCGCTCAACGGCTTCGCGGACGAGCACGACTACTGGACCCGCGCGAGCAGCGGCCCGTATCTCGAGCGGATCCGCCGCCCGACGCTTCTCATCAGCGCGGAGAACGATCCGTTCATGCCGGCCGAGAGCCTGCCCCGGGCCGCGGTGGAGCGATCGCGGTGGCTCGAGGCGTCCTTCGTCGCGCAGGGCGGACACGTGGGCTTCCTGGACGGCGCGCTCGGGGGTTCGTCGTGGGCGGAGCGGCGCGCGCTCGCCTTCCTCCGGCGCCATCTGCTACGATGACCGCCGTGCTCCGTGAGGCGTACGACCTGCCCGTCTCGACCTCTTCCCGTGCCGCGGTGGACGCCTACGACCGCGGCGTCCGCGCCCTGCTGGGCTTCGGCGCCGACACCATCGAGTGCTTCCGGCAGGCGGTCGCGGCCGACCCGGACTTCGTGCTCGCCCGCGCGGCCCTCGCGGTCGCGCTGTACCTGGACGAGCAGATCCCGGCGGGGCGCGCGGAGATGGAGCGGGCCGCCGCCGACGGGACGGCGCGGGCCGGGACCCTGACTCCCCGCGAGCGCCGGCACCTGGAGGCCCTGGGCCTCTTCGTGGGGGGCCGCAGCAACGACGCGATCGCGCTGATCAAGGAGATCCTCGCCGAGTACCCGCGCGACATGGTTTTGATGCA
>JBGOVO010000430.1:0-3093 GCA_041478145.1 Methylomirabilia bacterium
AGATCGAGCTGCGCATCCTGGCCCACGTCTCGGGCGAGGAGAGCCTGCTCGAGGCCTTCCGCCGGGGCGAGGACATCCACGCCCGCACCGCCTCCGAGGTCTTCGGCGTCGCGCTCGACGCGGTCACCCCCGAGCAGCGCGACATCGCCAAGACCACGAACTTCTCGGTCATCTACGGCGTCACCGCCTTCGGGCTCTCCCGCGGGCTCGACATCACACCCAAGCAGGCGCAGGGGTTCCTCGACCGCTTCTTCGCCCGCCACCCCAAGGTGAAGACCTATCTCGCGCGCACCGTCGCGGAGGGCCGCGAGCGCGGCTTCGTCACCACCCTGCTCGGCCGCCGCCGCTACCTGCCGGAGCTGCGCAGCGGCAACCCCAATCTGAGAGGCTTCGGAGAGCGCATGGCCACCAACGCGCCCATCCAGGGCACGGCCGCGGACCTCGTCAAGATCGCGATGGTCCGCATGGCGCAGCAGCTCCGCGCGCATGGGCTCGCGAGCCGGATGCTGCTGCAGGTGCACGACGAGCTGCTCTTCGAGGCGCCCGCCGCCGAGGTGGACCGGCTCACCACGGTGGCCACCCGGGTGATGGAGTCGGCCTTGTCGCTCGACGTTCCCCTCAAGGTCGACGTCAAGGTCGGCGACGACTGGGCCGCGGTATGAGGCGCTTCCTGCTCGTCGGCCTCACCGGCGGCATCGCCACCGGCAAGAGCACCGTCAACGCCCTGCTCGCGAGCCCGAGCGTGCGCGTGGTCGACGCCGACGCGCTCGCGCGGGAGGTGGTGGAGCCCGGCACGCCCGCCTACAAGCAGATCGTGGCCGAGTTCGGCCCGGAGGTTCTCCAGCCCGACGGCCAGCTCGACCGCGCGCGCCTGGGCGAGATCGTCTTCCCGGACGCGGCCAAGCGGAAGCGGCTCGAGGCCATCACCCACCCGGCGATCCGGGCGCGCTTCGAGAAGATCATGGCGGATCTCGAGCGGGCGGGCTTCGACGGCATCCTGATCTGGGACGCGTCACTCCTCGTCGAGTCCGGCGGTATGAAGAACATGGACCGCGTGGTGGTCGTGACCACGGACCCCGCCACCCAGCTCCGGCGGCTCACGGAGCGCGACGGCTCCTCGGAGGCGGCCGCGCGGGCGCGCACCGCGAGCCAGATGCCGCTGGCCGTCAAGGCTCGCTCCGGCGACTACGTCATCGACAACTCGGGCACGCGGGCGCAGACGGAAGTGCGCGTGCGCGAGGTCTACCGCTCGCTCCTCGAGGACCTGCGGCAGCACCAGGCGCGGCGGCGGTGAGCCCGCGGCGGAACGCGCGCGCCGCGGTGCCGCGCGCGCTGCCGCGGCGGCCCGCCACCCGCGGCCGCACGCGCGCCCTCGGCCAGCACTTCCTGCGCGACCGCTCGGTCGCCGACCGCATCCTGGAGCTGGTGACGCCGACCGCGCGCGATCTGGTCGTCGAGATCGGGCCGGGGCGCGGCGCGCTCACCGAGCCGCTGGCCGCCCGCGCCGGCCGGCTGCTGGCCCTCGAGATCGATGCCGCGCTGGCCGCGGCCCTGCAGGAGCGCTTCGCCGCGTCGCCGCAGGTCGAGATCCGCCAGGCGGACGCGCGCCAGTTCGACTACGCGGGCCTGCGCGCACTCGCACCCGATCCCGCCGGGCGCGTGCTCGTGGTAGGCAACCTGCCGTACAGCGTCGGCAAGCCGATCCTCGCGGCGCTGGTCGAGGCGGGCCGGGCGATCGACGAGATGGCGCTGATGCTCCAGAAGGAAGTGGCCGAGCGCGTGGCGGCCGGGCCCGGCGGGAAGACCTACGGCGCGCTGTCGGTGCTGACCCAGGTGGCGGCCGCGGCGCGGCTGGCCTTCACGGTGCCGCCCGGCGCGTTCAGCCCGCCGCCCCAGGTGGACTCGGCGGTGCTGTATCTCACGCCCCACCGCGCGCCGCCCGTGCCGGTCGCCGATCCCGCCCGCTTCGGCGCGGTGGTGCGCGCCGCATTCGGCCAGCGGCGGAAGAGCCTGGCCAATGCGCTGGCCGCGGGCCTCTCACTCTCCGCCGAGCGCGCCCGGCATCTGGCCCAGGCCGCCGGCATCGATCCCGGCCGCCGCGCCGAGACCCTGTCGCTCGCCGAGTTCGCGCGGCTAGCGGCGCAGTCTCCGTCCGAACCCTGATTGCGCCCAGTTCCTTGGGCCCGGCTAGGGCCCGGTGGTAGGATCAAAAGGCCGCCGTGAACACCACTTACAGGCCAGAGCCCGTTCCGATCGACGTGCCCTCCGAGCCGGCCGTCCGGCTCATCCCGCTGGGCGGATTGGGCGAGATCGGGCTCAACATGATGCTCGTCGAGTGCGGCCCGGACATCCTCGCGGTGGATTGCGGCCTGCTCTTCCCGGACGACGAGATGCCCGGGGTGGACTTCGCCATCCCGGACTTCTCGTATCTCCGGGAGCGGCGCGAGGCGTTCCGCGGGGTGGTGCTCACCCACGGCCACGAGGACCATATCGGGGCGCTCTCGTATCTGCTCCGCGACTTCCCGGTCCCGGTGTACGGCACGCGGCTCACGCTGGCCATCGCGCAGCATCGCCTGGCCGAGCACGGGCTCCTGGAGCAGGCGGATCTGCGGCCTTACGCGCCGGGCGACCGGATCACCCTCGGCGGTTTCACGGTGGAGCCGATCCGCGTCACCCACTCCATCGCGGACGGCATCGGCCTGGCCATCGAGACGCCCGTCGGCACCGTGGTCCACACCGGCGACTTCAAGCTCGACCCGAATCCGGTGGACCGCCAGCAGCCCGACTACTCGCGCTTCGCCGCGCTCGGCGAGCGGGGCGTGCTCGTGCTCTGCTCGGACTCGACCAACGTCGGCCGGCCGGGGCACACCGGCTCCGAGACCCTCGTGGGCCAGGCGCTCGCGGGCCGCTTCGCGGAGGCGCCGGGGCGCATCATCGTGGCCACCGTCGCCTCCCACATCCACCGCATCCAGCAGGTGCTGGATCTAGCGGCGCACTGCCATCGCAATGTCGCCCTGCTCGGCAAGAGCATGATGACGAACGTAGCGGTGGCGCAGGAGCTGGGCTATCTCACGGTGCCGGAGGGCCTGATCC
>JBGOVO010000212.1:0-6919 GCA_041478145.1 Methylomirabilia bacterium
CGCAGCCGGGTGATCAACCAGGGGCCCAGGATGAACGAGATCACCAGCGCGGTGACCGTCGCCATCGCGGTCCGGAACGTGATGTACCGGAACACGTTGAAGGCGGTGTGGTACTTGGCCAGCGGCACCAGCAGCTCGTAGAGCATCAGGCATCATCTCCTCCGAAGCGGGCCACGAGCGCGTCCACCACGCGCTCCATGCGCATGCCCCGGGAGCCCTTGACGAGGACCGCGTCGCCGGGCGCCAGCCGCTTGAGCAGCAGCGCCACCGTGTCCTCGAACGTGGTCACGTGATGGCTCTCCGCGAGCCCCGCCTGTCGCGCGCCCTCCACCGCCACCTGCGCCCACCGGCCCAGGCCGAGGAACTCGGAGGCCCCGGAGGCGGCGACCGCGCGGCCCATCTCGCGGTGCGCGGTCTCGCTGACCTCGCCCAGCTCCAGCATGTCGCCCAGCACCACCATCCGACGGCGCGCGGCCGACCCGGCGGCCAGCGTGTCGAGGGCCGCGCTCACCGACCCGGGATTGGCGTTGTAGGTGTCGTCGAGGATCAGGAGGTGCCCCGCCCGCCGCCACACGCAGCGCCCCTTGGCCGGGCGCGCCGTCTCGAGGCCGTGGGCGATCTGCTCGAGCGACAGGCCCAGCGCGAGCCCCACCCCGGCCGCGGCGAGGGCGTTGGTGACGTTGTGCCGGCCCGCGAAGGCGAGCCGCACCGGGCGCGTCGCCGCGCCGACCGCGAGCGTGAAGCGCAGGCCGTCGCGACCGTCCTCGGCCGGGCCGACCGCGTGCACGTCGGCGCCCGGCCGGACGCTGTAGTAGATGACCCGCGCGCGGCTCTGCTCGCGCATGGCGAGCACGCGCGGGTCGTCCGCGTTGAGCACCACCACGCCGTCCTTGGGGATCGCCCGGACGAGGGCGCTCTTCTCGGCGGCCACCCCGTCCAGGGAGCGGAAGGCCTCGGTGTGGGCGCCCTGCACGACCGTGACCACGCCCACGGTGGGGCGGCTGATCGCGGCGAGCGCCTCGATCTCACCGGGCGTGTTCGCCCCGAGCTCCAGCGCGAGGGCCCGGTGCTCCGGGCCGAGGCGCAGCAGGGTCAGGGGCAGACCCCACTGGTTGTTGAAGCTGCCCTCCGGCTTGAGCACGGGGCCCAGCGCCGCGAGCACCGCCGCCATCATCTCCTTGGTCGTGGTCTTGCCGTTGGAGCCGGTCACCGCGGCCACCGGCCCCGTGAAGCGCGCCCGGTGATAGGCGGCCAGCCGCCCGAGGGCGCGGGTGGTGTCGTCCACCAGGATGGTCGGCACCGACGGGGGCAGGTCGTCGGGCAGGTTGTGGACGACGAGGCACGCGGCGCCGCGCGCGGCGGCGTCGCGCAGGTAGCCGTGCCCGTCGCGGTTCGGTCCGCGGATGGCGAAGAAGGCCTCGCCGATGCCGAGCGTGCGGCTGTCGATGCTCACGCCGGTCACCGGCACGCCCAGGTCACCCGCCACGAGGGCGCCCTGGGTGCCGCGGACCACGTCCTCGACGCTCAGCGCCGCCATGCCCGTCCTCCGGAGCCGCCGCGCTCGACGAGCGCCGTCCGCGCCACTTCCCGGTCGTCGAAGGGCAGCACCTCGCCCCCGATGATCTGGTAGGTCTCGTGCCCCTTGCCCGCGATGACCACCACGTCGCCCTCGCGCGCCCAGGCCACCGCGCCCACGATGGCCTGCCCGCGATCGGCGATGGACTCGTGACGGCCCGCGGCCTCCGGCGGGATCCCGGTCTCGATCTCGGCCAGGATGGCCTCGGGCGACTCGCTGCGCGGGTTGTCGGACGTCACCCACGCCCGGTCGGCGAGCCGCGCCGCGATGCCGCCCATGATGGGCCGCTTGGTGCGGTCGCGGTCGCCGCCGCAGCCGAACACGACGCCGAGCCGGCCGCCCGGCGCCAGCAGCTTGCGCGCGGTGGTCAGCACGCGCTCGAGGGCATCGGGGGTGTGCGCGTAGTCGACCACCACCATGAACGATTGACCGGCCTCCACCCGCTCGAACCGTCCCGGTACCGTGGCCACCTGCGAGAGGATGCGACCGATCTGCCGGGGCTCCATATCCAGGGCCAGTCCGACGCCGACGGCCCCCAGGAGATTCATCACGTTGTGCTCGCCGACCAGCGGCGAGGTGATCTCGATCGCCCCGTGGGACGAGTGGGAAGAAATGACCTCGAGCCGGATGCCGTCCATGCCCGACTCCCAGCGCCGCGGCTGCACCTCGGCCCGCTCGTGGAAGCCGAACGACAGGATCCGCACGCGCGCGTCGGCGGCGGCGGCCGCGATCATGGCGGCGCCCGCCGGGTCGTCGACGTTCACCACCGCGGCCCGGCGAGGCTTCTTGCCCGCGGCGAGCAGCGCGAACAGCCGGGCCTTCGTGTCGCGATAGGCCTCGAGCGTCCGGTGGAAGTCGAGGTGGTCCTGGGTGAGGTTGGTGAACACGGCCACGTCGAACTCGATGCCGTCCACCCGGTGCAGCGCCAGGGCGTGGGAGGACACCTCCATCGCGGCCCCGCCCACACCGGCCTGCACCATGCGGGCGAGCAAGGCCTGCAGCTCCAGGGCCTCCGGCGTCGTCTGACTCGCCGCCTCCGCCAGGGCGCCCACGCGGTACTGGATGGTGCCGATCACCCCGGTGGGCCGCCCGCCCGCGCCCAGGAGCGCCTCCACCAGCAGCGACGTCGTGGTCTTGCCGTTGGTGCCGGTGATGCCGACCACCGTGAGCCGCTGCGAGGGATGGCCGTAGTAGGCATCGGCGAGCCGCGCCAGGGCCTCGCGCGAGGAGGGGACCAGGATGCGCGCCGTCGCGCTGCCCGGCAGCGGATCGGCGCCCTCGGCGACGACCGCGGCGGCCCCGCGCCCGAGCGCCTCGGCGGCGAAGCGCCGGCCGTCCTGCTTGAATCCCGGGATCGCCACGAACAGCTCGCCCGCCGTGACCTTCCGCGAATCGTAGGCCACGCCGGTCACGCGGCCGGGCAGGGTGCCCAGCACCGTCTTGTCCGGCAGTGCCTCGAGCAGCGTGGTGGTGGGCACGGGCGTGTCGCTCATGTCCTCACGGCTGTAGGCTCGCGGCCACCGCGCCGCTGCTCCGGCCGGCTTGGGGCGCCAGATGCAGCCGGCACACGGCGCCCGCGGGGAGGGGCGCGCCGGGGAGCGGCGACTGGCCCGTCACCACGCCGCGGCCGGCGATCTCGAGACGGACCCCGTACGGCGCGAGGGCCTCCATGGCCTGCCGCAGGGACAGCCCGCCGAGCCGGGGCATGACGGGCTGCCCTTCGCCGCCGGCCGCCGCCTCTTCCGCGAGGGCGGCCGGCAGCGCGGGAGCCCCGATCACCGGCGAGGCCGTGGCCGGCGCGGCCTCGGCGCGCGGGAGCGACGGCGCGACGGCCGCCATCTCCCCGCGCACGATGGGGACCGGGCTGCTGTCACGCGGCGGCACGTTGAGATAGCGGAGGGCCTCCCGGCCGATGGAGGCAAAGATGGGCGCCGCCGCCTCGCTGCCCCATTTCTCGTTCTTGGGCTCGTCGAGCAGCACGATCATGGCCAGCCGGGGATCGTCGGCGGGCACGAAGCCCACGAACGAGAGCACGCCCGGCGCGCGCGAGTAGCGCTTCGTCGCGGGATCCATCTTCTGGGCGGTGCCGGTCTTGCCCGCGACGTCGTAGCCGGGGATGGCCGCGTTGTGGCCGGTGCCGTTCTTCACCACGTTCACCATCATCTCGGTGAGGGTCCGCGCCGTCTCGGGGCTGATGACCTGGCGCACCGCCCGGGGCTCGAACGAGCGCAGCTCGCGCCCCTGGGCGTCCAGCACCGCGCGGATGATCTGCGGCTGCATGAGGCGGCCGCCGTTGGCCACCGCCGAGAAGGCGGCCACCATCTGCACCGCGGTCACCGAGATCTCCTGGCCGATCGACATGGTGGCGAGCGAAAGCCCGGACCACTGCGCGGGCGGGCGGAGCAGGCCGCGGCTCTCCCCGGGCAGGCCCAGACTGGTCGGCGCTCCGAAGCCGAACGCGGTCATGTACCGGTAGTAGCGCTCGCGGCCCAGCGAGAGCCCGACCTTGATGGCGCCCACGTTGGAGGAGTTCTGGAGCACCTCGGTGAAGGTGAGCCAGCCGTACTTCTTCCAGTCGTGGATGGTCGCGTTCGCCACCGTGATGGCGCCGTTCTCGCCGTACACGCGGTCGGTGGGCCGCACCACGCCCTCCTCGAGCGCGGCGGCCGCCATGATCACCTTGAAGGTGGAGCCGGGCTCGAAGGGGTCCGTGACGGCGCGGGCTCGACGATCGTCGTCGGTGGCGCTCCCGAAGCTGTTCGGGTTGAACGTGGGCCGGATCGCCATGGCCAGGATCTCGCCGGTGCGCGGATCCATCGCCACCGCCATCGCCGACTTGGCCCGGGTGCGCCGCCACGCCGCGTCCACTTCCTTCTCGGCCAGGTACTGCAGCGTGGCGTCGATCGTGAGCATGATGCCCTGCCCCGCCACCGACGGCTTGAGCACGATGGGCGCGCCGGTCACCTCGCGGCCGAGGGCGTCCCGCTCGATCACCGCGCGGCCCTCGACGCCGGCCAGGTGCGCGTCCCAGGCCTGCTCGACCCCCGCCAGCCCCTTGCCCTCGGCGCCCTCGAAGCCGACGAGCTGCGCGGCCAGCTCGCGGTTCGGATAGAGCCGCAGGCTGTCGTCCACCAGCGTGAGCGCGGGATCCCGCAGCTCGCGCACCGCCCGCGCCATGTCCGGGGTGAGGCGCCGCCGCACCGGGGCGAACTTCTTCGCCACCGTGAGCCTGCGGGCCACGTCGCGGGCCGGCTCGCCCAGGATCGGGGCCAGGCGGCCGGCGAGGCGGCCGGCGTCCTCCACCTTCCCGGGCGTGACGTAGAGCGTGTCGGCGCGGGAGGAGACCGCGAGGGACTGCCCGGCGCGGTCGAGGATGGGCCCGCGCTTCGGGCGGAGCGGGACGGTCTTGGCGTGCTGGTTCTCGGCGAGGCGCGCGTACTCGTCGTGCTTGACGACCTGCAGATAGGCCAGCCGGCCGAGGAGCCCGAGGAAGGCACAGGCGAGGCACGCGGCGAAGATCAGCGCCCGGGTTCGGAGCTCCGTCATGCGATCCCGCTAGCGGACTCCGAGGTTCCGGGTCGTGGCCCGCTCGGCCGCCACGGATCGCCGATCGAGCACGGCGGCGCCGCGGCCGCCCGCGACGAACTCGCGCGCGAGCCGCACCTGGTCGGGGCCGGGGGGCACCATGCCGAGCTCCGCGCGCGCCTTGCCGTCGATGCGCGACAGCGACTTGAGCGTCGCCGTCTCCACCCGGAGGCGCCGGATGGTCTCCTCGATCTCGGCGCGGCTCTGCCGCAGCGCATCCAGCCGGTACGAGAGGCGCACCTGCTGCACGCGCAGGCCCACCACCCCGAGCACCAGGGTCACCCCGAGGCCGGCGGCGATCACCGCGTTGGCCATGGACCGGAGGCGGCGGCGATCGCTCTCCCGGTGCCGGCGCACGGCCTCCGGCTGCCGGGCGCGATGCTCGCGACTCCACGCGGACTGCGGAACGCGCCGGACATCGGCTCGGGTGCTCATGCCGCCTCCTGCCGCGCGAGCACGCGCAGCTTCGCGCTACGGGCGCGCGGGTTCTGGGCCGTCTCCTCGCGGCCCGCGGTCACCGGCGTGGGCTCGAGCTCGACGAAGCCCCGGCCCGCGAGCGCGCGAAACGCGCGCTTGACCACCCGGTCCTCGCCCGAGTGGAAGGAGATGACACCCAGCCGGCCGCCGTCCTCGAGGAGCGCGGCCGCCTGCGGCAGGGCCTCCGCGAGAGCGCCGGGCTCGTCGTTGACCGCCATGCGCACCGCCTGGAAGGTACGCGTGGCCACGTGGGTGCGCTTGGACCAGGCGGCCCGCGGCACCGCGCGCTTCACCACCGACACCAGGTCGGCCGCGGTGGCCACCGGCGCCCGGCGGCGCTGCTCGACGAGCGCGCGCGCGATGCGCCGCGCGTGCCGCTCCTCGCCGTACTCGGCGAGCCAGCGCGTGATCTCCTCGGCGGGCAGCCGGCCGAGCAGCTCGGCCGCGGTGGGACCTTCACTGGGATCGAAGCGCATGTCGAGAGGCTCCTCGCCCTGAAAGGAGAAGCCGCGGCCCGATTCGTCGATCTGGTAGGACGAGAGACCGAGATCGAGGAGCACCGCGGTGGCGCGCTCCACGCCCGCGCGCGTCGCGAGCGCGCCCAGGTGGCGGAAGCTGCCGTGCTGGAGCACGACGCGCGCGCCGAAGCGCGCGAGCCGCCGCGCCGCGCGCGCGAGCGCGTCGGGATCGCGGTCGATGCCGAGCAGGCGCGTGTCGCCGCCCGCGTGTTCCAGGAGCTGTTCTGCGTGTCCACCCATGCCGATGGTCCCGTCCACCACCCAGCCCCCGCGGCGGGGGCGCAAGAGAAACGTCACTTCGTCTGCGAGAACCGGGACGTGCTGTGCGCTTTCGTGTTCGGGCTCTTTCCTGCTGCTACCGGAAGCATCTCTTTCAAATGCGCTCGGCTCGCCTTCGGCTGCGCCTCGCCCTGCCACTGCTCCGCCGTCATGCCGTTGGTGGATCGCGCGGTCGTTCCGTTCGGCCCGCATGGCTAGACGCCTTTCGCGGCGAGGCGCTCGCGGAGGTCGTCGAGGGGGCCGGCCTGCTCGCGCTGGTAGTGCGACCAGCGATCCCCGTCCCAGATCTCGAAGTGATCCATCATGCCGATGATCACGACGTTCTTCGCGAGCGTGGCGCGCTCGCGATAGTCCTGCAGGATCTGGATGCGTCCGTGCGGATCGAGCACGACGTCGAGACCCGCGGAGAGGTACACGTGCTGAAAACGGCGTCGATCCGGATCGAGCTTGGGCAGTGAGTTGACGCGCTCCTCAAGCTCGCGCC
>JBGOVO010000156.1:0-8206 GCA_041478145.1 Methylomirabilia bacterium
AGCAGACGCGTTACGAGGCCACCGGGCGCATCGAGACGCCCGAGGGCGGGCTGGGCATCGTGAAGGAGTTCGAGTACCTGAAGGAGCACACTTCGAAGGCGACCAAGGCCACCTGCGCGGGGCCGCTCACCTTCGGCTCGCGCATCCATCCCGGCAAGATGTACAAGGGCGTGGTCGACGTGGCGGAGCGCTTCGCGGAGGTCATCAACGCGGAGCTGCGCGGCCTCGTGGAGGCCGGCGCCGACTTCATCCAGCTCGACGAGCCGGCCCGGGGCAACGTGAGCGGCGAGGAGATGGCGCGCCTCTTCAACCTGGCCACCGAGGGCGTGAAGGCCAAGCTCGCCTTCCACATCTGCTTCGGCAACCGCTTCGGCCGGTCCCGCTTCGACCGGTCCTACCGGCCCTACTTCCCGGGAGTGCTGAAGGCCCGCGCGGACCAGCTCGTGCTCGAGTTCGCGGGCCGGGAATTCTCCGAGCTGGATCTCTGGAAGGAGTACGGCCAGGATCGCGAGCTGGGCGCCGGGGTCGTCGACGTGAAGGGTTTCAATCCGGAGAGCCCGGACGACGTGGCCGGCCGCATCCGCCGGGTGCTCACGGTCTGCCGCCCCGAGAGGCTCTCCGTCAATCCCGATTGCGGCTTCGGCTGGTCGCCTCGCTACATGTGCAACCAGAAGGTCCGCGCGCTCGCCGCGGGGGCCGCGCTCGCGCGCGCGCAACTGACCGGCTCGCGGTAAGCGGGGCCGCGCGCCCGCCGGCGGCCGGTTCACGCTCCGGTCCGCCTCCGAGGGGGGACCCGTCGTGATCCGGGCCGACGACTCGGGGTGCGGCATGTCCGAGGAGACCCGGCGCCGGGTGTTCGAGCCCTTCTTCACCACCAAGGGCGCCCAGGGCAATGGGCTCGGCCTGGCGGTGGTCTGGGGTATCGTGGCCCGGCACGGCGGGGAGATCCAGGTCGGAGGACAATCGCGAGATCCTCCGGTCGCTGGCGGATCTCCTCCGGGAGAGCGGCTGCCTGGTCATCGAAGCCCCGGACGGCATGACTGCGCCGGCGCGGATCCAGGCGGAACCGATAGACCTCGTGCCCACCGACCTGGCCATGCCGGGCATCTCGGGCTGGGAGGTCGCCACGGCCTGCCGCGAGCGTTTCCCCCATGCGCCGATCGGCCTCATCACGGGCTTCGGCGATCAGCTCGAGCCGCAAAAGATCGAACGGCACGGCATCCAGTTCGTGGTCGCCAAGCCGTTCACGTCGACCGACGCGCTAGCCTTCGGCGCGCCGGTCTCCACCGCCGGCCCGGCGGCGCTCATAGTGCCGACGACCTTTGGCGCGGTTGCCGCAGGTGCTCATGTCGCACCACCGTCGGCTCCGATTCTTGGTCGTATCCATAAAGAGCCACCCACAGTCGTACCCGGCGCACTCTCGAACGAAGGTTAGGCTGGGTGAGGTCAGCAGCTCCGCCGCCGACCGCGTCACCCACCACGCGACGCGGTCGAGATCGAGGGGCGCCTCCGGCCAGCTCCACTCGAAGTGCCCCGCGACCGAGCTCAGTCCGGCGTGCGCCATGGTCCGACCGATCGCCTGATTGAGGGTCCGGAGATCTCCCGCGGGAGCCCGCAGACCCGCCGCGCGTGCCGAGAAAATGGCATAGATCGCCTCGCGAACCGCGAGGCTTCGAGTCAGGGAGTCGGCGGCCCGGCGCGGATGCCGCCGCGCCTCCTCCTCGACCGTCGCGGCCTCGCCGGGCGTCAGGATGGTCGCCTGCCGGCCCCACGTCAGAAGATCACGATAAGTCTTTATATACTCTATCTTCAGACTCAGAGGTCTCGCCCGAACCGTGTTGGCGAAATCGAGGCAGAGGCGGCCTGAGTTGAGCTCGAACACATCGGAAGCAGCCCCAGGGTCGTCCATGACCGACCAGAGTATATAACTATCTAAACGCTTTTCATCAGTTCTACGACCTTTGAGACCGGAGCTTCTGATACGTGAGGCTCACGAGCAACAGGACGATACCCAGGACCAGGAAGGAGAGGATCCGGTACGCCGTCTTCACCGCGGCGAGATCCACGACAAACACCTTGAAGACGGTTAGGCCCAAGAGGGCCAGGGCAGCGTACCGGACGGCCGGGTTCGCCCGCAGGAAGCCCCAGCCGAGTGCGACCGCCGCGTACAGAGTCCAGAAAACTGACAGTCCGACCTGGGTCCGCCATCGCAGCTCGCCCACGGCCTGGCTCCGTCCCGCCGCTCGGGCGGCGGCCTGGAGCTCCTCTTGGTAGCGCGTCCAGTTGATGCTGAGCACGAAGAGCAGGATCAAGCCGGCCGCCCCCGATAGCACCCGCCCGACGAGGCGAGCGGCAGGGTGGGCCGCTCGCGCCAGACCACCGCCGGCCAGGCCGATGGCCACGCACGCCCCCACCCGGGAGAGGAGCGACAGGCTCACGAGGGACTCGGCCGCCCCTCTGGCTAGGTAGTCGTCGGCCACCAGGACGCGAGCCACCAGGACCGCCGCCAGCAGCGGCATGGCCACCCCCAGCGCCGGAGACGCCGACACCCTGGCCAAGCCACCCATGACCAGGATCTCGAGCGTGAGCAGGGTGGCTGGCCAGAACCCGGGGGGCTCCCGCCAGAACAGCACGGCCAGGGTCGCGGCGGCGGCGACCCAGAGGATGGCCCTCAGGGCCTCGGGGCTCGGACGCCGTGCACCCGCGGCGTACCCGGCCAGCCGGCCTCCCACCACGAGGCCGACCACGACCAGGACGTCGATCAGGAAGGTCAGGTTCCACACCGGCACGGTGTCGGTCGACCAGTAGCGATCGACCGCGATGGCTTGCAGACCCGCCAGCAGCAGGGCCGCGACCCCGCCCCATGCCGCGACCGGCGCCGGCGCCCGGGAGGCGAGCCACAGGAGCATCACGCCCTCGACCGCCCACGCCAGGGTCACCCATGGCCCGTCGAGGGCCAGGGGGATGGCCAGGCTGAGGAAGGTCCACGCCACCCCTTCGTGCACCGTCACCGTGACCTCATCGTCCGGTACGCGCCCGGCGTAGTCGGCGGCCACCAGCCGGTACAGCACCGCCAGGACGAGCGCGTAGGCGCCCTCGGCGCTCGGCCGCCACGCCTCGAGCGTGGCGTAGACCGCTCCGAAGTAGGCGGCGGCGTTGGCGACCACCAGGATCAGGTCGATCTGCTCGCCGCGCCGGCCGAGGGCGCGCTCGCGGAAGAGCGGCGCGCCGAGGAACACGAGGAAGATCGCCGACAGCAGCAGCAGTCGCGCCAGCGGATGCGGGGCCTGGGGCTCCCGCAGCAAGGTCGGCAGGACGAGCAGCGCGGTGCCGGCCCAGGCCAGCCGGTTGAGCGCGGCCCAGGTGCGGAAGCGCGCGACAAGCAGCGCGAGCGCGTCGAGCACCAGCAGGTATGCGAGCAGATTGCGCTCGTCGGGCTGCTCCACTTGCAGGAGCACCGGCGTGAGGAGCCCGCCGACCACCGCGAGCACGGCCGTGCTCAGCCGGCTGCTCAGCACCGCCACGAGGCTTCCCAGCAGCGTGACCACGAACATCGCGGCGAACGCGGCGCCCGCACCGAGCAGGCTATAGAGCGCGTGCGCCGCGAAGAGCGAGAGATAGAGCACCCCGAGGCCGCCCCCGGCCAGACCCTCGCTCAGATAGGGCACGTCCCGTCGCCGATGGAGCACGAGCCCGCCCAGCAGCATGAGCAGACCGCCCGCGATCCCGACGCCGACCCGCGTACCGGGGCCGAGGTAGTCGTTGTCGAACGCCCACTTGAGGAAGAGCGCGACCGCCACCAGGATGACGACGATGCCGACCCACGTGGTCCAGCGCGCGCCGATGCGCTGCTCGAGGTCGAGCGCGGGGCGGGAGGGCGGCGGGGCCGGGACCTCGGCGGGCGGCGGCGGCGCGGGCACGGGGGCGACGTCGGCCGCGGGCGGCGCCGGGGGCGCGACCATCTCCGGCGGCGGCGCGGCGGCGGGACCGACACGGGAGAGCAGCCCGCGCACCTGCTCTTCGAGCGCGGCCATGCGCGCGTCCGCGCCCTCCGGCCATCGCCGCGCGCGCACCCCGAGCATGGCGATCAGCGAGAGGACGAGGGCGACCATGGATAGGAGCAGGCCGAGCACGAATGTGACCGCGAACACGGTTCGGGCGCCTCTCTCTGCGGCGAGCCTACACTACCGGGTCGCCGCGCCCGGCTCGAATTGTCGGGCGTTCATCCGGGGGGAAACCGCGCCCGCGCCGTCCCGGGATGCGCGATACTAGGGGCCGTGTCTCGACCATCCGCCACCCGCCGGCTCGCGCTGGCCGTGCTCGCGCTGGCCGTGCTCGCGTGGGCGGGTCCCACGGCGGCCGACCCGCTGCGCTTCCGCATCCAGCCCGAGGCCAGCGAGATCACGTTCCGGGCGACCTCTCGCCTGATGAACGCGGACGGGCACTTCGCGCGGCTCAGCGGCGACGTGGTGGTGGATCCGGCCGTCATCACCGGCGCGCGGATCACCCTCACCATCGACGCGGCCTCCCTCGACACCGGCATCGAGATGCGCGACCGGCACCTCCGCAGCGCCGATTTCTTCGAGGTGGAGCGCTTCCCGACCATCGTATTCCAGAGCGTGCGGGTCGAGTCGGCGGGCCGCCGGGCCACGGTGGTGGGCCGGCTCACGCTGCACGGCGTGACGCGGGAGATCGCGGTGCCGGTGGACGTGCAGGCCACGAACACCGCGCTCGTCGCCTCCGGCGAGATCATCGTCAACCGCGGCGAGTACGCGATGAACTACAACTCGTTCCTGAACCCCATCGGCAACGAAGTGCGCGTCGGCTTCACCTTCCGGGCCCGAGTCCCCTGAGGAGCCGATCATGGATGCCCGCACCGCGGGACGACGGATGGTGGAGCTGCTGGGCCTGACCGCGGCACCGGTGGCGGTGTCCTTCCCCGCCTCCGCGCCCGCCGGCGTCCCGCGGGTCGCCAAGGCGGGCCCCGCCGGCTGCGCCTACTGGAAGCAGGCCGCCGAGGGCGCCGTCTTCTACACCGAGGCCGCCGATCACTACAACTGCCCGGTGGGCTCCTACACCCACGGCGTGGCGCTGCCGCCCGAGCGCGCGAAGGAGCTGGAGGGCGTGGTCGGCACCATGGTGGGGCTCCAGTACCTCCGCATGGAGGAAGTCGCCGCGCTCCCGCGTCGCGCCGAGCCGTTCCGGGTGGCGGTCTACGCGCCGCTCGCCGAGGCCCCCGCCCCGCCCGACGTGGTGCTGGTGCGCGGCCGTGCGCGCCAGATCATGCTGGTGGCCGAGGCCGCGCTCGCGGCCGGCCTCGCGGGCGACGGCGCCGCGATGGGCCGGCCCGCGTGCGCCATGATCCCGGCGGTCCTCGGCGGCCCGGGCGGCGTCACGAGCCTCGGCTGCATCGGCAACCGGGTCTACACCGGGCTCGGCGACGACGAGCTCTACTTCACGATCCCGGGCGGCAAGATCGGGGATGTCGTCGAGCGGCTGGAGACGGTGATGCGCGCCAATCGCGAGCTGGAGCACTACCACCAGGGGCGCCGGGCCAGCCTCTAGACCCCCTCCCCTCTCCCCCTCGGCTATAATCAGTTCCCCATGAACGCGCCCCTCGCCGGGCTCCTCGTCGCCGATCTGACCCAGAACGTCGCCGGCCCCTACTGCACCCAGATCCTGGGCGACCTGGGGGCGGAGATCGTGAAGGTGGAGCGCGTCGGCCGCGGTGACGACGCGCGCGCCTGGGGCCCGCCCTTCTGGGGGCACGAGAGCGCGACGTTCATGAGCGTGAACCGCAACAAGCGGAGCCTGGCGGTGGATCTCAAGGCCGCCGACGGGCGCGCGGTGGTCGAGCGGCTCCTGGGCCGCGCGGACGTCTTCGTGCAGTCGCTGCGGGCGGGCGCGGTGGACGAGCTCGGCCTCGACTGGCCGCGCGTCGCCGCGCTCAACCCGCGCCTGGTCTACTGCTCCGTCACCGCCTACGGCAGCGAGGGCCCGATGAAGGATCGGCCCGGCTACGATCCGCTGATGCAGGCCTACGGCGGCATCATGTCGATCAACGGACATCCCGGCCAGCCGCCCGCCCGCGTCCCGGTGTCCGTGGTGGACATGGGCACGGGCATGTGGGCGGTAATGGGGATCATGGCGGCCCTGCGCGAGCGGGACCGCACCGGCCGCGGGGCGCACGTGACGACCGCGCTCTTCGACACCGCGCTCGCGTGGTCGGCCTTCCAGATGAGCCACTACTTCGCGACCGGCGAAGTCCCGCGGCCGCAGGGCTCGGGCACCGCCATGATCGTCCCCTACGAGGCGTTCCCGGTCGCCGACGGCTGGGTGATGATCCTGGCCGCCTCGGACGCGCTCTTCGTCAAGACGACCGCCGCGCTCGGCGTGCCCGACCTGGCCCGCGACCCGCGCTTCGTCGACAACCCGCGCCGGGTCGAGCATCGCGCCGCGCTGCAGGCGGCCCTGTCGACGGTGACGCGCGGCCTGACCGCCCAGGACGTCCTGGACCGGCTGCAGCGGGCCGGCGTCCCGTCGGCGCGCGTGTCCACCATGGACCAGGTCGCGACCGAGCCGCAGACGGAGGCCAGCGGCATGCTGCCGACCGTCAAGCACCCGCGCGTGGCCGACTACCGCGAGGTGGCGCTGCCGATCAAGTGGGACGGCGAGCGCCCGGCCGCGACGCGCGTACCGCCGCTGCTCGGGGAGCACTCGGCCGAAGTCCTGGCCGAGCTGGGCTACGACGCCGCCACCATCCGGGAGCTCGCGGAGCGCCATGTCATCCAGCTATAGGACGCTCAACGTCACCGCCTCGGGCGACGGCCACGTCGTCACGGTGGAGCTGAACCGGCCGGAAGCGCTCAACGCCATGAACACCGCCATGGGCGAGGACCTGCTGCGCTGCTTCGAGGGACTGCACTGGGACCGCGCGGTCCGCGCGGTGGTCTTCACCGGCGCGGGCAGCAAGGCGTTCTGCGTGGGCGGCGACCTCAAGGAGCGCGAGGGGATGACCGACGAGACGTGGCGCGCCCAGCACGTGATCTTCGAGGCGGCCGCCGCGCGCGTGCTGCGGTGCCCCGTGCCGGTGATCGCGGCGGTGGAGGGCTTCGCGATGGGCGGCGGCTGCGAGCTGGCCGTGCTCTCCGACCTCATCGTCTGCGGCGAGACCGCGGTGTTCGCGGTGCCCGAGGTCACGCGCGGGATCTTCCCGGGCGTGGGCGGCACGCAGCTCCTGCCGCGCATCCTGGGCGCGCCCATGGCCAAGGAGATGATCTTCACCGGCCGTCGCGTGGACGCGCGCGAGGCCAAGGCGATCGGCCTCGTCAACCACGTGGTGCCCGCGGGCCAGGCGCGGGCCAAGGCGCTGGAGATCGCCGCCACCATCGCGGACAACGGGCCCATCGCGGTGCGCCAGGCCAAGAAGGCGGTCAACTGGGGCGGCGAGACCGACCTGGAGACGGGCATGGCGCTGGCCATCGAGGCCTACAACAACACGGTGACCACCGACGACCGGCTCGAGGGCGTGCGCGCCTTCAACGAGAAGCGCAAGCCGAGATTCCAGGGCAAGTAGCGAGGGCACCCCTCACCCTGCCCTCTCCCCAGAGGGGAGAGGGCAGGGTGAGGGGCCCCAGGGTGAGGGGCCCCAAGGTGAGGGGCGAGAAGGAAGAGGGGACAACAATGGCGGACATGACGTTCACGTTGACGGAAGAGCAGCGGGCCCTCAAGAGCGCGGTCTACGAGCTGTGCAAGCAATACCCCGCCGAGTACTGGCGCGACCTCGACACCCGGCGCGAGTACCCCGAGGCCTTCGTCAACGAGCTGACCAAGGCCGGCTACCTCGCGGTGCTCATCCCCGAGGAGTACGGCGGCGGGGAGCTCGGCATCATGGAGGCCGCGCTCATCCTCGAGGAGATCAACCGCGCGGGCGGCAACGGGGGGGCCTGCCACGCCCAGATGTACATCATGGGCACGGTGCTGCGGCACGGCTCCGACGCGCAGAAGCGCGAGTACCTGCCCAAGCTCGCCACCGGCGAGCTGCGCCTGCAGGCCTTCGGCGTCACCGAGCCCAACGCGGGCTCCGACACCACCAAGCTGCAGACCACGGCGGTACGCAAGGGCGATCGCTACGTGGTCAACGGCCAGAAGATGTTCATCTCGCGCGTGCTCCAGTCCGACCTCATGCTGCTGCTGGCGCGGACCA